>JAPORZ010000149.1 GCA_026709915.1 Gammaproteobacteria bacterium
ACTTTCTTATACCAAGACCGAGACGGGTACAAGGCGTACATCTTTGGATATGAGAAAGATAGCCCGAGTGATGAATGCTTCAAGACTCAAATTCTTGGACAGCAGACAGCACGTGCCGCTAATGTTCCCGAAACCTTGTATACCAACAACCTGAAAGAGGCCAAGAAGTTCTTCAAACAAAAGTTTGAGAGAGAAGACAAAAAGGTGTTGGAAGAATGGTTCAGCAAGGTCGTCAAGCGTTTCATGTTCAATTTTTACGAAGCAGTTGGGTTTTCTCCAAAATTCCCAAGATGGATAAAACGGACGGGGTTTCAATGGGTGTCTTAAATCTGATAGATGGCCGGCGCCTACTTTTGATCCATGTAGGCGAGTTAAATAGCTTTTCGTATTTTTATCAGTTTCTTCCCCGGATCAGATTCCAGAGTTGAGGTCACTTCTTTTATCAATGGCTTAAGGTAATCAATGACGCTACGCGGTGTTGACAAGATGATGACTGCCGTCGGCAAATTATCTAAGTTCTGTTGGAACTCAATATTTTTGTCAACGGTAATCAGCGCCTTAAATCCCGCAGCTGCCGCAATTCTGAGTAGTTCCCCATTATCAGTGCCGGACCATCCCATTTCGGTTACGGTCTTGACCTCGAATCTTTCAGGAAAATGGGCAGCTAACTCATGGTCAACAGACTCGTCAAGCAGCAACTTCATGTTCTGTATCTCGCGTCAGTTTGTCTGTGGCCAGTTCGATTAAGTGAATAGCTTGTTCCCGGCTGACAGAGGGGAAGTGTTCCAGAAAATACTTCAGATCATATCCTGACTCTAAATGCTCCATCAGAATACGGATAGGAACCCGTGTGCCGGCGAAGACGGGTGTGCCGCCCAGAATAGCCGGGTTTCTGTCTATTATGGTATCAGTCATTTGTTTGTTTTCCAGTGTTATTTGATAAGCGCTGTGTCGTTAGTTTTACGTTTTTCTCTTTCCAATTCATCACCAAAAAATAATTTCCGATTCTCTAAATTTCTCATGCCATAATAATAAAAAATCGTAAAGAAATCTCTACACTACTTGCCCCTGCGAGTCCTTGGTAGATAAAACAAACCCACACCCAAAATGACAAGTGTCGACGAATGAACAAATCAAGCATCAACAACACATTACTGAAACTCATAACTGTATTAACCTATACACTCATAACGGGTGGATGTTTACTAAGTACCAATCTCAAATCGCCGACCCTTGTAAAATGGGAAGAAACAAAAGTAGTGCTCGATACCGTATGTCGCGACACTGAAAAGTGGTATGAGACATGTAAAAACAGGTTCAATGAAGAAGCTCCGTTGAACTTGGCACAAAAATATTGTTCGTTTTCAAATCGCGTTGCGCATCCAGATTACTATTGGAATTGCGCTGATACGTCCTCTCAGACAACATGCGCAACCAGCGAAGAAATTGTGTCGTATTCGGGAGGCACCAAAGCAAGGACAACGTGTAATACAAGTGATGTTTGCAATAACTATGTCATGGTTTACAACTGTATCTCAGAATTTTAATCAGCGTGGATAACATCAAAGAAAACTTTCCAGATTTTGGTTTTCACTGTTCAAATCAGATCATCCTGTATATCCATGTTAAATATTGATGAAATTCTGTCGTGGTCGCGTTCTGATGTACGCGAGTTGATGGAGCAGGCGGCGGCGCTGCGCGATGAGGGGCACGGGCGGGTTGTTTCCTACTCTCCCAAGGTTTTTATTCCGTTGACGAAGTTGTGCCGCGATGTGTGCCATTACTGCACTTTTGCACAACCGCCGCGGCCGGGGCAACGGGCTTATCTTAGCATTGACGAGGTGCTGGATATAGCTCGGGCCGGAGCGGCGGCGGGTTGCCACGAGGCTTTGTTTACCCTGGGGGACAAGCCGGAGCTGCGTTATCGGGCTGCGCGTGATGAACTGCGGGCGCTGGGTCATGCTTCGACCCTGTCCTATCTGCGCGCGGTGGCGCAGAAGGTGCTGGATGAGACCGGTCTGCTGCCGCACTTGAACCCCGGCGTGATGACCCGCGCTGAGCTTGAGGAGTTGCGTCCGGTGTCGGTATCCCAGGGGTTGATGCTGGAAAGTACTTCTGCGCGCCTGTGTGAACAGGGCGGGCCGCATTACGGTTCGCCGGACAAACAACCACAGGTACGCCTGGACAGCATTGCCGCAGCCGGTATGGCGCGCACACCGTTTACCTCCGGCATCCTTATCGGCATTGGCGAGACCCGAGACGAGCGTCTGCAAGCCTTGCTGGCCTTAAAGGAACTGCATGACGCGCATCGGCATATTCAGGAGCTCATCATCCAGAACTTCCGGCGCAAGCCCGGCACCAAGATGTACAATGCGCCGGAGCCCGGGCTGGAAGAACTGCTGTGGACTATCGCCACGGCGCGCATTATCTTCGGCGCCGACATGAACATACAGGCGCCGCCCAACCTGACTGCGGATGAGGCTTTGCCCGACCTTATCGAGGCGGGCATTAACGATTGGGGCGGGGTTTCACCCGTGACCCCGGACCATGTTAACCCGGAGGCAGCCTGGCCGCACCTGCAGCGGCTGCGGGCTGCCGCTGAGGCAGCCGGCAAGACGTTGACGCCAAGACTGCCGGTGTACCCGGCATATATCCATGCGCGGCATACCTGGATCGACCCGGCTCTGCATACCCACGTGATACGGAAAACTGACGCCGCCGGCTTCGCCCGCCCGGATAACTGGGCGCCGGGGAGCGGGGAGGTGTTGCGGGAATGGCAGGCCAATACGCCCGCGCCCCTTGCCGGAGAGGGCCGGGATAAGGGGTGGAGCTATCCGGCCGCGGCAAGGAATGGTTTGGGTTCCATTATCGACCGGGCCATGACCGGCATGCGCCTCAGCGAGACCGACATCGTGGCGCTGTTCAACGCCCGCGGCGTTGACGAAGATGCGGTTTTGCAAGCCGCCGATGACCTGCGCCAGCGCGTGAATGGCGACTCGGTCAGCTTTGTCGTCAACCGCAATATCAACTACACCAATATCTGCTATTTTGGTTGCAGCTTCTGCGCCTTTGCCAAGGGGCGCGTGGCGGAGAACCTGCGCGCGCGCGGGTATGACCTGCCCCTGGAAGAGATACAGGCGCGGGTAGCCGATGCCTGGCAGCGGGGGGCAACCGAGGTCTGTCTGCAAGGGGGCATCCACCCGCACTACACCGGCGCGACCTACCTCGCCATCTTGCGCGCGGTGAAGCAGGCTCAGCCGGACATGCACGTGCACGCCTTCTCCCCGCTGGAAATCAGGCAAGGCGCGCAAACCCTGGGCCTGCCGCTCAAGGATTATCTGGGCGCATTGCAGCAGGCTGGCCTGGGCACGTTACCCGGCACCGCCGCGGAAATTCTGGATGACGAGATCAGGCAGGTTATTTGCCCGGACAAGCTGAATACGGCAGAGTGGTTGGAAGTCATGCGCGTCGCCCATGCGCTGGGACTGCAATCGACTGCCACTATCATGTTTGGCCACATAGACCAACCGCTGAACTGGGCGCGCCACCTGTTGCGCATCCGCGACTTGCAGGAGGAAACGGGCGGTTTCACCGAGTTCGTGCCATTGCCTTTCGTGCACATGGAAGCGCCCATGTACCGCAATGGCGGGACCCGCAAGGGCCCGACCTTCCGCGAGGCGTTGCTTATGCATGCCATCGCCCGGTTGGCGCTGCATCCTCATATCACCAACATTCAGGCCTCCTGGGTGAAACTGGGCCGGGACGGGCTCAGGGCCTGCCTGGATGCCGGAGTGAATGACTTGGGCGGCACCTTGATGAACGAAAGCATCAGTCGCGCCGCCGGCGCCGCGCACGGGCAGGAGTTCACCGCCACCGACCTGCGTGCGCTGATTGCCGCTGCCGGCAGGACGCCGCAGCAGCGCACCACTCGTTATGAAGCAGTAGGTGACAGTAACCATGTCCGGTAACACCATCGGAAAACTGTTTACGGTAACCACCTGCGGCGAGAGCCATGGTTATGGTTACCTGTGTATTGTTGACGGCTGTCCACCGGGGCTGGCGTTGTGTGAGGCTGATCTTCAGCATGATCTGGACCGGCGCAAGCCCGGCAAGTCGCGGCATGTGACCCAGCGGCGGGAATCGGATCGGGTGAAAATCCTGTCCGGGGTGTTCGAGGGCAGGACCACCGGCACACCCATAGGTCTGCTGATTGAGAATGAAGACCAGCGCAGCAAGGATTATGCGGCCATCAAGGACAAGTTCCGGCCCGGACATGCGGATTACACCTACTGGAAAAAATACGGCCTGCGCGATTACCGGGGTGGCGGGCGCGCTTCGGCGCGGGAAACCTGTGTGCGCGTAGCCGCCGGCGCCATTGCCAAAAAGTATCTGCGTGAACAGTTTGGCTGCCAGGTGCGCGGTTATCTGGCGCAACTGGGGCCGGTCAGGCTGGAGCTGAAGGACTGGAATGAAGTGGATAGCAACCCGTTTTTCTGCCCGGATGCCGGCAAGGTCGCGAAACTCGAAGCCCTGATGGACGAGCTACGCAAGTCCGGTGATTCCATCGGCGCTCGCGTAAACCTGGTCGCTACTAATGTTCCGGTGGGGCTGGGAGAGCCGATCTTCGACCGTCTGGATGCTGATATAGCCAAGGCGCTGATGAGCATCAACGCCGTCAAGGGGGTGGAGCTTGGTGACGGTTTCGAGGTCGTCACGCAGCGCGGCACGCAGCATCGCGACGAGCTTGCAACAAGCGGCTTTTTGTCCAACCACGCCGGCGGTGTCTTGGGAGGCATCTCCAGCGGCCAGGATATCCTCGCAAGCATTGCGCTCAAGCCGACCTCAAGCATCCGCATACCCGGGAAAACCATTGACATTCACGGCAGTGCAACGGCAATAGCCACCACCGGCCGCCACGACCCTTGTGTCGGCATCCGCGCCACGCCCATTGCCGAGGCGATGCTGGCCCTCGTGCTGCTGGACCACGCACTGAGGTCTCGAGCGCAGAACCCCGACTGAGTTGCTTCCGGGGGACGGATTTCAAATCTGTCCCCGCGTCCGCATGATGACTGTTAGGGTACGGATTTCAAGTCCGTCTCCAGCGTCTCCGCATCCCGCCCCGCTCCGGTTTCCGTCTGTTCAAAGGTAATAACGATATGATCCGTCTTTGATTTCTCTACCCCGTATATGTTGATGATATAGGGCAGCGTCACCCAGCCGTCGCTGTTGTCCCGCAACGATGCCAGCCATTCAGCATTGTTTCTGACGGAATCGGACCATAGACACACCACCTCGCCGGCTTCGAGCAACTCAATGACGGTTTGCCGCGTCGCCGGGTTCGGGGCGCCGGGTACGGCCCGAAAGAACCCGAAAAATAACTTGCTGAAAAAGTTCCCGAATATGTTCCTGCTCGCCACGAAACGGACTGGGCGCGGTGACGCCAGCTGAACAAACAGCCAGAAGTTTCTGCGAATGTTTTTCCCCAGCATCAAGACGCCGCCGGTATGGGGGAAATGCTTGAAACCCTCCACATGCAGCCAATAGGTTTCACCGATAATCAGGGTCAGGATAAGCCGCACCAGGGACTGCGGCAGTTTATACACCGTGTATATCGTCCCGCCCAGGGCCACTATCATCAACAACGGAAACAGCAGGTTGCTGCTCCCCCTCATGGAAAACAATGCGGTCAGCGCCAGGAAGCCCAGCATCACCACGTTTTGGATGAAGCTGTTGCCTGCCAGTACCCGGCCCATGATGCGTTCGCCTGCGTGAAACTGGATCAGGGCGTTGAGCGGTACGATGAACAACCCGCTGAGCAGACCCAGCAGCATAAGGTTGATGGAGTGGGCCTGCATGGTGTCAAGCCACGGCAGGATGAACAGGCACACCGCCACACCCAGCGCGCCGATGGGGATCAGGCCGGTCTCGATATAGCCTCTCGACAGTGTGCCGGCGATCAGCGATCCGAACATGACGCCGATGCCGGCGCTGGCCAGCGTCCCCTGGATGACCCTGACGTCGGTGACACCCAGGTTGTCCTTGGCAAAGGCCGGAAACGCGGCCAGCAGCACCTGGCCAATGGACCACATGAGCGCCAGGCCGATGATCGACAGCAGGATCACTTCCCGGGAGCGGACCGTCTCCAGGTTCTCGACCAGGTAACGGCCGGTGCGGTATTTGACCCAGTCGAAGCGCAGGTTCGGGTCCGGTTCCTGCGTGGCGGGTAGGCGGTAGGCCAGCTTCAGCTCCACCAGCGCGCCGGCTATAAGGAACCAGCCGATGCCTTTGATAGCGACCAGCACCTCTTCCTTAGTGGAAAAAACCGCGTCGATCAAAAACATCTCGAACAGGATTGAAAATACGAAGGCGCCGATGAGAATGGCAGTGGTTGTGGTCGCTTGCACCACGCCGTTGGCGCGCGCCAGCCGTTCCTTGCCGGCAATTTCCCGGATATAACCGTATTTTGCGGGTCCGTAAAACGCGCTTTGCACCGCCAGCAGGAAGGTCATGGCGAAGGCCGCCCAGAACCATCCCAAGTGGTAGAACAAGGTGATCAGGCAGGTCAGGCCGACTACGCCCCAGGCGGTGGTGCGCATCACCCGTTGTTTCGGAAACTTGTCGGCCAGGAACCCGGCGGGAGTGAACAACAGCACAAACGGCAGCAGGATCAGGGCGTTGACGATTGCCGACAACATGATCAGCATATCGCCCTCGTAGGTCTTGAAAACGGTATTCTGTATGGTGACTTTGTGTCCCAGGTCCACGAACGCGTTCAGGAACAGCACGGCTATGTAGGGTAGAAAACCCCGGATTTTGAACAGGTCACTCATGCCATCGGCGAGCTCATGGGGACGGCCTCAAGCCCGTCCCTTGCTGCGATGGGTCGGTCTCTTGCAAGAAATTCATGTGGATGTTCCACCCACGGTCAGTTCGTCGATCCTGATGGTCGGCTGGCCCACGCCGACCGGGACGGACTGGCCGTCTTTACCACAGACGCCGATACCGCTGTCAAGCTGCATGTCGTTGCCGGTCATGGATACCCGGGTGAGCACATCCGGGCCATTGCCGATCAGGGTGGCGCCCTTGATCGGCGCCGTTAGGCGACCGTTTTCGATGAGCCGGGCCTGGCTGGCGCTGAACACGAACTTGCCATTGGTGATGTCCACCTGCCCGCCGCCGAACTGCGAGGCATACACCCCTTTTTGTACCGAGCCGATAATTTCCTCGGGATCATGCTCGCCGGCCAGCATATAGGTGTTGGTCATACGCGGCATGGGCAGGTGCGCGTATGATTCCCGGCGCCCGTTGCCGGTGGGCTGCATCCCCATCAGCCTGGCATTGAGCTTGTCCTGCATATAGTTTTTCAGGATGCCGCGCTCGATCAAGGTGGTGGACTCGGTGGGCGTGCCCTCATCATCTACGGTGAGTGACCCGCGCCGGTTTTCAATAGTCCCATCATCCACCACGGTAACGCTTGCGTCCGCAAC
The DNA here is from genome assembly GCA_026709915.1 of Gammaproteobacteria bacterium. Lineage (GTDB taxonomy): Bacteria > Pseudomonadota > Gammaproteobacteria > Eutrophobiales > Eutrophobiaceae > JAAXHV01. Next base: position 7,488 of record JAPORZ010000149.1, read on the forward strand.
CTGCTCGCCGATACGATTACTGAACGCAGAGGTGCCCTTGCGGTTGAAGTCGCCTTCCAGGCCGTGGCCGATAGCTTCATGCAACAGTATCCCCGGCCAGCCCGGCCCCAGCACCACGGTCATGGCGCCTGCCGGCGCCGGGACGGCATCCAGGTTGGCAAGCGCCTGGGTTACCGCTTCGTCGATATAGCCGGAAACGATATCGCGGTCCAGAAAGTATTCATACCCGAAGCGGCCGCCACCGCCGGAGCCGCCTTTTTCCAGGCGGCCGTTATGCTCGACGATGACGTTCACGTTAAGCCTGACCAACGGTCTCACATCGCCGCAATAAGCGCCATCACTAGCGGCCACCAGTACTGCCGAATAAGCGGCGCTAAGGCCGGCGATCACCTGTTTTATCCTGGAGTCCTTGCGCCGGGTTTCGCGGTCGATGCGCTGCAGCAAGGCAATCTTTTCCGCCGCGGGGATCGATGCCAGCGGGTTGGCGTCGCGGTACAAGGGCGCCATAGCCCGGTTCTGCCAGGCCTGCAAGGTGTTTGCGCCACCGCTGCCAGCAATGGCGCGGGCCGCCTTGGCGGCGGCGGTCAGGGCCGGCAGCACTATCTCATCGGAGTAGGCGAAGCCACTCTTATCGCCGCTCACGGCCCGTACTCCTACCCCCTGGTCAATACTGTGCGACCCTTCCCGGATAATGCCTTCTTCCAGCACCCAGGTTTCGGCCTGGGAGTATTCAAAGTACAGGTCGGCATAGTCAATATCATTGACGATCATCCGCTCCAGGGTCTGTTCAAGGTCCTGGCGCTCAATCCCGGTTGGCGCCAGCAGTTGCCGGGCGGCGATGTCCAGTTGTTGCGTCATGGTAGTGCTCCGGTGTCGGGCGGCTTGGCTATGACCTGATGTGTCAACGCCGGAAAAGATCGCCTCAGCTCGTGCATTCCGGCAAGATCAATGTCAGCACAGGCAACCCCCGGGCCCTCTTCCAGGCTGCACAGCATGTCGCCCCAGGGGGCAACGATCATGCTGTGCCCCCAGGTGCGCCGGGTTTGTGTATTCTGTCCGCCCTGGTTGGCAGCGACGACGTAACACAGGTTTTCCACCGCCCGGGCGCGCAGCAACAGCTCCCAGTGGCGCTTGCCGGTGGCGTAGGTAAACGCCGCCGGCACGGTGAAAATTTCCGCCTGCCGGCTCGACAACTCCCGGTACAGTTCCGGGAAGCGCAGGTCGTAGCACACGGTCATGCCGACCCGGCCGAGCGGGGTGTCCGCCACGACACTGGTCCGCCCCGGCGCGATGGTGTTGGATTCGTTATAAACCGCTTGCTCCTCAGCCTCCACCTGCACGTCAAACAGGTGCATCTTGTCGTAGCGGTGGGTGCACAGGCCCTCCGGGTTGTACAACAGGCAGGCGTTATACACCCGCTCCGACTCGGCGCTGTGCAGGGAACAAGTGCCCGCCATCAGCCACAACCGGTGGACGCTGGCCTGTTCAGCCAGAAAATCCTGCACCGGGCCTGCGCCCGGCGCTTCCCCGATGCGTACCTTGGCCGTCTCGTCATCACTCATCATGGGAAAAAATTCCGGCAACAGGGCAAACTCGGCGCCGCGCCGCGCCGCTTCCCCGAGCAGCTCGGCTGCCTGGGCAAGATTGGCCTTGATGCTATCGGAAGAAACCATCTGGATTACAGCAAATCTGGACATGTCTGAATTATACGTGAAACACGGCTTGATTTACATGGATAAACAGGATGCCCCGCGTCGTCCCCAACTATCGGAAGTACATACCTGCTAATCATTCCCGGCAGTTCATTGTATAATGCCCGCCATGAAACCGATAAAAACAGGTCTGCTTGGCCTTGGCACCGTGGGTGGCGGGGTGGTTACTGTGCTCACCGGCAATGCCCATGAGATCGCCCGTCGCGCCGGACGGGAAATCATTATCAGTCACGCCGGCGCAAAGGAGTATGACGCTGATGCAATCCGGGGGCTCGACCAGGTGGGCCGGATTGGCGACGACGGTTTTGCCGTGGTGGATGACCCGGAAGTCGAAATCGTCATTGAACTTATCGGTGGTTACTCCCCGGCGAAGGAAATGGTATTACGGGCCATCGCCAACGGCAAGCACGTGGTGACTGCGAACAAGGCCCTGATCGCGGCGCATGGCAATGAGATCTTCCGCGCCGCACAGGAACAGGGCGTCATCGTGGCGTTTGAGGCCGCGGTTGCCGGCGGCATTCCCATCATCAAGGCCCTGCGCGAGGGGCTGGCGGCAAACCGCATCCAATGGGCTGCGGGCATCATCAATGGCACCGGCAACTTTATTCTCACCGAAATGCGCGACAAGGGCAGGGACTTTGCCGAGGTATTAAAAGAAGCCCAGCAACTGGGTTATGCGGAAGCCGACCCGACTTTCGATGTGGCAGGCATAGACGCCGCGCACAAGCTCACCATCATGGGTTCTCTGGCCTTCGGTATTCCCTTGCAGTTTGACAAGACCTATACCGAAGGCATCAGCACTATCGGACAGCAGGATGTGGCCTACGCCGACGCCCTGGGTTACCGCATCAAGCATCTGGGCATTACCCGGCGCACTGATAGCGGTATTGAATTGCGCGTGCATCCCACCTTGATCCCGGCCCGGCGGCTCATCGCTAACGTGGACGGGGTAATGAACGCAGTGCTGGTGCAGGGCGACGCGGTGGGGCCGACTTTGTACTACGGCGCCGGCGCCGGCTCCTTGCCCACTGCGTCTTCGGTGGTCGCCGATGTGATAGATGTGGCGCGCGCGCTGACCACCGATCCGGGCAACCGCGTGCCGCACCTGGCATTCCAGCCGGATGCCATGTCTGACTTCTCCGTGTTGGCTATGGCAGATGTCCACACTGCCTATTACCTGCGTATGCAAGCCGTGGACCAGCCTGGCGTGCTGTCCGCAGTCACTGCCATCCTCGGCAACCTGGATATCAGCATTGAGGCTATCATCCAGAAGGAACCGGCGCCGGGCGCCGACCATGTCCCCATCATCATACTCACCCAGCGCGTGCAGGAGCGCAACATGAACACTGCCATCAGACATATTGAGGCCTTGGACACCATAGCCGGGAACGTGCACCGGATCCGGGTAGAAAGTCTGGGCTAATGGGACTGATTGAACGCTACCGCGCGCGTCTCCCCGTCGCCGACGGCGCCCGCATCATCACCCTGGGCGAGGGCAGTACTCCGTTAATTCAACTGCAAAACCTCGCCGTCGCTAACGCCCGCAACGTCAGCTTGTATGTGAAGTATGAAGGGCTGAATCCCACCGGCTCGTTCAAGGATCGCGGCATGACCATGGCCATTACCCGGGCTGTCAATGCAGGCTCGCAGGCGGTACTGTGCGCTTCCACCGGTAATACCTCCGCCGCCGCCGCGGCCTACGCCGCGCGCGCGGGCATTGCCTGTTACGTGCTGATCCCGGACGGCAAGGTCGCCATGGGCAAGCTGGCCCAAGCCATGATCCACGGCGCCGTAGTGTTGCAGATACAAGGCAATTTTGATGACGGCATGAAGTTGGTGAAGCAGATTGCAGCCACAGAACCCATTACTCTGGTCAATTCCGTCAACCCGTACCGCTTGCAGGGCCAGAAAACCGCGGCATTCGAGATCATCGACGCATTGGGCGCCGCGCCGGACTTCCACTGCCTGCCGGTAGGCAATGCCGGCAATATCTCCGCCTACTGGATCGGTTACAGCGAGTATGCCGGCCAGACCACCGGCGCCTGCAACCTCTGTGACGGGCAGTGCGCTTACCTCAGGCAAGCGGTCACGGACAAACGGCCGCGTATGCTGGGCTATCAGGCCGCCGGCGCCGCGCCGTTTTTACGCGGCGAGCCGGTCGCAGAGCCGGAAACTGTCGCCAGCGCCATCCGCATCGGCCAGCCGCAATCCTGGGAACTGGCCTGGGCCGCGAGCCGGGAATCCGGCGGCTGGTTCGACGAGTTCAGCGATACGGACATCCTGGCGACACAAGCGCTGCTGGCAAACCGGGAAGGCATATTCTGCGAACCGGCTTCTGCCGTCTCCGTGGCTGGCGCTTTGCGCGACATCGAAGCAGGCAAAATCCCTGCACACAGCAGCGTGGTCTGCACTCTGACTGGTCACGGCCTCAAAGACCCGGACATTGCCATGCGCCAAAGCGCCGCGCCGGTAACAAAAGTCGCCGCCAATCCGGATGAGGTCAAACGGGTTATATTTGCTGAGTGTTGAGCAGTTGCCTGCTGCCCACAGGGCATCCCTGAAACTGGCGCTAAGGCTTATTCGCACATGAAAATCACCCGGCGCGCGGTTCCTCGGCAATGCAGCCTGCCGGATGCCATGCATCCGGTCTTGCGGCGCGTGTTTGCGGCTCGAAATATCACCGGCGCCCGCGAGCTGGATTATGCACTGCATAACCTGCTGCCGTTTGACTCACTGAAACATATCGACGCCGCGGCGGTGTTGCTGATTGATGCCATCCGCGCCGATAAGCGCATACTGGTGGTTGCGGACTATGACGCGGATGGCGCCACTGCTTGTGCCGTGGCCCTGCGCGGGTTATCCATGCTGGGTGCCCGGCAAGTCCTCTATCTGGTGCCGGACCGCATCAAACAAGGTTATGGTCTGAGTACCGATGTGGTGCGTCAGGCCCTGGAGTTTAAGCCCGACCTGCTGGTGACGGTGGATAACGGTATTTCCAGTCTGGCCGGCGTCGAGCTTGCCCGCAGCGCCGGGGTTGACGTGTTGATTACGGATCATCATTTGCCGGGTAAAGAGCTGCCGCCTGCCAACGTCATCGTCAACCCGAACCAGCCTGGCGACCGCTTCCCGAGCAAGTGTATCGCCGGTGTGGGTGTCATGTTCTATGTGTTGCTGGCAGTGCGGGCCGGTTTGCGGGATGCGCACTGGTTTGACCGGCAGGGCATACCGGCGCCGAATCTGGCAACGCTGCTCGACCTGGTGGCGCTGGGCACTGTCGCTGACGTAGTGCAACTGGATTTTAACAACCGCATCCTGGTCGCACAGGGCCTGCAACGCATCCGCGCCCGGCGTTGTTCCCCGGGCGTCATGGCCCTGGCCCGCGTGGCCGGCACTGAACCGGAGCAAACCCGCGCCGCCAATCTCGGCTTTATGCTGGGGCCCAGACTGAATGCGGCCGGTCGTCTGGCGGATATGCGCCTGGGTATTGAATGTCTGCTCACGGATGACTTTTCCCAGGCGGTTTCCGTGGCCGTGCAGTTGGACCGGATCAACCGTGCGCGCCGGCAGGTGCAGGCGGATATGCAGGAAGAAGCTGATAACCATTTACGCCGCATCGCCGACTTAGAGCAGGGTGAGTTTCCCTTCGGCGTGTGTCTGTACGAACCCGGTTGGCACGAGGGTGTCGTCGGTATCCTGGCCGGCAGGATCAAAGAGACGCTGAACCGTCCGGTGATTGTCTTCGCCGGCGCCGCTGACGGCCTGCTCAAAGGCTCCGGGCGTTCCATCCCCGGCATACATCTGCGTGACGCGCTGGAAGCGTTGGCCACACAGCACCCGACCCTGCTGCAACGCTACGGCGGTCATGCCATGGCCGCGGGCTTGTCCCTCAAGGAAACCGAGTATGCGCGGTTCCGGGAACTGTTTAATGCGGAGATCGGGCGCCTGCTGGGCGGACAACTGCCGGACGCCGAGGTTGCCACCGACGGCGCGCTGGAACCCGCCCACTTCAACCTGGAACTGGCCGCAGCCATAGAACAGGCCGGCCCCTGGGGGCAAGGCTTCCCGGAACCGCTGTTCGACGGCGTCTTCTCAGTCTCCGGGAGCCGTTTGGTGGGAGGCGGCAAGCACCTGCAACTGACACTCCTGCCAGAGGGCGGACAAGGCGCGGTGAATGCCATCTCGTTCAACACGGATGAACGCGCCATCGCCGCGGCACAACAGCTGCAACTGGTTTACCAGCTGAGCGTCAACCGCTACAACGGTCAGGAAACCCCGCAACTGATCATTCGGCATATAGACGCCGTTGCACCTTCGCCCTGACGTGGTAAATCAGGGCATTTTTATAGGTTACCATAACTGAACAGCAGGCGGTTTGTTCGTAAAATGATTAGGTCATTGCTGTAACACCAGACTCCAATAATCAGGCTGCATGGCTGGTACCAGTTTATTTCTCACCCAACGCATCGCGCAACCCGTCGCCGAGGAAGTTCAGTGAGAACAGGGTCAGCGCCAGCAGGGTGGCGGGGAACAGCAGTAGCCAGGGGTATTCTTCCATGGTTTCCACGCCGTAGGCGATGAGCAGGCCCCAGGAGCTTTGTGGGGGTTGCACCCCTAAGCCTAAAAAGCTGAGGAAGGATTCCAGCAGGATCACGTTGGGTACGGTCAGGGTGGCGTAGATGATCACGGGGCCGGCGATGTTGGGTAGTACGTGTTTGACGATGATGCGCAGGCGCGACGCGCCCAGGCTCACTGCGGCTTCGATGTAATCCTGCTGTTTGATATGCAAGACCTGGCCGCGCACGATACGCGCCATGGTCAGCCATTCCACGGCGCCGATGGCGAGGAATAACAGGATGATATTGTTGCCGAACACCACCATCAGCAGAATGATGAAGATGGTGAAGGGCAGGGCATAGAGGATATCGACCAGGCGCATCATCAGCGCGTCCGTGCGCCCGCCCAGATAACCGGCCAGCGCGCCCCAGGTGACGCCGATGAGCAACGCTACCGCAGTGGCGATGAACCCGACCGCCAGCGACACGCGGCTGCCGTAGATCATCCGGGTCAGCAGGTCGCGCCCGAACAGGTCGGTGCCCAGCCAGTGCGCGGCCGAGGGTGCGCTCGGCCCCAGCGCCAGATTCTGGGCAGAGTATGAGTACGGGCTGAGCCAGGGCGCCAGCAGTGCCAGTAGCGCCAGGACTGTCAACATGCACAGCCCGAATATGGCAACTTTGTTGCGTTGCAGCCGGCGCCAGGCATTGCGGTGCGGCGAGGTGCTGCGCGGCTCAGCCATAGACAGTCTCGGCGCGCACTTTGGGGTCGAGCCAGGCCAACAGTACGTCGGCGATGATGTTGAACAGGATAATCAAACCGGCAAACAACAAGGTAGTGCCCATGATCAAGGTGTAATCCCGGTTGAACGCGCCTTGCACAAAGTACCGCCCCAGGCCGGGGATCTGGAAAATGGTCTCCACCACGAATGAGCCGCTCAATAACCCCGCCAGCGCCGGCCCCAGGAATGACACCACCGGCAACAGCCCCACGCGCAGGGCGTGGCGGGTAATGATCACGGCCTCCGGCAGGCCCTTGGCGCGGGCGGTGCGGATGAAGTCCCGGGACAGGGTTTCCAGCATGCCGCCGCGGCTCAGGCGAGCGATATAAGCGGCATACACCGATCCTAAGGTCACAGACGGCAGGATCTTGTCCCCGGGAATCAGTTCCCAGCCGGCCACCGGCAGCCACTCCAGCCAGATGCCGAATACCAGCGCCAGCAACGGCCCCAGCACATAGGCGGGCAGGCATAAGCCTATGGTGGCAAATGTCATGGGCAGGTAGTCCTGCCAGGTGTTCGGTCGCAAGGCCGCGCACACGCCGCTGCCGATGCCGATCAGCAGGGCGAACAACAGGGCGTAACAGCCCAGTTCCAGCGTGACTGGAAAGCCGATCGCGATAATCTCATTGACCGTCCGCCCCGGATATCGGAACGACGGCCCCAGGTCGCCGCGCACGGCGTGACTGAGGTAGTCGTAAAACTGCACGTAAATGGGCTGGTCCAGATTGTAACGCTCATTTAAGCGCTCCAGAATCTCCGCTGGCACCGCCTTCTCCGCAGCAAACGGCCCCCCGGGTGCGGCATGGATCAGCAGGAAGGTGATGAGGCTAACGGCAAATAATACCGGGATGGCCTGCAACAAACGCCTGAAAATGAAACTGACCATGTCGGTTAAATAAGGGGCGACGCCTTATTTCCTGTATCAGTCTGTGTCATCTGCGGAGGACACCAGGGAAATGTATTTGTAAGGATGAACATCCAGCAGGTTCGGGTGCCAGCCGCGCACCTCCGGGGATACCAGGGCCTTGTTGACGTAGGTGTAAATGGGCATGATGGGCAGTTCCGCCATAAGGATGTTCTCCGCTGCCCGGAACAGGGCGAAGCGGCGTTGCTGCTCCGTCGTCTGTGCGGCCTGGGCGATCAGCGCGTCGTAGCGCGGGTTGGACCAGCCGGTGTCGTTGTTGCCGCTGTGTGAGGTGTACATGTCGAGGAAGGTGTTGGGGTCCAGGTAATCGCCGATCCAGCCGGCGCGCGCCACCTGGTAGTCGCGGCTGTCACGTTTATCCAGATACACCTTCCAGTCCTGGTTGACCAGCGTGACGTCGATATTCAGGTTGGTTTTCCACATCTGTTGCACCGCAATGGCGATGCGGCGGTGCCCTTCCGAAGTGTTGTACATCAGTTCCAGCGGCGGGAAACCGGCGCCGTCGGCATAACCGGCCGCGGCCAGCAGCGCCCGCGCCTGGTGCACGTCATGGCGCAGTACCGGGTCGGCCGTATAGCCGTTCACCTCCGGGGGCGTGTAACTGTAGGCTGGCAACTCACCTGCCATGGTGATCTTGTCCGTCAGCTGCTGCCGGTCGATGGCCAGGCTCAAGGCCTGCCTGACCTGCACCTGGTGCAGCGGTGCGGCGGCGGTGTTGAACAGGTAGTAATAAGTGGAGAAAAAGGGATGCAGTTTCAGTACCTGCGGCCACTCGCGCCGATAGCGTGCGATCTTGTCGGTGGGTATGGTACCGGTGATGTGCAACTGTCCGGCGCGAAACATGCGTTCCTCGGTGGTGGCGTTCTGTACCGGATAGAATACGATCCCGTTCAGCCGCACCGTGTCGGCATCCCAGTACTGTTCATTTTTTTTCACCACGATACGGCGGTTCAGCGTCCATTCCTGCAACTTGAAGGGGCCGTTGCCCACGAAGTTACCCGGACGCGTCCAGCGCGTGCCGCGCGCGTCCGCGGCGCCAAAGGCTTCGATAGTGGCCTGGTGCACCGGGTAATAGCTCATGTGCGTGAGCAGGTGCGGAAAGAACGGCGTCGGGTTGTCCAGTTTGACTTCCAGGGTGAGGTCGTCCAAAGCCTGCACGCCTACCTTGGAGAAATCCGTGAGTTCCCCGCGGTGGAAGGCTTCGGCATTGCTCAGGTAATACAGCATGTAGGCATAGTTGTTGCCCAGCGCCGGCAGCAGCGCCCGGCGCCAGGAATAGACAAAGTCCGCGGCCGTGACCGGGTCGCCATTGGACCACCGGGCATCGTCCCGCAGGTGGAAGTGATAGGTTCTGCCATCCTCACTCACCTGCCAGTCGTGGGCCACGCCGGGTACGACCTGCAGGTGTTGCGGGTGCAGCGCCAGCAGCCCCTCCAGCAAAGCCAGACACAGCTTGTGCTCAATATGCCCGGTGACGATATGCGGGTCCAGTTCCTGCGGCTCGTCACCGTTGCCGATATGCAGGATGCCCTGGCGCGTGCCGCTGGCCACGTTGGTTTCGTAGTCGAAGCTGCACGAGGCCAGCAGCAGGGCCGCTGCCGCAACTACGCAACGTAACACGTCAACCCCCACGCATACGCCGTCGGCGCCTGTGGTCGCCGGGCACGGGCACGGCGTCCAGCAGCGTGCGGGTGTACTCGTGTCGAGGGCGGAAGATGACGTCTGCCGTGTTGCCGCGTTCCACTATTTTGCCCTGGTACATCACCAGGATCTGCTCTGACAGTTGCCGCACCACGCTCAGGTCGTGGGAGATGAACAGGTAGGCGATGCCGTAACGTGTTTGCAGGCGGCGCAGCAGTTCGATGACCTGCGCCTGGATGCTCACGTCCAGGGCGCTGACGGCCTCGTCGCAGACGATGAACTTCGGTTCCAGTGACAAGGCCCTGGCGATGTTAAGGCGCTGGCGCTCCCCGCCGGAGAACTCAAACGGGTAGCGGTTGACCATATCTGCCCTGAGTTCGACCTCCTCCAGCAGTTGCACCGCCTTGTCCGGTTTGGGCAGGTCCAGCAGGCCGTGTTCCTGTAAGCCTTCGGTGAGAATATCCAGCACCGTCATGCGCGGGTTCAGTGACGAGTAGGGGTCCTGGAAGATCATCTGCAAGTGGCGCCGCCAGGGTTTCAGGCGGCGTTGGTTGAGGTCACCCAACTCCGTGCCGCCCGGCTTCATATCGGTCGCCGCGTCCGTACCGGTAAAGACGATACTGCCGTCGTTGATGGCTTGCAGACCGATGAGCGCCCGCCCCAGGGTGGTTTTACCGGAGCCGGATTCGCCGACCAGACCCACGGTTGCACCGGCGCTGATACTGAAATCGACCGCGTCCACGGCCTTGACGTGGCCGGTAGTGCGGGCGAACAAGCCGGTTTTGACAGGGAACCAGACGCGTAGATTGGTGGCCCGCAGCAGGTGTTGTGCGGGGTTGGCGCGATCGCCCTCGCTCCGGCTCTGTTCGTGCGCGGGCGCGCGAGCGGGTGGCTCGCGCTGCGGGGGAGTAAGAGTCCCATGGCTGCGCACATACTCCGGGAGCAAGGGGGGATGTTCATCATAAAGACGCGGCACCGCGTGCAGCAGGGCGCGGGTGTAGTCATGTGCGGGCGCCTTGAAAATGGTTTCCACCTTGCCATGTTCCACCAGGCGGGAGTTTTTCATCACGTAGATGCGGTCGCACACCTCCCAGACCACCGCCAGGTCGTGTGTGATCAGCAGCATCGAGGTATGTTCCTCCTTCATGCTCAGCAACAGCCGGAAGATCTGTGCCTGCACCGTCACGTCCAGGGCCGTGGAGGGTTCGTCGGCGATGATCAGGCGCGGTTTCAGCATCAGCGCCATGGCAATCATCACGCGCTGGCGCATGCCGCCGGACAAATGGTGCGGGTAGAACGACATGCGTTGTTGCGGGTCGGGCAGGCCCACCTTGCGCAGCCATTCCACACCCAGTTTCCAGGCCGCGGTCGGGTCCAGATCGGTGTGAAAACTCAGCAGTTCACACAGTTGTCGGCCCACCCGGTGCAACGGCGACAGCGCGGTCATGGGTTCCTGGAAGATCATGCTGATTTCGGCGCCACGCAGGCGCCGCAGCTGTTCGACGGGCAGCGTCAACAGATCCGCGCCGTTGAACTCTACCACACCGTCGACGATGCGCGCCGGTGGGCGCGGCGTCAGGCGCAGGATGCTCTGTGCGGTGACGGTCTTGCCGGAACCCGACTCGCCCACCAGGCCCACGATCTCGCCCTGCCCGATCTCCAGGTGCAGGTCGTTCACCGCCTGCACCACGCCCTCATCGGTATCAAAGTGCACCGTGAGCCCCTGTATGGACAACAACTTGTCTGAGGTTCTCACAGGAGCCTGCAACGATTTCTGCTCTGCCCTTGAGGAAGACCTGACTAGGTGGCTGCCAAGCATTTATCCCCCCTCACTCCAGCCGCGTAAACTGCTTTGGATCGAACGCATTGCGCACCCCCTCGCCGACAAACACGCACAGCAGGATGACCAGGAACAGCGCCAGACTGGGGTACAAAATCAGCCACCAGTACGCCTGCCCCTGCGCCTGGGCCAGCAACTGCCCCCAGGAGGCGGTGGGTGGTGGCAGGCCGAAGCCCAGATAGTCCAGCGCCGCCAGGGTGCCGATGGCGCCGACCAGAGAGAACGGAAAGAAGGTGGTCAGCGGCACCAGCGCGTTGGGCAGAATATGACGAAACAGGATTTTCCGGTCCGGCAGCCCCAGACAGCGGGCTGCCTCGACAAACTGCTGGTTGCGCAGACGCAGAAACTCGGCGCGCATGTAATAGGAGATGCCAATCCAGTTGAACAGGCCGTACACCAGCAGCAACAGCGTGAAACTCTGACCATACACCGAACCCAGCAGGATCAGCACGTACAGGAACGGCAGGGCCTCCCAGATTTCGGTCAGGCGCTGGCCGGTGAGGTCGATCCTGCCGCCGTAGTAGCCCTGAACAGCGCCGATGACGGTACCGATGAGCAGCGAGGTCACCACCAGCAGCAAGCCGAAGTTGAGCGAGGTGCGCAGGCCGTAGAAGATGCGCGCCAGCACATCCCGACCGGTGTCGTCCAGCCCGAACAGGTGCGGCCCCACCGGACGGAACGGGAAGCGCACATCTTCCTTCTCGAAGCTAAGGCGGTACTGCGCGCCCTCATGCTCCAGACGCAGGTCACCGACCGGCGCCGTCACACGGTTCCCGGCCAGCCGCCGGATGTCTTCCCGCTGTGCGCCTGTCAGCCCCTGCCACAAAGCCCCCGCGGCGCTGACCTGCCCGGCCTCAGGCGTGTACAGCCAAATTTCTTCCTGCTGCTGCGCCGCGCGTTCCCGCAGCACTATGCGCACCGTTTCCGGGCGCCGGTTGCGAGGTCGGTACGGTGACAGATGCAGTTCCACTGCTGGCAGGTCCGTGAAAACCTGCATGTATGAGTCGGCCGCCAGATTATCAAAGCGCTGTCCTAAGGCCTGCAGAAATGGCTCCGGCAACACATACACCGCGCCGAAGTTAGTCCCCACGACAGCTTCATACTCCGGCGGGAAAAACCACGCGGCGCGCTGCTCACGGCGGATGCTCAGGTCGGCGTCGATGTTCACGGAACCCACCCGGGGGGTGCGGCGCACCCGGATCTGCACCTCGTTGCCTACCGGGATGGACTCGGCCTTGATGATCTCCTGCGGGCCGAACGGCAGCAGCGGGAAGATCATGAAATTCTCCTCGTTGTGCGCAAACGCGGGCGTGGCATGGATGGCCTTGTAGTCCGGGCGCGTGAGCAGACCGTTGCCGGTAAAGGTATCCTCCGGGTAGAAGAACAGCACCGGGAAATAAGACTTGCCCTGGTACTGCACGTACAGCGGCCGATCGTTGCAGAACACCTCTGCCACCAGGCTGGTCAGGTACAAAAAGACGATGATCAGCAAGGAATAATAGGCGCGCCGGTAGGCGCGAAACCGCTGCAAACGCTTGCGCGTGATCGGGTCAATCCAGTCGGCTGTTATTCTGCTCATGAAAATGGTCCGCCTCCTTGTTGTTCGTCATGCCAGGCTTGACCCGGCATCCAGTGAAATATGGTGTCGCCCGAGAGGCGACCCTTTGCTGCACTGGATTCCCGCCTGCACGGGAATGACGGAATATGAGGCATCATGCGTCAAAATGTATGCGCGGGTCCACGAACATGTAGCAGAGGTCCGAAAAAATCCTGCCCACCAGTCCCAGTATTGAAGTCAGCGCCAGGATGCCCATGAACACCATGTAGTCGCGGCTGACGATAGCCTCCAGACTGAGCAGGCCCATGCCGGGGATTTCAAACACCTTCTCTATCAGCACTGAACCGGCGAAGATCAGGGTGAAGATGCTGCCAAAGCCAGTGGCGATGGGGATCAATGAATTACGGAACGCATGTCCCCATATTGCGCGCCGGAAAGTGGCGCCCTTGGCCAGCACGGTGCGCACGTAATCCTGGCTGATCTGCTCCAGCAAGCTGTTTTTCATGAGCAGGGTCAGCACTGCGAAGTTGCCGATCATGTAGCAGGTGACCGGCAGGCACATGTGCATGAACAGGTCCTTGGCCTGGTCTGCGACGGACAGTTCGGCGAAGTTCTCGGAGGTAAAGCCGCTCACCGGGAAGATGTCCCACAACCCCTCGGTGGTGCCGGACAGCATCATCTTCAGCAACATACCGAATGCAAACGCGGGGATGGCGTAACCGATGAACACCAGCACGCTGCTGGAGATATCGAACCAGGAACCGTTGCGGATGGCCTTGGCCACCCCCAGCGGAATACACACCAGGTAGGTCAGAAAGAACCCGGCAAGGCCGAAGATGAGCGATACCGGAAAGCGTTCTACGATGAGCTCCAGCACGGTCTTGTTGGGGTACTTCCAGGAGCTCACCGTCATGCCGATGCGGTCCTGCGCCAGCCATTTCCAGTAGCGTTGCAGCAGCGGCTTGTCAAAACCGAAATGCCGCTCCAGCGCCTGGCGCTGCTCCGGCGAGATGCCGCTGGGCCCGGCGCTCGCGGCGGCGTCCACCGACCCCTCGCCAATGCCGCGCATGGTCATAAGCGCCTGCTCTACGGGCCCGCCGGGGATGAACTGGCACAACGCGAAACAGGCAAAGGTAATACCGATAAAGGTGGGAATGACCAGCAGCAGGCGTCTGATGATGTAGTGGGTGCGTTCCATTACTACTTAAAGACTTCATCAAAACGGATCACCGCGTCCCGTCCCGGCAACGGCAGTTGCGTCTCCTGTGCATATTCCAGATCCGCCACAGCATCCTCGTCGTACCACCAGAACAGGTAGGCGCCGGCCTCGCCGGCATACTTGGGTAGCACGGTGTCCGGCATGCCGAACTTGTTCCAGTACAGCAGGCGCCGGTAGTTCAGGTTCCAGAGCAGCACATAGGGGATGTCGTTGGCTAAGATAGCGTCAATCTCTCTGATGGTGGCGTGGCGCCGGTTGAGGTCAAACTCGGTGCGCAAGCCATCTATCATGGCATCCACCGCCGGGTTTTTATAACCGGTGATGTTCTGCCCGCCGGGGCGGTCGGCTTCCCGGGAATGCCACAGCGATTCCGGGTCCTTGAACATGGACGCGCCCCAGGCCGCCCAGGTCATATCGAAATTGAACTCGTCCATATCCTTCACCCAGGCTGCCCAGTCCTTGCGCACGATCTCCAGTTGAATGCCGACATCATTGAGGTCTTCCCGGTAGATGGCCAGGTACTTGTCCGAGGTTTGGTTGCGGGTCAGGAAGTGGATGATGAAGGGTTGGCCGTCTTTTCCCAGCAGGCCGGTGTTCGGGTCGGCGCGCCAGCCGGCTGCGGCCAGCAGGCGCCGGGCCTGTTCCTTATCGAAGCGCAGCGCCGGCCCGCGACAGGGCGTGTCCTCGTCGTACAGGTCTTCGAAGTAACAGCGATGCAGAAAATAGGATTCATACATCAGCGTGCGGTTCATTTTTTCCCGGTTCAGCAGGTGCGCCAGGGCCAGGCGCACGCGTCGGTCGGCAAACTTGTCGCGGCGCAGGTTCATGGCAAAGCCCTGGAAACCGATGGGGTTGTAGTTGTACACCTCCTGCTTGATGATCCAGTTGTTGTCGTAGGCCTCGCCGCGGGTTTCCGCAGCCCAGCGCGACGCCGTATAGACCGGGTAGAAGTCCAGGTTGCCGGTCTTGAACTCGGCGAACGCGTTTTCCCGCTCGGCAAAAAAGCGGAACTTCAGGCGCTCGAAATTGGCAATGCCAGCGGCGCCCGGAAGCTGCCGTTGCCACCAGCCCTCCCGGCGCTTGAGGGTCAGCGCGCGCCCTTCCCGCATCGTTTCCACCGTATAAGGCCCCGCCACTACCGGAAACTCGAAGTTGATTTTGTTGAAATCCTGGTCCTTGAAGACATGCGCCGGCAGCACGTGGAACGACCCCAGCGCCAGCAGGTTCTTCCAGTGCACTTCCCTGGCCGTGAAGCGTATTGTCCGGTCATCGATCACCTCTGGTGCATGAAAGCGCTCAAAACTGATCTTGTGCGGCCCGGTGAGGTTTTTCGGGTTCATCACTGCGGCGTAAGTCCAGGCCACATCGTGGGCGCTGACCGGCACGCCGTCGCTCCACCTGGCGCGCTCGTCCAGCCGGAACTCAAAGTTCATCCGGTCCGCCGACACCGACCAGGATGCCGCCAGCCCCGGTTCAAACTCCAGCGTCAGGCCGTTGTTGCTGAGCAGGGTTTCAAACAACAGGTTGAACACCCGGCTGGAGGTCACAGTGGTGTCCAGGTAGTAATTAAAACTCTTGGGAAACGGCCCCGACCAGAATTTGAATTCCCCGCCAGGGTAGGCGTCAGCGCTGGCAAACGGCGACGGGCGTGGCTGCCAATCCGCCTTGGGATAAACCTCCGTCGCGCCTGCGGACAGCAAGCCGGACAGCAGGCCTGATAACAGGCAAAATCTGTACATGATATGGTTTTTCACAGGCTGTACAGATTAACACAGATCGTTTTTGTGTTTTGCCCTCAGATGGCGCAGATTAGCGCGGATTGTTTGTCATGTCGGCGCTCTTCGTTCGTCACGCCGGGCTTGACCCGGCATCCAGTAGATGAAACAGCACCTTAACCCATCAGGGCGTCCGCATCGGCATCGGCAAAGATAAGCGCTGCTTCGCT
>JAPORZ010000133.1 GCA_026709915.1 Gammaproteobacteria bacterium
GCGCCGAGGGGCTCAACGAGACCGATGTTGTCTTTGGTGGGGAGGATGCGTTCATCGGTTGAGGGAAAGGGCTGTGTTAATTCCCAATGTATTCACCCACGCGCAGTAGTTTCCGCTCTCCATCCCGACATACCAGCACTGAATCCTGCTCATACCAGTCACCGAGCACAATGCGGCGCGCCGGCTTGCCGTTCAGGGTGAAATGGTGCACGCCGGGCCTGTGGGTATGGCCGTGGATCAGTTCGGTGGTATGGTGTTTGCTCAGGTAGGTTTCCACGGTGGCCTGATCCACATCGATAATCTCGGGTGGCTTGCCTGTTGCCGAGCGTTGCAGCAGCGGTTGCAGGCCACGGGTCAGAAGCAGTCGTAACGGCCGCGGCAGACCCAGGAACAGGCGGCGCACTAGTGGGGTTTCCATAAATTGCCGGTAGCGTTGGTAGCTTCTGTCGCGGCTGCAGAGCAGGTCACCGTGCATGATCAGCGTAGGTTGGCCGTCGATGTCAATGATGGTCTCATCGCCCAGCAGCTTGCAGCCGCTCAGCTCGCAGAAGCCCCGGTCCAGCAGTAGCTCACGGTTCCCCCGCAGCAGGTAAATCTGCTCGTTATGCCGGCAGCATTCGCGCAGGATGTCGATCACTTCCGGCGCTGGCGGTGTGCGTTCGTCATTGCCGATCCAGAAATGCTCGAACAGGTCGCCCAGTATATAGACTGCGCCGGCATGGCGCGCCGGCCCCTCGCAAAACCGTCTGAATAACTCGATCCGGTCCGGTCGTGCGCTTGATAAATGCAGGTCGGAGATAAATAACGTGTCCATCAGGGGCGTTCTTTTGATACCATGCCCGTTTTGTGTTGTTGCCGCATCACTCCATGCTGACTATATACAACTCGCTCACGCGACAAAAGGAAAAATTCCAGCCCATCGAACCGGGCCAGGTGCGTATGTACGTGTGTGGCATCACGGTTTACGATTATTGTCATATCGGTCATGCGCGCATGATCCTGGTATTCGACATGATCGTGCGCTACCTGCGCCACCGCGGTTACCGGGTGAACTATGTACGCAATATAACCGACATTGACGACAAGATCATCAACCGCGCCCGGGACAACGGCGAGCCGTTCGAGCAGTTGACGGCGCGCTTTATCCAGGCCATGAACGAAGATTTTAGCGCACTGAACGTGCTGGCGCCGGACCATGAACCCAGAGCCACCGACCACATCGAGCAGATTATCGCCATGATCGCCCGCCTGTTCGAGAACGGCTATGCTTACCGGGCTGAGAACGGTGATGTGTTCTACGACGTCAGTGAGTTCGCGGACTACGGCAAGCTGTCCGGCAAGCATATTGACGAGTTGCGGGTCGGCATCCGGGTGGATGTGCAGGAAGCCAAGACCGACCCGGTGGACTTCGTGCTGTGGAAAGCGGCAAAGCCCGACGAGCCGGCCTGGGATTCGCCCTGGGGTCGGGGTCGACCCGGCTGGCATATCGAATGCTCGGCCATGTCCACGCATTGCCTGGGCGCGGATTTCGATATCCACGGCGGTGGCCAGGACTTGTGCTTCCCGCACCATGAAAATGAGATTGCCCAGAGTCGCGGCGCCGGTAGCCGCACCTTCGCCAACCTGTGGATACACAACGGCTTCGTGCGCGTCGATGATGAGAAAATGTCCAAGTCGCTGGGTAATTTTTTCACCATTCGGGAAGTGATGGCGCGTTACCTGCCCGAAGTGATACGCTTTTTCATACTCTCCAGCCATTATCGCAGCCCGCTGAATTACTCGGACAGCCACCTGGACGAAGCCCGCGCCGGCCTCACCCGGCTGTACACCTCCCTGCGTGACATCGACCCCGGCGCCGGGGAGCCGGACGGTGACTACCAGGCGCGTTTCGAGCAAGCCATGGACGATGATTTCAACAGCCGCGCGGCAATCACGGTATTGCACGAGCTCGCCGGTGAGATTAACCGGCTCGCTGACAAGTCCTCCGCACGCGCCGCCGATCTTGCCAGGACCTTGCTGCAACTCGGCGACATCCTGGGCATCCTGCAACTGACCCCGGCAGAGTTCCTGCGCGCCGGCCCCGGCGCAGACGGCATCTCCGACGCAGCAATAACCCGTCTGATAGCACAACGCGCACAAGCCAAAGCCGCTAAGGATTACGCCGCGGCAGACCGGCTGCGTGCACAGCTATCTGAACATGACATCATTCTGGAAGATGGTCCGGAGGGTACTACCTGGAGGCGTGATAATTAAGGCCGCCTCTAATTTTTAGAGGTGGCCTTGTGTAGCAGTTTCAGCGACATGGTGACATCTGAGAACATCAGGCATACGTTGCCCGCACCTGCCGGCAACTCACATTGAATAATCCTGTCTATCCTGTACATCCATGTTAATTCTTTGATTGACGCCGCCCTGTTCAGGGCGTATGATCCCGCCTCTGTTTTATGGCGCGGTTCGGGGCATGGCGCAGTCTGGTAGCGCATCTGCTTTGGGAGCAGAGGGTCGGGGGTTCAAATCCCTCTGCCCCGACCATTGTGTGACGTGTCCCTGCTGAACAGAGTACCAGGGAGGCAGGAATGACGAGGTGTTGCGCTCGTAGCTCAACCGGATAGAGCATCGGCCTTCTAAGCCGAGGGTTAGAGGTTCGAGTCCTCTCGGGCGCGCCAAATGCCGGTTTACCGTAACTTGCCCCGGCATGTTGCCAGCCGCAGGCGGCAGGTCGTTAGCGGCTGTCGGCTCAGGCCCACTGCAGGTATGGCCCGGTACGGATATGGTGAGTGTAGCTCAGTCAGGTAGAGCGCCGGATTGTGGTTCCGGTGGTCGTGGGTTCGAACCCCATCACTCACCCCATCTTTTTCGCCTCCGGGAATGGCCTGACCCCTTACAGACAGGTTGGGAGGGCAATGTAAAGACACGCTGTGAATACATCCGTGTACGCTTGACTACAGCCATCCATGGCTTCCGACAGTCTTTACATTACCCTCCCAACCTGTTTACGCAGCTCCACCTGAAATTTCAGGCTCCAGGGGCAACGTGATATACTCGCCGATGGGCCGTTAGCTTAGTTGGTAGAGCAGGGGACTCTTAATCCCAAGGTCCAGGGTTCGAATCCCTGACGGCCCATCAGATATAAAAACTCTGTGGGACTACCGCTTTATTCTTCAAACAGCAAGTAGCCCAATAATTTCCCAAGTTCAGGCACGTCATCGCGTCGCTTGTCCAATAAAACCTTTGGGAATTTCTCTTGATAGTCTTCCGGTACAGTCAGTCGAGCCCGGAGTGTATCGCCTATCTGCGTTTTACACTCTGCGCTCGTGGCCGGTACATGCTTGCCAAGGATCTTGAGCATAAGCCCCTCAATGCAAGGTGTCGCTCACACCGCGGCCGCGGCGGCGGCGCGGGCGTTCTAAGGGAACCTCTAAAAATTAGAGGTTACCCTAAGGGGCCTCTAAAAATCAGGGGCACATCAATCACGCTCCCCCTTATCTGGCAATTGAAACGTCTTGAGCAAATCCACTGGTATGGGGAAGGCGATGGTGGAGCTTTTCTCGCCGGCAATTTCGGTTAGGGTTTGCAGGTAGCGTAGCTGCATACTGTTGCTGTTGCGGCCTAAGATGGAGGCGGCTTCCAGCAGTTTTTCCGAGGCTTGCAGTTCGCCTTCGGCGTGAATGATCTTGGCGCGGCGTTCGCGTTCGGCCTCGGCCTGTTTGGCGATGGCGCGGATCATGCTCTCGTCCAGGTCCACATGCTTGATCTCCACGTTGGCGACCTTAATGCCCCAGGCGTCGGTCTGCTTGTCCAGATCGGCCTGTATGTCGTTATTGAGCCGTTCCCGTTGTGACAGCATATCGTCCAGTTCGTGCTTGCCGAGCACGGCGCGCAAGGTGGTCTGCGCCAGCTGGCTGGTGGCTTCATGGAAGTTTTCCACCTGGATGATAGACCGTTCCGGGTCGATAACCCGGTAGTACAGCACGGCATTGACCTTGACCGAGACGTTGTCGCGGGAGATGACGTCCTGGCTGGGCACATCCATGGCGATGGTGCGCAGGTCCACCCGCTCCAACTGTTGTACGAAGGGGATGATGATGATCAGTCCCGGCCCCTTGACCGAGGTGAAACGCCCGAACGTGAACACCACCGCGCGCTCATACTCGCGCAGGATCTTGATGAACAGGGGCAGGATGACGGCCAGGCCGATCAGAATGTAGAGATACATCATGGTGAAGAATCCTCCGCGGGTGATAGGGGTTCAACGAGCAGGGTGAGGCCGTCCCGGCCGGTCACGCGGGCGCGGGCGCCGTTGTGCAACGGGGTTTTAGATCGAGCGTTCCATTGTTCGCCGTGAATATGAATAATGCCGTTGTCATCAAAATCGGCCGCAATAATACCCGTAGCCCCGATGAGTTCCTCGGCGCCGGCCACCACGGGCCGGCGTCGGGAGGCATACAGGGAGCGCAGCACGACCAGAAAAAAGCCGGCTGATAATATCGACACGGCGCTGATCAAGGGCAGGGAAACGGCAAGGTGGCCGCTGTCACGGTCGAACAACAGCACCGAACCCAGCACAAACGAGATCACGCCGCCGATCCCCAGAATGCCGAAACTGGGCACGAACAGTTCGCCGACCATGAGCGCTACCCCCAGCAACATCAGGCCCAGGCCGGCATAGTTTACCGGCAGCACTTGCAGCGCGTACAAGGCCAGCAACAGCGAGATACCGCCGATGACGCCGGGCAGGACATAACCGGGGTTGGCCAGCTCGAAAAACAGGCCGTAAATGCCCAGCAGCATCAGGATATAGGCGATATTCGGGTTGGTGATGATAGCCAGCAGTTCGTTGCGCCAGTCCGGCGCGATGGCTTCCACGATGAGGCCGTCGGTATGCAGCGTCCGTTCCGTGTTCTGTACGGTCACCGTCATCCCATCCGTTTGTTGCAGCAGGTCGGGGATATCCCTGGCAATAATATCGATCACACCGGCTTCCAGCGCCGCGCCGGCGGACAGGCTGGCGCCGGCGCGCACCGCTTGTTCCGCCCACTTTGCATTGCGTCCGCGCAGCTCCGCCAGGCTGCGGATATAGGCGACGGCATCATTCACGATTTTGTTGCGCATGGCCTCGGCATTGCCCGGCACGGCTTGCTGTTGACCTGTCGGCGCCGCGTCGGCATCGGCCTGAGCGTCGCTGGTAGCGCTTGGGTCATCGCCGGCAGCGCTTGGGTCATTGCTGGCAGCGTTCGGGTCATAGCTGGCGGCGTTCGGGTCATAGCTGGCGGCGTTCGGGTCATAGCTGGCGGCGCTTGGGTCATAGCTGGCGGCGCTTGGGTCATAGCTGGCGGCGCTTGGGTCATAGCTGGCGGCGCTTGGGTCATAGCTGGCGGCGCTTGGGTCATAGCTGGCGGCGCTTGGGTCATAGCTGGCGGCGCTTGGGTCATCGCTGTTGCCGGCATCTTCGTCAGCGGCAGACGCGTCGGGTTGTGGCGACGGTTCCGGTGTCGGCGCGTCGGGTCTTTGTGGCGGTTCCATGCCGGGCATGCCGCCCATCTGTACCGGGGTGGCGGCGCCCAGGTTGGTGCCCGGCGCCATAGCCGCGACATGTGCGGCATACATCATATAAGTACCGGCGCTGGCTGCGCGCGCCCCGGCGGGGGCAACGTGAATGGCGACCGGCACGGGGGAAGCGATGACGGCCTGAATGATGCTGCGCATGGCCAGGTCCAGCCCGCCTGGCGTATCAAGTTGGATGATGACGATTTCCGCCCCGGCCGCGTGGGCCTGCTCAAGTCCTCGTTCCAGATAATCCGTGATGGCCGGGCCAATAGCGTCGTTGACACTGAGCAGGATGGCCTTCGTGCGCGTCTCGCCGTGCAGCAGCCCCACCGCCAGCGCCACACACAACACTGCAAGAATCCGCCTCATGGTTATAAGCTATGAGCGCCGCTAAACCTCAGGCTCCGGTAACTGCACGCCGCACCCAGTGCACTAATCGCGCCAGCAATGACGTTTGAGGCCAGATCGCCGAAAATAAAATACGGTCTGTGATCCATGGTGAAGCCCGGAGTTTGGAAAGAATGCCAGCATAACACATCCGCGGGTCGGCGCCACGGCTTGAGTCTTCCAGTCATTGAATTTGACGATATATGCCTGTATTGTGGGAACCTCTGACTTGATCAGAGGGTCTAATGGTAACCTCTGAAAATGCCATCCGTGGCATTTTCAGAGGCACCCTGATTGGCTTTCGATTAAACGGATGGAATGTATGATATCTCTATATGGTCTGCTGATTTTCGTTGCCATAATTGGCGTTGTCGTAGCAGGACAATATTCTTCCCATGCGGCTGAGCAGGCGCCGGGCGGTGGTACTGTTCCGTACACCCTGGCGTTGGATACAGATGACAGCGATGCACAACCCCTGGGTGAAACTGCCACCTTACGAGTGCCCGCGACCCGTCAGGAGCAGCGGCAGGATGAGCAGTGCATGACGGTCTGTTCGAACTGGGGGGAAGAGTGCGTAATGTTCAATGCCGGCTCCGACCGGGCCCTCAGGAAGTGTGTGCGCACCTGCAAGGCGTTCTCGGAGGAGTGCCTGTAGGCTACCTCTAAAAATGCCCTCCGTGGCATTTTTAGACACGGAAATGAAAAAGTGTGATTTTTCATTTCCTTCATTTTCAAGCACTTACGTGCTTGAAAATGGCAGCACATCCCTGTGCTGCATGGTCACCTCTAATTAATAGAGGTGACCTGTAGGCTACCTCTAAAAATGCCCTCTGTGGTATTTTAGAGGTGGCCTTTGAACAGTCGCCTGTGTTGCCTGTGCAGGTGTCAATCCTGGTTTCGTGTATAATGCCGGCCGATGGAGTCCCGCCCGGGATGCGAAAGTGGCGGAATTGGCAGACGCGCTGGATTTAGGTTCCAGTGGGGTAACCCGTGAGAGTTCGAGTCTCTCCTTTCGCACCACCTACCATAACGAGAATGAATATTGTGAGTAATACATGCAGGTTTCAGTAGCGGCCACCGGCGGGTTGGAGCGAAGCATTACGGTTGACGTACCGGAGGAGCGCATTCTCGGCGCAGTGGAAGAGCGTCTGAAATCCATGAGCAGGACCAGCCAGGTGCAGGGGTTTCGCCCCGGCAAGGCGCCCATGCGCATCATCAAGCAACGCTTCGGCGCCCAGGTGCGCAGCGAGGTGGTTGAAAAACTTGTTAATTCATCCTTTTATGAAGCTATCACCCAGGAATCTCTGAAACCGGTCGGCCAGCCGTTGATTGACCCGCTGCGGGAAGCGGTGGGCGCGGGCCTGAGCTACACGGCCACCTTTGAGGTGCTGCCGGAGATAGAGCTCAAACCGGTGACAGACCTGCACATTGAACAACCGACCTGCGAGATCACCGAGGCCGATGTCGATGCCATGATCGAAAAACTACGCCGGCAACGACCCGATTTCCGGCAAGTGGCGCGCGCGGCAGCCACTGGAGACCGGGTTAACTTTGATTATCAGGCTGTGGTTGATGATGAGGGCCAGGAAGACCTCAAGGGGGAAGATATAGCCGTTACCCTCGGCGATGACCGGTATCTGCCGGGGTTGGAGCAGGGGTTGCAAGGCGCCACTGCCGGCCAGTCGCTGGAACTGCGCCTGACTTTTCCGGAAGACTTCGACAGCATCCGGTTGTCCGGCCAAGCGGTGACCATGCAAATCCGGGTCAATCATGTCGAAGAGGCCGTGCTGCCGGAACTCAATGACGAATTTTTTACAAACTTCGGTGTATCCGAGGGGGGCGAACCGGCTTTCAGACAGGAAGTCCGCCGCCACATGGACACGCAAATTACGGCCGCGCTGCGTAACCGTGTGCGTGACTCGGTGATGCAAGCTCTGCACGATGCGCATGACATCGAGGTGCCCAATACCCTGGTGCGCGCGGAAGCCCAGCGCATGCTGGCCCTGATGACCGGAGACATGGAAACGCGGGGGCTGAGTGAGGAGGATGCAGCCCGGCTTGCCGACTCACAGGACTTACAGGCGATGGCCCGCCGCCAGGTCGCGTTGCAGCTGCTCACGGCCGAGCTGATACGCGCCAACAACCTGCAGGCAAAACCGGAAAAAATCCGTGAGCACATCGAAGCCCGGGCGCAGGCCTATCAAGACCCCAGCGCCTTGATCAACCGCTACTACAATGACAAGGAACGCTTCGCGCAAATGGAAGCGCTGGCGCTGGAGGACGAGCTGATAGACTGGGTGGCCGAGCACAGCAAAGTAAAGAAATTATCATTGTCGTTTGACGAACTGGTGAATAAAGGGCAGAATCCGACATGATGGACAAAGCAGACATACAAGCGCTCAACCTGGTGCCCATGGTTGTAGAGCAGACCTCTCGCGGTGAGCGCGCCTACGACATTTACTCGCGCCTGCTGAAAGAGCGGGTGATATTCCTGGTGGGGCCGGTCGAGGACCATGTAGCCAACCTGATTGTTGCCCAGTTGTTATTCCTGGAGTCGGAAAACCCCGACAAGGATATTCATTTTTACATCAATTCGCCCGGCGGTTCGGTCTCTGCCGGTCTGGCTGTGTACGATACCATGCAGTTTGTCAAGCCTGAGGTCAGCACCATGTGCGTGGGTCAGGCGGCCAGTATGGGTGCCTTGTTGCTGGCGGGCGGGGCCGCCGGCAAGCGTTTTTGCCTGCCTCATTCCCGGGTGATGATCCATCAGCCCCTGGGCGGCTTCCAGGGACAGGCAACGGATGTGGACATCCATGCCAAAGAGATTTTGAAAGCGCGCGCGCGCCTCAACCAGATTCTGGTTACCCATACCGGACAGCCTGTTGACAAGATAGAGCGCGACACAGAGCGTGATAAATTTATGAGTTCGGAAGAGGCCCGGGATTATGGCCTGGTGGATGCGGTACTGGTCACGCGCCAGTCCGAGGCGGCTGCCGTCGGCTAGCGCAGTTGCAGTGGGTAATTTTTTCTATGTGGGCAAGCTGACATGAGTACCCGTAAACAAGGCAAGGCGGGCGAAGGCGACAGACTCCTGTACTGTTCATTTTGCGGCAAAAGCCAGCACGAGGTGCGCAAGCTGATTGCCGGTCCTTCCGTGTTCATCTGTGATGAATGCGTTGAGTTGTGCAACGACATCATCTGGGAAGAGGTCCAGGAGCGTTCCATTTCCGGCTCTGCGAGTTCCCTGCCCACCCCCCAGGAAATCAATGAGATACTGAACGAATACGTGATCGGCCAGGATACGGCCAAGAAGATTCTATCGGTGGCGGTTTACAACCACTACAAGCGCATGGACCCGGGCGTAAAGAAGTCCGATGTGGAACTGGCCAAGAGCAACGTGTTGTTGATTGGCCCCACCGGCAGCGGCAAGACCCTGCTCGCAGAGACCCTGGCGCGCCTGCTCAACGTGCCGTTCACCATTGCCGACGCCACTACCCTGACGGAAGCGGGTTACGTGGGTGAAGATGTCGAAAACATCATCCAGAAGTTGCTGCAGAAGTGTGATTATGACGTGGAGAAGGCGCAGACAGGCATTGTTTATATTGATGAAATCGACAAGATCTCGCGCAAGTCCGATAATCCTTCCATCACCCGCGACGTCTCCGGAGAAGGCGTGCAGCAGGCGCTGCTGAAGCTGGTCGAAGGCACGGTGGCCTCGGTGCCGCCGCAGGGTGGGCGCAAACACCCGCAACAGGAATTCCTGCAGGTGAATACGGCTGACATCCTGTTCATCTGCGGCGGCGCGTTTGCCGGTCTGGACAAGATTATTCGTGAGCGTTCGGAAAAAGCCGGTATCGGCTTTGCCGCGGAAGTAAAAAGCCTGTCGGACCGCAAGAGTATGAGCGCTTTGATCCAGAGCGTGGAACCCGAAGACTTGATCAAGTACGGCATCATTCCTGAATTCGTCGGGCGCCTGCCGGTGGTGGCGACGCTGGATGAACTCGATGAAGCGCAACTGGTGAAAATCCTGGTTGAACCGAAGAATGCTTTGGTCAAGCAATACCAGCGCATGTTTGAGATGGAGAACTGCGAAATAGAGTTTCGCGATGAAGCCTTGCGCAAAGTTGCCCGCAAGTCCATGGAACGCAAGACCGGCGCCCGCGGGCTACGCTCGATCATGGAAAACGTGCTGCTCGACACCATGTATGATCTGCCGTCAACAGCTGGCGTGACCAAGGTGGTGATCGACACCGGTGTGATCGCTGGCGAGTCCAAGCCGCTGATGATTTACGAGGGTGGCGAGTTGCCCAAGGCGGCGTCCGATGCGGATTAACCCGCGCCCGGTCGCCACCGGGTAGGCAGTTTTCATCATGCGCTTGGAATCCGTTACCTTCGCCCCCATCTACAGGGTGTAGAGGCCCCATCGCTATGGCTACCAAATCTAAAACTCCCTTACAGGTCTTGCCGGTACTGCCGCTACGGGACGTAGTGGTGTATCCCTATATGGTCATTCCCCTGTTCGTAGGCAGGGAAAAATCCATACAGGCGCTCGATACTGCCATGGGCGGCAACAAGCAAATCCTGCTGGTTGCCCAGAAGAGCGCCGGGGAGGATGATCCGGGTGTCGATGAGATCTATGACGTCGGCGCGCTGGCGAATATCCTGCAGTTGCTGAAACTGCCCGACGGCACCATCAAAGTGCTGGTAGAGGGCGCCCAGCGCGCGCGCGTGGCCAGTTATATCGAAACGGAGTCGATGTTTTTTGCCAATACCGAGCTGCTGGAAGAAGAACTGCCCGAGGCGCGCGCAGTTGAGATATTGCTGCGCCCGGCCCTCAAGCAGTTCGAGCAATACGTCAAGCTGAACAAGAAGGTGCCGCCGGAAATTCTGTCATCGCTGTCCAGTATCGACGATCCTTCCCGTTTGGTTGACACCATCGCCGCGCACATGTCGGTGAAGATTGAAGAGAAACAGGCCATGCTGGAGCGCACAGACCTGCGCGCCCGGCTGGAATACCTGATCAACCTGCTGGAGACCGAGATCGACCTGCTGAACGTGGAGAAACGCATTCGCGGGCGGGTCAAGTCGCAGATGGAAAAGAGCCAGCGCGAGTATTACCTGAATGAGCAGATGAAGGCGATCCAGAAGGAACTGGGGGATATGGACGAAGCGCCCAATGAAATGGACGAACTGGCCCGGAAAATAGCCAAGTCGGGCATGCCTAGGGACACCCGCAAAAAAGCGGATACCGAACTGGGTAAACTGAAGATGATGCCGCCCATGTCCGCCGAGGCGACAGTGGTGAGGAACTATGTCGATTGGCTGCTCAACGTACCCTGGAAGAAACGCAGCAAAATTTCTCGTGACCTCAACAAGGCGGAACAGATCCTCGAAGAAGATCATTTTGGTCTGGACAAGGTAAAACAGCGCATCTTAGAGTATCTGGCGGTGCAGCAGCGGGTAAAAAAGCCCAAGGGACCGATCCTGTGCCTGGTCGGGCCGCCGGGTGTGGGAAAAACCTCCCTGGGCCGCTCCATCGCCCGCGCCACCAACCGGAAATTCATTCGCATGTCTCTGGGCGGTGTGCGCGACGAGGCCGAGATAAGAGGGCACCGACGTACTTATATCGGTTCCATGCCGGGGAAAATACTGCAAAGCATGGCCAAAGTCGGCACTCGCAACCCCCTGCTGCTGCTCGATGAGGTGGACAAGATGGCCATGGATTTTCGCGGCGATCCGGCCTCGGCGCTGCTGGAGGTGCTGGACCCGGAACAGAATAACTCCTTTGCCGACCATTACCTGGAGGTGGACTTCGACTTGTCCGAGGTCATGTTTGTCACCACCGCCAACAGCCTGAATATACCGGCCCCGTTGCTGGATCGTATGGAGGTCATCCGTATCTCCGGCTATACCGAAGATGAAAAGATAAATATCGCCCGCAACTACTTAATTCCAAAGCAGCTGGAACGCAATGGCCTGAAACAGGAGGAGATCAGTCTGGGGGAAGCGGCCATCAAGGAGATTATCCGCTACTACACCCGTGAAGCGGGCGTGCGTAACCTGGAGCGGGAACTGGCCAATATCTGCCGCAAGGTCGTCACCCGGTTATTGCAGAAGGCTGGTCTGAAACAGGTTTCCGTGACGCCGTCCAGGCTGGAGAAAATGATTGGCGTCAAGAAATTCCGCTATGGCCGCGCCGAAGAGGAAGACCGGATCGGACAGGTCACCGGCCTGGCTTGGACCGAAATCGGCGGTGACCTGCTGACCATAGAGGCAACAGTGGTGCCGGGCAAGGGTGAGGCTATCCGCACCGGCCACCTGGGCGACGTGATGAAAGAATCCATCGAGGCTGCGCGTACCGTGGTGCGCAGCCGTAGCGAATTCCTGGGCATAGACGTGAATTTTTACAAGGAACGGGACTTTCACGTCCACGTTCCCGAAGGCGCCACCCCCAAAGACGGCCCTAGCGCCGGCGTGGCGATGTGTACCGCCCTGGTGTCGGCCCTCACCGACATTCCGGTGCGCGCCAATGTGGCGATGACCGGCGAGATCACCTTGCGCGGCGAGGTGTTGCCTATCGGCGGCCTCAAGGAAAAATTGCTGGCGGCGCTGCGCGGCGGTATCGACACGGTGTTGATCCCCTTCGAGAACGAGCGGGAGCTGATCGAAATCCCCAGGAATATCAAGCAGAACCTGACTATCAGACCGGTGCGCTGGATCGACGAAGTGCTGGAAATAGCCTTGCAAGACCAGCCGCGCTCGCAGGTCGAAGAGAGCGAAGCGGTGCTGGTAGAGCAGCAAGCAGTGCCCAAGGAAGAAGGCTCAGAGGCAAGCCTGCCGCATTAAAGGCGCCGCTGAAAATCAGAGGTTCCTTAAAGTCAGGATTAACAAATATCCGGACGAGTTGAAATTTCTTCCATTCAGGGGTATTATCCGCAATAGTTTAACTATTATGGAGTTAGCTCCCGAATGGTTGAGGTACGCAGAATCCTGAATGTTGAGTTGGAGACGGGTCAGTCCGCGTTTTTGTGGGGGCCGCGCAAGGCTGGCAAATCCACCTACTTAAAGCAGGCATTCCCCCACAGTATCGTCTATGATTTTCTGCGCACGGATGTCGCGTTTGATTTCATCAGAAACCCTGCCCTGCTACGGGAACGCTTGCTGGCAGACCGGGAGAGAGCGACGCGGTCGCCTGTTATCCTTGACGAGGTGCAGAAAGTCCCCGCAATTCTGGATGAGGTACATTGGCTGATTGAGAATGCCGGGCTGAATTTTGTCCTGTGTGGTTCCAGCGCCAGAAAGCTGGTAAAAGGGGGCGCCAACCTGCTTGGCGGTCGGGCCTGGCGGTTTGAAATGTTCCCGTTTGTCTTTCCTGAAATTGAACAGTTCGACTTGTTGCGTGTCTTGAACCAGGGGCTTTTGCCCTCTCATTACCTGCAACGACGCAATTATGAACGCTCATTACGTGCATACACACAGGACTACCTGAAAGAAGAAGTATTCAGTGAGGGCCTGGTGCGCAACATCCCCGCATTCTCACGATTTTTTGAAGCCATGGGGTATTCCCACGGCGAGTTAATCAACTACGCCAACATCGGCCGGGATTGCGGCGTTGATGCAAAGACCGTCAAAGAGTATTTTCAGATACTGGTCGATACTTTATTAGGCGCTTATGTGTCGCCATATAAAAGAAGGCAAAGCCGTCAGGTGATCAGCAAGGCGTCCAAGTTCTACTTGTTTGACGTTGGCATTGCCGGACACCTTGGCAAGCGCCGGCTGACCGAAGCGCGTGGCGAGCAGTTCGGCAAGGCTTTGGAGCATTTCATTTTTATGGAATTGAATGCCCACCGCGCGTACCGGGAGCTGCATTATGAGATAAATTTCTGGCGCACCAAATCAGGGCAGGAAGTTGACTTTATCTTAGGCGGCGGCGAGGTTGCCATAGAAGTGAAAGGGAGCAGCCGCATAAATAATTCCGACTTGAAGTCCATGCAGGCATTTTACGATGAGTTCAGGCCACGGCTGGGCATTGTTGTAAGCAACGAAAAACACGAACGTAAAATTGGTGATATATTGGTGCTGCCATGGCGGAATTTCCTGGACAGATTATGGGGTGGGGAGTTATTCCCAGGGGACTGAAGCGGCAAAAATTAAAAGGAATCGGCCCTGGTCTATATTCAATCCATCCTTGAACACAATGAGCCATTGGCGCCGGCTAAATCGAATTTGACCCAAGCAGCGAAGCCAGATATTCCGCCTGCCGTAGCGCCAGGGCGATGATGGTCAGGGTCGGGTTGGCGCAGCCTGAAGTGGGGAACAGGCTGCCGTCGCTGATGAACAGGTTGTCCAGTTCATGGGCCTGGCCCCAATGGTTACAGACGCTGGTGGCCGGGTCAGCGCCCATGCGCGCAGTACCCATGTTATGGGTGGCTGGAAATACATCCACCAGCTCCAGCACCTGTTCGGCGTCCAGGGCGGTATAGATCCGGCGGCCCCGCGCCAGGGCGTAGCGCAGCATCTTCCTGGAATTATGGTGATGTTCATAATGGACTACCGGCACCGGCAGGCCGTACTGGTCCTTGCGCGTGGGGTGCAGGGTGATCGCATTGCTTGCCTGCGGCGGGTCTTCTCCCACGATCAGCAGGGCCGCCATGCGTTTATACTGCTCCAGCAGTTCCGTGTAAGACCGGCCCCAGCCGCCTGGTCTGATGAACCTGGCCATGGATTCCGGCGTAAAGCTCACGGTTTCGAACAACAAGCCGCCAACAAAGCCGCGTGCTGCATCATGGTAACGCTCATCATAAATTATGCCCGCCTGGTGCGCACCGCGCTGCTGGTTGACCGGTCCGGGCATAATGCCGACCAGCGCTGCCGTCACGTGGCGCATATAGTTTTTACCGACCTGACCGCTGCCGTTGGCCAGCCCCCGGGGAAATCGATCGGAGCGGGAGTTGAGCAGCAAGCGAGTGGTCTCGACGGTGTTGCCAGCGATACAAACCGCTCTGGCGGCCTGTGTGTGCGCTTGTCCGTGCTGATCCAGGTATGTCACCCCGCTGACCTGGCTGCGGCCGTTATGGTTGACCCGTATCGCCATGCACTCAGGACGCAGCTCAAAATGGCCGCTACGCTCGGCCGCGGGAATATCCGTGTGCAGGGTGGACCATTTCGCGCCTACCGCACAACCGCTGGAGCAGAACCCCAGTTGCAGACAGCTGCCTCTGCTGGCGCGCGGTCTTGAGTTAATTGCCAGATTGCCGGTGTTGATTTCCTGGTAGCCGCATTTTTTTGCGCCAGCCGCGAATACCAGATAATTGTTGTTTGCCGGCAAGCGTTCAATTCCATGCGTCCCGGTCACACCCAGCCGGTTTTCGGCGGACGCATAATACGGCTCCAGTTCTGCCAGACTCAGCGGCCAGTCCGTCAGGGTTGTATCCTTGACCGCGCCGTAGTGACTGCGGGCGCGCAATTCATGCTCCAGCAAGCGGATGGCAGTCGCGGTCCAGTGTACGGTGCTGCCGCCTACCGTTTTGCAATTCCAGACCGGAAAGGGCGGCGGCGCAATGCCGCTACCCTGTCTCTCATCGAGCCAGGTAATCCTGCCGAACATGGCAGCCTCATCAGTGACGATCTCGGCAGGGTCCAAGCGCCTGCCGGCCTCCAGGCAAACGACGTCAATACCGCTGCGCGTGAGCGTTTCCGCCACTGTTCCACCCCCCGCGCCGGAACCGATGACAACCACTACCGAAGCATCGTCCAGGGAGAATTTATTCATATAAACGCCGTGCTCCGATTAGGCCACCTCTAAAAATTAGAGGTTGCCATTACCGTTCCAACCAGTCAATATCATTAAACCCCCGGTTGATATAACCACCGAACTCCAGCGATGAACCTTCATAACCCAGCAACTCCCAGGTGCGCGGGTGTCGGTATATCAGCGCCAGAGTCTCGTTCAGAACAAATTGAAAAAAGGGCGTATGCTGAATCCGTTCCAGAGCCGCCGTTTGCTGCGACGCCGACAGGGTAGCCCAGCCTTCGGGCGGCTCACCCGCCAGGGCTTGCATGGCCTCGTCCAGCAGGGTCGTCAATGCACTGGATTGTTCAATTTTCTCGCCTAACCGGGCCGTTACCTGAGTGTATACGTCCTGGCCCAAGCCGGGATGGGGGAACAGTTGATAGACGATATCCGCCAACATATTAGCGTCATCATCCGCTGGCCCGGCGCCGGTTTCATCAGCGCCGCCGCGCGCTCCCAGAGACAACAGCGCCAGACTCGCCGTCAGCCGGATAAATTCTCTGCGTGTCGTATGCATGTCAGTTCCAGTGTAATGGATTCCCGGCAAGCGGTTAATCTGGCGCCTCTGGTTTTGACAAAACGGCGCCAGATTATAATTTACGAAATTTTACAAATCAGTTAATTGCCGCGCCCAGTCAGGTAAAGGTAAATCATCAAGCGTCTTTTCTATCTGTCCATGATGCATCGTCAAAACCGGCACAAAGGGATTATCTGCAAGTGAATTATCCAGAAGGTAAGCATGATCGCATAAAGGAATGACGGCTTTGACCAGACGTAACAAGCGCGGAATACGCGCTTCGATCTTGTCATCAGGCACATCATGCCCTCCTTCTTCGACACGTTGTGCAACCCGGGCCTTGTTGAGCTCAGTCAGCTCCAGGTGAACCATTACCAGAATAACCTCATAGCCCAAGGCCTTGGCCTTACCCACAAAATCAACCTTGCTCGGGTGTGAAAAGACTGTTTCGTAACAAAAACTACGCCCTTCCACAAGCAGATTGTCGCGCATCTCCTCGACAATCTGCATCGCCTTATAACTGTGAAGCTCAGGCGCTTCGGGAAACAACTCTCTCGCAATCAGGTCTGCATTGACAAAAGGGATTCCAAGAGGAGCCAGACGGTTACGATAAAAAGTGCTCTTACCGGCGCCATTGCCGCCCACTACAAGCCAGAGTTGTTTAGCCGGCATTTCTCATTCCAAACGGGCGGCCTACGGCTGTGCAAATCGTCGATTTGCCATTTTCAAGCGGCCTGTTACGGAAGCGGTGTGAATGCCCCATCATGGAATTGACCAATATTCACGCGACCATCCGGCAATATCTGCTCAAGTTTGCCGGGATGACGAGTCGATGCCTGATAACGCACAGAACTGGTTGTAACCGAGTCCGCCAACCTGCCGCTTTTTCGATCACGCTCAAGGTCTGAAAATACCTCTTCAGGCGCGATGGCAACCGGCGCGGCTGGCTCGATTTTCAGACGTGACAGACCGGCAGCTACTTCAAGCAGGGTACTTTGATCAATTACTCTGGATAGGCTGCGGCCGATCCCGGCCCAGTATTCAATTTGCTCGGCAACACTGCGCTGCTGTAGCCTGCTTGCCATTGTCGCGGCCTGCATAAGTTCCGCTTGCAAGCGTACTGGTGATGAGGCTTTGGGCATAGTTTATGTTCTCTTTTTACAAGAAGTCATAATTGTAGCAGATTGCTACAGACAATCAAACGGATGCAGTAGGTGGCGCCGCCGGCTATTGCCCGGGCACAGGTGGGCGATTTATTGCGGTCGCCGCAGTTTGACGCCGCGGTGCGGGCTCGTACTGTCGGCGACTGGCCGATGGCTGTTATCTCACAGCAGGTTGAAAATGCCATTGCCGGCGCCGGCGCTACGACGGCAGCGCAGATCGTCACATCGAAAATCAAGGCCGGGAAATTTAACCGGCATCAAGAGCTAAACGCAGAGCGGTTGCGCAATGTGCAGGATGCGCTGGATTACGGTGAGGTGTTGATCGAGCCGCCAGACTCTTACGATAGGCAAGGCAACCGTTATACGTTGATCGCTTATTACGAGGACGACGGCTGGTGGCGACACGTGATTGAAATCGATCAGCGTCAGCTGTTGCTGAAAACCGTTTTTCGAGATGACCGCCGAGATGATGTGATGAAGCGCAAGGGATTGGTCATAGTCAGACCGTGGGATGAGGACAGGTGGCAGCAAAGAGGGAAGTGAGACATGGGAGGCGGAATTCTCCATCGGACCCCCGGCACAATCCGCTATGGATAGCCGGGTTCTACGACCAACCTGGGCTCTGCCTCACCTCCCGGGACCAAGTATAGAACATTCATAACAGGAGATCAATATGAAAGGCAGGCGACAGGCATGCAGTGACAGAGGATGTGATTCAAAGTGTGGTCAAACCAGGTAAGCAAGCATGGCATTACGCCCGAGGCCGGAATATGTTATACTCTGAGGCGAGGTGGTTGTAATTCCATATATCAACAAACCGGAGAGATGAGTATGACAAAACTGGCACACTGCCCTAAAAATCGGGGGGGGGGGGGGGGTAGCCCTTATCGACAATCTTTAGCTGGCAAAATAGCCGCACCGAAAGCTGCCCGTAAGCTGCCGGTATATCGGGCGGCGGCCTGCCTGGTGGTGGCGCTGTCCACGCCGGTGTGGGCGCAGACCACCGGCACGATTGAGGTCGGGTTCCCTTCCCCTACTCCTGTTTCGATCTCCACCACCGCCAGCCTGAACGCCAATCGCGAATGGGAGTTGAGCTATTCCGTCAGTACCCAGCAGGTTATTGACACGTGGGCCGGTAATAGTTTGTTAAACGTTGAGCACGTAAGACCGCCCTACATGGTCGAATACTATGAAATTGGGGACCGGGGTGCATTCGCTGGCGGGGGCACCTGCTGGAATAATAACCTCCAGTCCATCGGCCATAAAATGACTGTTCCCATGGTCTCATGGCAGCAAAGTATCCGGGCCAGGCCGGACCGTACCTATTGCCTGGCCATCTACTCGATGGTACCCGAGGCTGGGAACTTCTGGGGCAAATCCGATAAGGACGCCGCCGTTACCTACAACTGGTTCAGAACCCCCGCCGATCCCAGTCCACCAGCTTCCCCCGCATGGATGCCACATCCGTCTAACACCGGATGCGGGACCGAGACGACACTTGCCTTGGTCCGCCAGTGCTTTCAATGCAAAGGCGGTGGCGGGAGCTGGTCGATGTCCGCCAATACTTGCGGCAATTGATCCATTCGTAAAAGCTTTGCGCCTTATGCAGAAGGGGAGCCGAAAGGCTCCCTTTCTTTTTCCCGACTTCGACGGTTTATTTCACTAACTGATTGATTTTATTGAAGGCGCGCCGAATCGTTGTTCGCTCCCTGCCAGCAGGTTATACTGGGTATTACTGTTAAAGAGTAGT
Source organism: Gammaproteobacteria bacterium (assembly GCA_026709915.1). GTDB lineage: Bacteria > Pseudomonadota > Gammaproteobacteria > Eutrophobiales > Eutrophobiaceae > JAAXHV01. Next base: position 19,158 of record JAPORZ010000133.1, read on the forward strand.
AGTCACACGAGAGCGGCCATGCATAAATTAACCCGCGGCGAAATACGGGACAAGCTCCAAGCTGACCAGCAACAACAGAATCGCGATAATCCAACGTTGGCCGACTTTCAGTTCAGCAATGTCCTTGTCCTGACGGGAAGACTCCTCCGCGGCAGCCCTGGCTTCTTGTTCGGAGACCTCCGGGATCCGGCGCAACACATTGTACAGGTCGATGGTACTCATTGAAGAAAGTCTATCACAGGTTGTGTTGTCAACAAATAAATTTTCCGATCAGGATTCTCTTAAGGTAACCTCTAAAAATGCCATCCGTGGCATTTTTAGAGACGGAAATGAAAAAGTGTGATTTTTCATTTCCTTCATTTTCAAGCACTTACGTGCTTAAAAATGGCAGCACATCCCTGTGCTGCAAGGTCACCTCTAATTAATAGAGGTGACCTTAAAGGCCCCTCTAATTTGCTATGTAAATTTACGTCTCTGCGCCCGTTTACGTCCATATAGTTGAAATGAGACGATTCCCCCATTGCTGTCTTTCGCTCGACCTGGAAGTTGGCAAAAAGGACAAGCGCCTCCATGCTTTCGCTGCGGTGCGTTCGGACACTGGTGAATCGTTGGTTTATCCCGGAAACTCCCGGCGTGGAAACTTGCACAGGGCTTTGTCGAAGCTCGATGAGCTGGCAGTCGGAGCGGATTATCTGTTGGGTCATAACCTGATTGAATTTGACATTCCTCACCTGCGCGCCGCACAGCCGGGTCTAAAGTTGTTGGAGTTGCCGCCGCTCGACACATTGCGCTTGAATCCCCTGGCGTTCCCTCGTAACCCCTATCATCGCCTAAGGAACTTAAACGCTACTTCGGTTTCAGCGATTTTCGGGAACAACCGGTCGATGCACAGGGTAAACCCATGCAGCAGTCCATCGTCGAGGCGGCGCTGGCGGGTGAGCATGTGTTGGGCATTCTACCCACGGGCACCGGCAAGTCCCTGTGCTACCAGATTCCAGCTCTGTCCCGCTATGACAAGACCGGCGCCCTTACCGTAGTCATCTCGCCGCTGGTGGCGCTGATGGCGGACCAGATAGCCGGTCTGGAGCAGCACAATATTGGCTGTAGCGTCGCAGTCAATGGATTGTTATCTCTCCCTGAGCGCAGTGACGCCCTGGACCGGGTACGCCTGGGTGATGTCGGTATCCTCGGTGCTGCGCCGTGAGCCAGCGCAACTGCCGCCACCCATCCCGGAACTCTATTACCATTACAGGAGGCCGAAACTTGATGAAATTGATATGGGCTTTGCCGGCCGCCACGGCGCAAACCACCGCATGCACCATCACCTTGCCGCGCTTTATCCCGGCGACCCCCTGCAAGCCTGCCAGACCAAACAAGGACGCTGGGAACTGCTCGATCAAGATCGCAACAGGGTAGGGCGCCTCGCAAAAAAATTCGCCGCGCCACCGGGAACGCGCTGTCTGTCCGCCAAGGTGTTTGCGATTATAACCCGCAAGCGGGAACAGTCAGGTCCCGATTATCAGGAGCGCATTAAATGTGATACCTGGGAGATCGTAATGCCGGAACTGGTTTTCGTCCCGGAATCGTTAATCGCTCACATCAAGAAGGCGTTCAAGCTCAATGATTATTGAGAGTGTTGCTCTGGCCTTTGGAGAAGGAATGTCCATCGCTTGTTGGACGCGTTTTTTTAATCGATCCAAGGCGTGCGCGCTTCGATATCAGTGGTACTTTCCTGAAAAGTTTTCAAAAACTCTCGCCAGTAGGCTGACTTGATTCCACACAGTTGTACGTCATCAAGTTTTTCCATGTATTCGTCCATAATACCGGTGCGCGCCAATCGTCCAAAATTGCCGCCGCCGTCCGATACCGGCTTATCGAGGATCTGATCGGATTTAGTCGGATATGGACTAATTCCATCAGCGATTTTTATATCTTTGGGCAGTTTGGTTGTTCGGATATATTGCCAATGATGGTTACGATATGCCGCGGCAAATTTTGCCGATTCGACGAATGGTTCAAAAAGAACAGGCGACCCGCTGATAACATTTCCCAGAACCCACGGAACTACGACAATCAAGTCCTGTTTACTGCAGGCGGCTGCGCTGGTTTGAAATCTCAAGCTCGGTTCAGCCTCCTTTGCAAGCAAGTACCATCCTTTAAGCTCAATGCCTATAAGAATCTCGCCGCTTGATGTTTTACGTAGTAAGACATCCGGAAAAAGTCTGCGCCCGTCTGACAAAACTGTAGAGGGCATACTCTTCATCCGGGTCCCATGTATTCCTTGTCAAATTCAATGTTCGTACTACCTGTTCTTCTATCGTCGCTCCAAGCACAGTATTCAAGGTATGCAGATCGGTAGCCATGATCCCGGAAATATGAGTCTCCGTGCGAAAATAGATCGGTAAACATGCTATTGCTTCACGGACATCTCTGTAGAGGCGAAAATGTTCCCAGTCATTTTCGGGTAATTCCCTTGCTGGCGTCGCTTGAGCGTGAGGGTTGTTTGAATTTGTCACAGGGAGGCAAGCCGTTTTATTGCGGCCTCATAGAATTCAGGGATAATTTCCGTAGCATGGTATTCACGGCTGGACAGATGAGAGACAACGGCGCCCGGACATAATCCACCAAAAGGCTCCCAGACAACATCGCCCGTTCCAGTCGAAGCCCGAATAATCATGTCAATAAATTTCAGAGGCTTCTGACTGCCATGCAAGCTGCGAAACTTGTATTTCATACCGTTTCGTACTCCTTGGATCCTCTCAGAACCACTGACCTGTGGTTCCCGCCAGACATTGGTAATACCCACGTCACATTTGAATTTTGCTCGTAATCTGGCCCATTGGTCAGCGGAAACGGGATATTTTCCATCCATGCTGAAATACGGACGACCGTTCACATTGCCATGTTGGTTTGCATAGCTGACCAACTTTACAAAGGTCTCTACAGGAGGATAGTACCAAAAGTGGTCGGCTGTCAGATATTTCCTGGTAGCGGCATTGATCACACCGCATGCTTCATTGGCTAACCGAAGGGGCAAACCGGTGCGTTTCCATTCATGGCGCAGCCATTCTTGCATGGTCAGCGACTTGCCGTCAACTTCGAATTCAGCTGCCTTGATGTAATGGACACAAACCTCGGTTACTACCGGGAATTTTCTCAATGTCTGCGTGTTGGCGTTACCCGCAATGTGTCCGAATCCCTTGTCCCAAACATTACAGCAACGATACTCCCAACCGTGTGCAACCAGGAGCGGGTGTACAGTAGCCCAGCCAATTTCGGTATTCCAAAACCACAAGGTGGTCTCTGGCGTAGCGCGTTGACTCCAGATATTGATATGTGGTTTGTACCATTCAACCAGGGATTCCACCTTGTGGCTATCGCCAGGAAAACCGCCTACTCCGTAGGGCCCATCGGAGATAATACAAGTCGGGGTCGGCCAGCTATCGTAGTGATTCTCGGCGCGGTCAAAGTAAATTGATGCCGCGCCGCGAGTATATTTCTGACTGGCAGCGGAATCGGGCTGGAATCTTTGCTTTTCTGGAAACAAGTGCGACTGCAACACGCTTGCGGCCTTTGTCATCACTAACTCCTGTAAGGTCGTCTGAGCATACAGTCTGCCATAAATCGCCCGCTACTTCCCGTTCTTTTCGTCAATTATTCTGGTAGCGTTGTATCAGTTCTTATCCGGATTTTTCGCTTGGTTACAGCACTCCAGTTTTACAAGTTTCAAGCAACTGGTTGTATATCTTTAATCTCTGAAACTGATAGTGGCCATATGCCATCTGTGCGGCTGTCATCGCCAAGCCTCGC
>JAPORZ010000066.1 GCA_026709915.1 Gammaproteobacteria bacterium
GATTGAAAATGAAGGAAACGGAAAATCGCATTTTTCCGTTTCCGTCTCTAAAAATGCCACGGAGGGCATTTTTAGAGGTTACCATGTGTTACCAGGCCGAGTAATTGTTCCTTGCTCAAGCCGTCGATACCCATTGTTGCGGCAGAGCGGCCTTCGTTATTGCCGGTGTCACCCACCAGCAGCTGCGCCAGCTGCATCAATGAGCTGGCGACCGGCGCCTGGACGCCGGCAATGCCGGCCAACGCCAGCAAGGGCTTTATCCCGTACCAGAAGTCTTCACGGTAATAGCGATGCGCCAGGGAATCCGGCGCCTTGATTTTGCTGTTGGCAGCGCCGCCGCGGATTGCCGCGGCCAGCCCGGCGCTGCCATCGGCGTCACTTTCAATGGTGCCGATGGCTTGCATTTCGGTAAACAGATCGGGCAACTCGTGCCCGTAAGCGGCGGCAACGGCCAGACGTTCAGCATCCAGCGCTGCCATGATGCGCCCGACGCCATCCGGCAGCCCTTGCACGTAAAATGTAAAATCGCCGTGGCATGACTCCACCCAGGCTGCGCCCAGGATGGCGCCGGGCGGGTGCAGGACCATATTGACGTTGGCCAGGCCGGTGGCGAGCACATCGGCGGCGGCGGTCGCCACCGGGTACAGGTCTTTGGCCCTGGTCAGCGCAGCAGCGCCGCCCGGCAGCGCCGCCACCCGGACGTGTTTGGCCGCGCCCGTAATCCACACCGTATCAGGCTGCGGTTTTCTCGCCACATACGTCAAGGTGGAAAACTCCGCCGTAGGCGGTGGCTCAAGGTCATGGCGCTTGAATGCCGCAACAAATTCCAGCGCGCCACCGGTTTGTCCCGGGTTCAGAACGACGGGGATAGTGTTGACGCCGAGTCCAGCCAGGGCCTCGGCAATGGGGGCGTGGGCTGGCGTGGGCAGGCAGATGAGAATAACATCTGCGCCCGCAACAGCCGCGGTTAGATTCGATGTCATCAGATCCGGTGTTGCCAGCCCCTCACCCAGGACGCCGCGGTAGCGGATACCCCCGGTCTGTTGCAAAGGCGCCAGCGTTGCCGCGGAACGGTTCCACCAGCGCGTCCTGAAACCTCGCTGACCCAGTTCCACTACTGCGGCGGCGCCGCCGTTGCCGGCGCCCAGTACCGCGACGATCATGATGCTGCGTAGCGTTTTATCTTGTCCATATCCACTTCAATGCCAAGCCCCGGCCCTTGCGGAACCAACACACAGCCGTCTTCAAACCCGAAAGGTTCGGTAATAAGGTCATCCAGATAATAAATGCCCGCTACCGATGGCCCTGTTGAGCCTGCAGGGCTGGATACGGGAGACACGCTGGGCAAGGTAGCGATCTTCGAGGCAGCGCCCAGATGCAGGTTGGCCGCATTGCCGATACCGGACTCTATTGAACCGCCTATATCACTGTACATGCCCAATGCGCCGGCAATATCCGCCTGCTGCATGGCCCGGTACAACCCGCCCGGTTTGGTCACGTAACAGGAAAAACAGGAAGCGGCCTTGAGTTCATGGAGTTCCAGTATGTCGTGCACAGTCCAGGCCGATTCATCGGCCATGACCGGGCAGTCGATGCGCTCTGCCACGAAAGCCAGTTGCCTGTTGTCCATCAACGGCTGTTCACAGAGCAGGATATTGTATTCTTCCTGGCGCCGGGTTACGTTAATGGCCTCCCAGACGTTGTTGTAGCCTTCATTGCCATCGACTCTGATTTTTACCTCATCTCCCAGCCGTTCACGCAGGCGCCTGACCACTTCGACATCACGCGCCGGGTCCAGGCCGGTCTTGCATTTCAACGTTTTTGCGCCTTCCTCAACTGCGGTAACCGCCTCATCGACACATTTTTCCACCGGCATGATGCCCAGCGAGTGCGCCACTTCTATACGGTCGCGGAATTGTCCGCCCAGCAACCGGTAAACCGGCACGTTCGCGGCCTTGCCGGCAATATCGTAACAGGCCATGTCCAGGGCGGCCTTGGCGTAGGGGTTGCCTTTTACCATCTTGTCCATCGTGCTATGAATGACGGCGATGTCGCGCGGGTCCAGGCCTTTGATAGCTTCAATCAGGTGCCCGGCGATTATATGCCGCACCGTCTCAGGCGATTCACCGTAATAGCGATTATGCGGGCCGCCCCAGGAAATCCCGGCCGGCGCTTCGCCCCAGCCACTGAGCCCCTCATCCGTATCTACCCGCAGCACGGCATGATAGCCGATCGGCGCCGTCATCTTACTCGCCCAGGTGTGGTGCCGCCGATTGGGCAACGCCACCAGAAATATTTCACAACCGGTAATTTTCATGGTTTTCTCTTGTTTGCTGTGGCCGTCGGGGTGACGCCGGAAACGCTTATTATACCGATATATTGATGGCAACCTCTAATTTTTAGAGGTGGCCTGATCTCAATGTGTGATCAATATAA
>JAPORZ010000242.1 GCA_026709915.1 Gammaproteobacteria bacterium
TTTTGTCTCCCGGAATAGCGAGTTACGTTAAAAGAACGCCCTAAAGGGCACCTCTAAAAATTAGAGGTGCCCGTGCAGTATAGGGATATACTGCCATTTTTAATCACGTAAGTGATTGAAAATGAAGGAAACGGAATGTCCCACTTTTTCGGGCACTTTTCCGTTTCCGTCTCTAAAAATGCCACGGAGGGCATTTTTAGAGGCTACCTAAAGACTGCGCATTATAGCCGATTCCGTTGTCCCTGTCTGTCCTGACAGACTTTCAGCGCCTGCTGACTTCAGGTCACCTCTAAAAATTAGAGGTTATCTTTACAGAGACACCTTTATCAACCTGTCCGGAGCCAGTTGCCTGATAAGGTCAGCGCTGAGCCCGGCCTGTTCTGGAGGCGCTGTGGTGGCGATCAGGGCGGTTACCAGTTGCGCCATGCCGGGAGAGGTTTGCACGCCATAGCCACCCTGCCCTGCAAGCCAGAAAAAGCCTTGCGTGCGGGGGTCGAAACCGACCACGAAGGCCTTGTCCGGTGCGAAGGTGCGCAGGCCGGCCCAGCGCCGGGTGACGCGGGGCACATCCAGGCCGGTTGCGGTTTCAAACCGATCGACTGCCAGAGCTACATCCAGCTCTTCGGGCTGGGCGTCACAAGGCTGGCTAGGCGTCTCGTCGGCGGGGGACAACAGCAGCGCGCCGGCGTCCGGCTTAAAATAAAACTTCTCTTCTACATCGACCATGAGCGGCCAGACGCTGACATCATGCCCTTGCGGCGCGTCGATGAGCATGGCGGTGCGGCGTTTCGGCTGCAATCCCAGAGGTTCGAGGCCGGCCCGGCGCGCGATTTCATCCACCCAGGCGCCGGCAGCATTGACGATGATCGGCGCGGTCAGTGTTTCATTCCCGGTGACAACTTCCCACAGGCCATTACTGCGGGATAGGGCCTGAACTTCCCGGCCGGCATACAACTCGCCGCCGCGCGCCCGCAGGCGCCGCAAGAACCCTTGCAGAATGGCATCCACATCCAGGTCGCCGCCACTGCTGTCCAGCAACCCCCCTGCCAGGTAGTCAGGCCGCATAACAGGCACCCGTTCTCGCACCTGTTCGGGGGTGAGGCTGTGCAGGGAGGGGATGTCCTGGTGGAGTGAGGCTAACGCCTGGCGCTGCTGCGGCCGACCGAAAAAGACGCAAGGCCGGGGCCTGAACAACGGCGTCTCGGCAAACCCCTGTGGCGGCGCGCGATAGAACGGCTCGCTCGCAGCTGTGACCGCGCGCACCGCAGCGTTGCCGTACGAAACCGCGAAAAACGCGGCGGAACGCCCGGTGGCGTGGTAACCGGGCTGAGGTTCCCGTTCCAACACAATGACGCGTGCGGTCGCCGCCAGTTCTGCGGCTGCGGAGGCTCCGGCAATACCGGCGCCGATGACAATGATGTCCGTACTTGCAGGCATAGCGCCATATTACCCTATATCGAGCGGCAAGGTGTGTGAGTCATAGATATGTCAATTCAGGCAAGGGTGTAGTATAAGGAACCTCTGATTTTTGGAAGCTACTGAGAGTTTGCAGTATGACAAAAAATTTGATTATTACCGGCGGCAGCAAGGGGATTGGTCTGGCGACGACTGAACTGTTTCGGGAACATGGTTACCGCATCATCAACCTTTCCCGCTCGCCGGTGCCGCCGGAGAGCGTGGTGAACCTGACGGTTGACCTGTGCGAACCGGACTGGGACCAGGCCGCCGCCGCGGAGTTACATGCACTCATCCCGCACAAGCAGCATATCGTCCTGGTTCACAACGCCGCACTGCTAGGCGCAGACTCGGCATTGGACTTGACCGCAGCGACGTTGCGACAAGTATTGCAAATCAATCTGGTCGCGCCGGTGCAGTTGAACCGGCTACTGTTACCGCTGATGGAACCGGGCTCTGCCGTGCTCTATGTCGGCTCGACGTTGAGCGTAAAAGCCGTGCCAAATACCTGTTCATACAGCGTCTCCAAACACGCCCTCGCAGGACTGATGCGCGCCACCTGCCAGGACCTGGCCGGCAGTGGCATTCATACCGCCTGTATCTGCCCGGGCCTGACCGAAACGGATATGTTACGCGAGCTGGCTGCTCACAACGCCGCGGACTTGGCCGAGCTGGCGCAAAAAACCGCCATGGGGCGCCTGATTGACCCGGCGGAGATCGCCGCAACCCTGTATTTCTGTGCCGCCCATCCGGTTATGAACGGCGCCGTCGTGCAGGCTAACCTGGGGCAGTTGCAGCGCTAATCTCTGATGGGAACCTCTATAAATGCCTTCCGTGGCATTTATAGAGACGGAAATGAAAAAGTGTGATTTTTCATTTCCCTCATTGCGTCCATCCGTGGACGCAACCCTATGGGCAGCCTGTGGCTGTGCAAATCGTCTATCCTGACGATTTGTCATTTTCA
>JAPORZ010000223.1 GCA_026709915.1 Gammaproteobacteria bacterium
AAAATGGCAGCACATCCCTGTGCTGCACGGTCACCTCTAATTAATAGAGGTGACCTTATGGGAACTAACCGGCGCGTTAGCAATCAAAAGGCATGTACCGTTTCTGTCTGTTTGTGATAAAATGGCCGCTTTCGGAACCTCTGACCAAGGGGGCTCGTAGCCAGTTTCATATAACCAAGGGGAACTTAAAACATGTCTGTAACAAGAATACTCACAGCCGTTTTGTTTATTGTATGCGCCTTGCCGGCGACGGGCCAGCAGATCCATGTCGTCAATGCGGAAGCGCGTATCTTCAATCCGGATGTGATCTATGTGCAACCGGGCGAATATGTCAAATTCGTGAACATGGCCTCCCACGACACCGTATCGATCAATAAGGTGCCGCTTCCCGACGGCAAGATTTTTGAAGGAATGCTGCCTGAAGGCGCGGAGGGCTGGAAAAGTGGCATGGGTAACAATATTACCTTCCAACTGGATATAGAAGGGGTGTACCCTTATGTGTGCATTCCTCATATTGGCTTCGGTATGGTGGGTGTCGTTGTGGTGGGGGAACCTGTGAACATTGATACAGCTATGGAAAGCGCAAAGGCCAACCTTACAGGGCCTTACCGACGTTTGATCGGTAAGCTGCTGAAAGTGCAGCGGGCCGCAAAAAAGGGTTGATGACACAGAAAGGTAGATGACTATGAAACGATATTACCTGACGTGCCTGTTGCTGCTGTCCGCCATGCCCGCCATGGCGGTTGATGTCGAGGAAATGACCACCCTGAAAGTATGCGCAGACCCGTACATGCTGCCCTTTTCCAACCGCAAGGAACAGGGTTTCGAGAACAAGATAGCCGAGTTGTTCGCCGAGAAGCTGGGCGTGGGTTTGCAGTATGAATTCTTTCCCCAGCGCATAGGCTTTATCCGCAATACCCTCAAGGCAGAATCCGAGTCAGGCCCCGGCTACAAGTGTGACCTGGTGATGAGCGCGCCGGTCAATTTCGAACGGGCGGCGGCTACCAAACCTTATTACACGTCTTCTTATGCACTGGTGCTGGTCAAGGGACGGGGCATGGATGATGTGACCTCGCCGGAAATGCTGGTGGAACGGGTCAATGATGGTTTACGCATCAAGTTCGGCGTTACCGATCGCGGTCAGGACCAGTTCTGGGTGGCGGCAAATGGCATGATGGGGAGCATGATACCCTATCAGGGACAGCCCGGCGACCCTGAGGAGTATCCCGGCAAGACCATGACCGAAGATCTGATTTCGGGAAAAATTGACGCGGCGATTATCTGGGGGCCTATCGTAGGCTATTTTTCCAGAAACATGGAGGGCGGCGAGAATCTCATCATGTTGCCATTGAGCGATGATCCCGTGAACCCCTACCTGAAGTTCAGCTTTACCGTGGCCATGGCGGTCCGGCATGGGGAACAGGAATGGCGCGCGAAAGTCAACCAACTCATTGCCGAAAACCAGACAGAAATAGACGCCATCATGGAGGGTTTTGGGGTGCCATTGCTGCCGTTGGAAGAAATTGAAGTACAGGACGATGATGACGACTGAAACAGGCATTCAACTGCGGGTCATTGCTGGCGTCCTGTGGTTGTTGTTGGCGTCGTGCGCGGTGGCCGAAGATGCAGCTGATGAAGTGGAAGTCAAGGGCGCTACCCTGGGCCGGATGGGCGACTCCGCGGTGGTTGACCCGGCTACCTACGAATTTGCCGTGGCGGAAAAAAAACTCTGGCTGGACAACCACCTGCAAAATATCAGCAGCCCGGGCCGGCTGTATTACGATTTTGTCAAGCGGGGGACGTTTGAGCAGGGTTTCAGCGACTCCGTTTACCTGGACATCCTGGGGATTAACGAGGATGGCAGCAAAAATGCGGACCTGGCATTCTTCACTGCAGAGCGCCAGCAGAGTGTGCGCCGCGACAATCTGGTCAACGTAACCGGCAACCCGGTATTGACGATCTACATGCAGGGCGATGTGTATGAGATGAACCGCCTGACCGAGGGCAGTTGGCGCTATTTTCAGCGGCGCATCAAGTCGGCCTTTGCCGAAGGCGCCACCATAGAGCCGGTGACCTTTGAATATGACGGCGGGCAGGTGGACGGGGAGAAAATATCCATTACCCCGTACATCAACGACCCCAGGCGCCGCCAGTTCGCCGCATTCGCCCCCAAGGTGTATGAATTTATCCTGTCCGAGCAAGTGCCGGGCAAGATTTACCAGATCAAGACCGTCATCCCGGGCGCCGCGCCGGACCAGGAACCGTTGATAGAAGAGATCCTCACCCTGCAAAGCGCAGAGTTTACGAACTGATTATTATCAACAGGGATGCACAGGATATACAGGATAACATAAGGTAACCTCTAAACCTTCATGATCAGAGCGCTGCACACCCCGCCGGTATGTAACTGAGAAA
>JAPORZ010000026.1 GCA_026709915.1 Gammaproteobacteria bacterium
AGAGATTTTATTCGGACAACCTGTGTGATATGTATAAAAGTGTGCGGTTGCCCTAGGCGCAACGCTTGGTGCGCACGCCTGTCGGTAGGCTTACGTGCCGGATCCGGCCTTGTGCGCACAACTACAGCAAGAACTGTCTAAAGCACTGTCTGGCGTGACCACGGTTGAGGAGATCACACGGGTCACCCAGTGAGCTCAGGGAAAGATGACCTGAAAACATGCACTTACCACGCTATGTTGAAACAGCTTGGGATTGATAAAGCGGAGATATAGAGTATGAAATATACTTATCCTGTCCTTCTCACCGAGGACCCGGATGACGGTGGATACGTTATCACCTGCCGTGACATCCCGGAAGCGATCACCCAGGGCGATACGATTGCAGAGGCGCTTGCTGATGCAGCTGATGCACTGGACGAGGCCTTATGTGGCCGTATCAATCGCGGCAGGGATATTCCTGCACCTTCGGCTCGACAGGCCGGAGAACGGTGGGTTCCGGTCCCGGTAATCACTGCGTTAAAGGCGGCGGCTTACATAAAATTCCGCGCATCCGGTCAGACCAAGGTGGCGATTGCCAAAGCCCTGGATTTGAAAGAAAGCGAAGTGCGCCGTATCCTTGATCCGCGCCACGGCACCAAGGTTGCCACCCTGGAACGGTTTATCCGTTCACTGGGAGGCGAGGTGCTGGTCAGTATGAGTTAGGGCAACGATGCCCCCGAGCAAAGCGCCCTTGGTGAGGTAACTGAATACAGCGCTTTATCCCTCCCCTACTCTTCCTCGTCATTCTCCGGCAATTTAAGCGCCAGGAAGGTGGGGGCGCCGCCGCGTTGGATGAGGATGGGGACGGAGCGGGCGCGGGGGAGTTCGTCCAGCAGTTGCTCAAATTGTGATACGTCGGTGACGTCTTCGTTGTTAATCATCAGGATTACGTCGCCTCGGCGTATGCCGGCGGCGCGGCCGGGGCCTGGCATGACGTTTTCCACGATGATGCCGCCTGCTTCTGGCATGCCCGGTTTTTCTCTCTGCGTGTCGGTCAGGTTCCGTACCAGGACTTTCATTGCATTGGCGGGGGCGGTGGGCGAGGCAGGGTTCTGAGCGCGGGCCAGTTTGTTCTGTTCGGGCAGTTCGGCAATCAGCACCTTGAGTGTTTTACGCGTGCCGGCGCGAATGACTTTGAGGGGCACTTTGGTATTGATTTTACTGTTCCCTACCAGCGGTGGCAGGTCTGATGAAAACGCGATGCCGGTGCCGTCATACTCGACGATGACATCGCCCACTTCAAGGCCCGCGGCGGCTGCGGGGCTGTCGGGCAACACCTGTGCCACCAACGCGCCATGCGGCTTGTCCATGGCAAACGATTCGGCCAGTTCCCGGGTGACATCCTGGATCAGCACGCCGAGCCAGCCCCGGGTCACGTGCCCGGTTTCACGCAACTGTGTATATACGTTGAGCACCACATCGATCGGCACTGCGAAAGACAGGCCCATAAAGCCGCCGGTGCGGCTGTAGATCTGGGCATTGACTCCGATTACCTCGCCGTCCAGGTTGAACAAGGGGCCGCCGGAATTGCCGGGGTTAATGGCGACATCGGTCTGGATGAAAGGCACGTAGTTTTCGTTGGGCAGGCTTCTGCCTATGGCGCTGATGATGCCCTGCGTCACTGAATAGTCGAAGCCGAAAGGCGAACCGATGGCCAGCACCCACTCGCCTACTTCCAGGTCAACAGAACTGCCCAGTTTGACTACGGGCAGGTCGTTACCGTCGATCTTGAGTACGGCGATATCGCTGCGTTGGTCAGCGCCGACTATCTCGGCGACAAATTCCCTGCGATCGTTGAGCCGGACGATAATTTCTTTGGCGTCGGCAACCACATGGCTGTTGGTAATAACGTAACCGTCTGTGGAGATGATAAAGCCTGAGCCTAAGGAAGCCGCTTGTCGCGGCGGCGCGTCCGGATTGCCGGGCGCTTGTTCTTCAAAGAACTTGCGGAAAAAATCGTGAAACGGACTGTCGCCGGGCAATTCGGGGATTTGCGGGCGCCCGGATGCCTCCGTATCATCCCGTTTGGCAACAGTACTGATATTGACGACTGCCGCGGAGTTCTCCTGCACCATGTCGGTGAAATCCGGTAGCGGCGCTGCGCTTGTCAAGGGGGCATGAACACAGACAAGTAATAACAGGAGACAGCCGGAAAATATTAAACTTGGGTTAAGCGCGCCGCTAAAAATATCACGCAGGGTAGCTTCAGGTGTTACTTTAACAATCATTGGCAGCCCTCCTCCAGATCGGCATTATCTGTCCGTTGCTCTGTCTGTTGCCTGCTTCCTTCCGGCAGCCCACATTCCCGGTTTGCCGTCACCGCGCCTGTACTCACCTGGCGCACCGGCGCCTTGATGTTGCCACCGGCCGCACTTCCCGGCGTAGCTTGCAGTAATGGGGCCCCGGAGACATCATGGGGGACATTGTGGGGGACATGCAACTGTTGCTGCTGTATGCCGAAGATAGCCAGCGCCGCAACAGAAGCGGCTATAGCGAAACCGGTAACGGGTTTTACCAGCCTGGCAGGAACGCGTGTCGGCGCCAGGATTGTGGGTTCCTGCTCTAATGATTTGGCAACCCTTGCGGCCAGATCGCGATCCAGCTGTGCGGTCCCTTGTGCGGGCGCGTGTTGTTGCAGGCAATCCGAAATCAGGTGGTAGCGGGACCAGGTTTCCAGCAATTCGGGGTCCTGCAGCAATTCATCTATCAGTTCCCGTTGCTGACCGTCGGCCTCGCCATCCATTAACGCAGACAACTGTTCTTTCGTCATTTCGTTCATAAAACTCAGTCGTTCAGTAAGGGCTCTATCTGTTTGTTCACCGCTTCCCTGGCCCGGAAGATACGGGAGCGCACCGTACCGACGGGACAGTCCATGGCTGTGGCAATTTCTTCGTAACTCAAACCGTCTATTTCGCGCAAAGTGATTGCCGAGCGCAAATCTGCCGGCAGTTCTGCAATAGCCGTTATTATTGTCTCTTGAAGTTCGTGGGTAAGCAACATGCGCTCAGGTGTCGTCTGTTCCTTTAGAGTGTCGCTGGTATCGATTTGTTCCATGTCGTCGAAATCTTCTGCCATGTTTAACGCGCGCCGGTCTGCCGAAGCCAGATAATTTTTCGCAGTATTGATCGCGATCCGGTAAAGCCAGGTATAAAATGCACTATCGCCGCGAAACCCGGACAAGGCCCGGTAAGCCTTGATAAAGGTTTCCTGCGCCACATCGCCGGCGTCACTGGGTTCACGCACGTAACGGGATACCAGACCCAGAATTTTGCCCTGATATTTTAACACCAGCGCATCGAAGGCCTTCTTATCGCCGCGTTTTACCCGCTCTACAAGTATCTGGTCTGGTGTGTTACGTTCCATGGTGGTAGTCAGCCGGGCACGCGCAGGTGCTAATGAAATGTTCTATCTGTGCGTAAATGAGGCATTATATTATGTTAACCTCTAAAAATGCCATCCGTAGCATTTTTAGAGACGGAAACGGAAAAATTGATTTTCCGTTTCCCTCATTGCGTCCATCCGTGGACGCAACCCTACGGGCAGCCTGTGGCTGTGCAAATCGTCTATCCTGACGATTTGTCATTTTCAAGCACTTACGTGCTTAAAAATGGCAGCATATCCATAATGCTGCAAGGGTGCCTCTAATTTTTAGAGGCACCCTTATCTTGCATCACCTATTGCACTCCAACTGATGACTGACAAGCAGCGCCAATCTGAGGTATTGATCATCGGTAGCGGGGCCTCCGGCTTGAGCCTGGCCTTGCAACTGGCCCGCCAGGCGCGGGTCACGGTAATTTCCAAAGCGGCCTTGCAGGAAGGCGCGACGCGCTATGCGCAGGGTGGCGTCTCAGCAGTCCTGCATGAGCGGGATACGTTTGAGTCGCATATCAATGACACGCTAAAGACCGGCTGCGGCCTGTGCGACCCGGAAGTGGTCAGGTTTGTGGTGGAAGAAGGCCGGGAAAGCATTCGCTGGCTGATTGACTTAGGTGTCAATTTCACCCGCTTCCCCGATGCCGATGGCCAGGAGTTCCACCTGCACCAGGAAGGCGGCCATAGTCACCGTCGCGTGCTGCATGCGGCGGACTCTACCGGCGCTGCCATAGAAAGCACACTGGAAAGCCAAGTGCGGGCACATGGCAACATAGACCTGCTGGAGTTTCATACCAGCCTTGATCTCATTCTCAAAAATGGGCGCTGTGTCGGCGCTTACGTGTATGACCAGCGTGCGGGACGGGTGCGAGTATTCCGCTCCCGCTTCACGGTGCTTGCCACGGGGGGCGCCGGCAAGGTCTATCTGTACACCAGCAACCCCGATATCTGCACCGGCGACGGCATCGCCATGGCCTGGCGCGCCGGTTGCCGGATCGCCAACATGGAATTTATTCAGTTTCATCCCACTTGCCTGTATCACCGGGAGGCGAAGTCGTTTCTGATCTCCGAGGCCTTGCGCGGCGAGGGCGCAAAATTACTGTTGCCCGACGGCGCCCGGTTCATGGAAAAGTTTGACGCGCGCGCAGAGCTGGCGCCCAGAGATGTAGTGGCGCGCGCCATCGACCACGAAATAAAACGCCTGGGTAGCGATTGTCTCTATCTCGACATCAGCCACCGTGGCAAGGACTTCATTATGGATCACTTCCCCATGATCTATGCCCGTTGCCGGCAATATGGCTTTGACCTGGCCCGGCAAGCCGTGCCGATTGTGCCCGCAGCTCACTACACCTGTGGCGGGGTGGTGATTGATACGCACGGCCGCACCGATGTGGATGGCCTGTATGCCATCGGCGAGGTGTCCTGTTCCGGACTGCACGGCGCTAACCGTATGGCAAGCAATTCCCTGCTGGAATGCCTGGTTTTCGCCCATGCCGCATACCAGGATATCCGCCATCATCTTGATCGAGCCACGCCTTTGCCGTCCGTGCCGGAATGGGATGAGAGCCAGGTCACTGATTCGGATGAAGAGGTCGTGGTGTCCCATAACTGGGATGAAATCCGCCGGTTCATGTGGGATTACGTGGGGATTGTGCGCACCAATAAACGCTTACAGCGCGCCCGCCACCGGATCAGGCTGCTGCAAGAGGAAATCTACGATTACTACGGCAACTTCCGCATTACCAACGACCTGATCGAATTACGCAATCTGGCTCAGGTGGCAGAACTCATCATCGAGTCAGCGCTGCGGCGCAAGGAAAGCCGGGGATTGCATTACTCTCTCGACTATCCGGTGTCGAATCGGACTGCATCGGCGCACAACACGATCCTGCAACCCTGACTGACCCGCACACCTCAGTCGTTGACCAGTACCGGTGTGGCGGCCAGCATCGGGCCGCCGTCAATCAACTTCTTATTGGCAGGGTCCACCAACAGGTTCAGACCTTCCATGGTGCGTGCGCCGAGTAACTCCATGTCGTCTTTTTGAGCAAAAACAATTTCGTCAACCGTGGAGCTGTTGCTCACGTAAATGATGGCATATCCGACCGGGCGAGTGACCACCTCTCCATTGGTGATGACAAAACGACGCTTCTTTTCCGGAGTGATGCCAGCCTGCTCCAGGCGTTGCTCTTGAATCCAACTGCATTCACTACCGGTATCGACCAGCAATTGGGGCACCCGTATCGAACGCGTGCGGTTTTGATAATTTTCCAGTAAACATTCCGTATAGAACGTTCCCATTTGTTTCTCCTTACAGTTGATGGCAGTTGCAGCAGCCATGGCAAACCTCCGTCACTCGGACAAGGTGTTTAAGTAACCTCTAAAAATGCCATCCGTGGCATTTTTGAGACGGAAACGGAAAAGTGCCCGAAAAAGTGAGACATTCCGTTTCCTTCATTTTCAAGCACTTACGTGCTTGAAAATGGCAGCATATCCTTATGCTGCGCGGGCACCTCTAATTTTTAGAGGAGCCCTTTAACATTTCTAACAATTCTGCTTCAGTAAGTATGATTGTACCTAAATTTGTGGCTTTGTCAAGTTTGCCGCCCGGGTTCTCGCCGACGACGAGATAATTGGTGGCGGCGGATACACTGCTGCTGACTTTGGCGCCCTTAGCCAGTAGTTTTTCCTTTGCTTGTGCGCGGCTTAAGGTTGGCAGCGTGCCGGTAATGACAAAGATCTTGCCCTGCAAATCGTCGGCCGGCCCTGGTTGTTCGTCCTCCCAGCGCACGCCGGCTGCCCGCACCTGCTCTAAGATCGCGATATTACGTTCATCGCCAAAGAACTGCACGATGTTTGCAGCCACTACCGGGCCGATGTCGCGTACCTCGCATAGCGCCTCGGCGTGGGCCTGCTTGAGTTCGTCCAGCCGGAAATGCCGGGCCAGGTTGCGCGCGGTGGTCTCGCCCACTTCCCGGATACCCAAGGCATATAAAAACCGGTCAAAACGGGTGTTTTTACTCTGCTCCAGCGCCTGCAGCAAGTTGGCCGCGGATTTATCGCCCATCCTTTCCAGCGCTGCGACTTTATCCTGTTCCAAGTGGTACAGGTCGGCGATAGTGCTGACCAGTCCCGCATCAAACAACTGTTCTACCAGCTTCTCGCCCAGCCCGACTATATCCAGCGCCGCGCGGGAGGCGAAATGAATGATGGACTGAATACTCTGCGCGCGACAATGCAGGCCGCCGCGGCAACGAATTGCCACCTCGCCTTCGGTGCGCACTGCGGGCGAGCCGCACACAGGACACTGCGCCGGCATGGTGAACGCCGTAGCCCCTGCGGGCCGTTGCGCAGTGATAACCCGCACGACTTCGGGAATGACGTCCCCGGCCCTTCTGACGCTGACCGTATCGCCGACGCGCACATCCTTACGGCGGATTTCATCGGCATTATGCAAGGTGGCATTGGTCACCGTCACGCCGCCGACGCGCACCGGTTGCAGGCGCGCCACCGGCGTTAACGCGCCGGTGCGGCCGACCTGCACCTCTATCTCCAGCACCTCGGTGACAGCTTCTTCCGGCGGGAATTTATAGGCGATGGCCCAGCGCGGCGCCCTGGAGACAAAACCCAGTTCTTCCCTGTGGCGGCGCTCGTCCACCTTGAACACAATGCCGTCGATTTCGTAAGGCAAGTCTGCACGTTTTGCTGCCAGCTCACGGTAATAGCGGATGCACTCATCCACTCCGGCGACGCGCGCGCTATCGGGTGAGACCGGCAAGCCCCAGACTTGCAGGGCTTGCAAGGTGGCAAAATGGGAGCTGGGCAGAGTGCCCTGCTCAACGGCGCCAATACCGTGCGCGAGAAACTGCAAGGGACGCGTGGCCGTGACGCGGGGGTCCAACTGCCGCAGGCTGCCGGCGGCGGCATTGCGCGGGTTGGCAAACAATTTTTCCGCGTGGGCCTGTTGCCTGTCGTTCAAGGCTTCAAACCCGGCCCGAGTCATAAACACCTCGCCCCTGACTTCCAGTTTTGCCGGATGAGCCGCCGCACGTAATGCCAACGGAATGCTTTTTACCGTGCGAATATTTGTGGTGACATCCTCGCCCGTGGCGCCGTCGCCACGGGTAGCCGCCCGTACCAGTTTGCCATGTTGGAATAACAGGCTGATGGCCAGGCCATCGAGCTTGACTTCCGCGGCATAGTCGATGTCAGTCAGCCCCAGACGTTCCCGCACACGTTTGTCGAAGGCACGCAACTCAGCGTCGCTGAAGGCGTTATCCAGAGACAGCATAAGCAGCTCGTGCCGTACTTCGGAAAATTCACTGAGCGGCTGCTCGCCGACGCGCTGAGTGGGCGAGTCCGGGGTTACCAAGTGCGGGTGTTCGTACTCCAGAGTTGCCAGCTGTCGATACAGGCTGTCGTATTCCGCATCGGACACAGCCGGGTCGTCCAGAACATGGTAGCGGTAGCTGTACTCGTTCAACTGCCGTCGCAGCGCGGCAATTTTTGCTTCCGGCGTTGCCATCGGTTGGCGCTCAACAACTCATGCAGAAGCGGCCATCTCCACTGCTGCGTCAATGTCCACTGACACCAGGCGTGAAACGCCAGCCTCGTGCATGGTCACACCTAGCAACTGGCGCGTGATCTCCATGGTGATTTTATTGTGGGTAACGATGATAAATTGCACGTCTTTGGACATGGCTTTCACCATTTCACTGAACCTGACCACGTTATTGTCATCCAGTGGCGCATCCACCTCATCTAAGATACAGAATGGGGCCGGGTTCAGTTTGAAGATGGAGAACACCAGCGCCACGGCCGTCAGCGCTTTCTCACCACCGGACAACAGGTGGATATTGCTGTTCTTCTTGCCCGGCGGTCTGGCCATGACCGTCACGCCGGTTTCCAGCAGGTTTTGTTCAGTCATTTCCAAGTACGCATGACCGCCGCCGAACAACAACGGAAAGTTCTGCTGCAGGTTCGTATTCAGGCGTTCGAAGGTTTCCTTGAAACGAGCGCGGGTTTCCTTGTCAATCTTGAGCATGGCATTCTCCAGCGTCTCCAGCGCAGTGGACAAATCAGCATACTGGCTGTCCAGATAGGTTTTGCGTTCACTGACCTGCTCATATTCATCAATGGCCGCCAGATTGATGGCGCCCAGGCGTTGTATCCTGTTCCCCACTGCGCCCAGCCGCTCCTGCCATTGTTGTATCGCAGCCTGCTCATCCAGTGCCTCCAGCAAGGCTGCAGGAGTATGTTCCATTGCCTCTAACCGCTCTGTTAACGTTTGCACCCTGACGGTTGTCTCCTGGCGCCGGATGCGGGCCTGCTCCAATTCTGTGCGTAACTCCTGCAACGCCAGTTCCTTTTCTGCGCGCGCCTGCTCTGCGTCTCTGAGCAGCTGTTCCTGGCGTTGGACAGTTTCCCGAGCCGTTGCCAAGGCAGTTTCCGAACCCAGTTTCTGCGCCAGTTTGAGCTCCAGTTCATCACCCAGTTGTTGCAGCGGTTCCTGCTGCGCAGCCTGCGCTTGTTCCAGTTCGCCGCGGCGCTGCGCCAGCGCAGCAAGCTGCTCCTCGCCGCGTTGGCACGACTGTGCAAAGGAAGCCTTTTGCGTTCGGGCCGATGCCACCTGCAATTCCAGGGCATGACTGTCGGCGCCGGCCTCCTGCCAGTGGGCGCGGGCTTCGTTCAACGCCCGGGTGTGCTCAGCGCGTCCTGAGGCCAGTTGTTCCTGTTGTGTGAGCAGCTTCTGGCGGCGCTCTTGATCCTGCGCCAGCAACGGTTCGAGCTGCTCTATCTCGGCCTGCGCAGACTGTTCCCGCTCCTGCAAATCACCTAGTTCCTGTTCAATCCGAACCGCCCTCTCGGCACTCTGTTGGTGCCGGGTTTTTAACTCTGTAAACTGTGCTTTGGTTGTTGTAACAACTTCTTGTTGATTATTTAATGATATAAGTAACTTGTTGTTTTTAATATTTTCTTTCTCGACAAGGTTGTTCTTTTGCCGAATCTCGTCTTCCCGCTGGCTAATCCCGGCTTGCAATTCCTGTCGGATTTCTTGCAAGCGGGTGAGCTCCTGTTCCCGCGCCAGCGCGCCGGGCGTCTCTGCGGCGCCTTGCATCCTTACCCAGTAATTGTTCAGCCACACGCCGTCCCTGGTGATCACCGACTCGGTCTCATCGAGCTTCTGGCAGATCGACCATGCCTGTTCTGCACTGTCAGCCAGATAGATACGGTTCAGCAGGACATCCACAGGCGTTGGCGTTGTGACCATGTCGATCAGCCTGGGCCAGGGTTTGGGTGGGTAACTGACAGGCTCGGCCTTATCAAGCAAAAAGCTGGCGTTACCGGTTTGCAGTGACGCTGTGTCCAGGTCCAGACCCTGCAAGTCTGTAACCAGCAAATCCTGTAAACGTGACCCAAGCACCATTTCCAGCGCGGCTTCCCAACCGGGCTCCACCCGTATCCCGTCTATCAGTCGAGGTCTATCCGTCAACCCCTGTGCAGCTAACCAGCGCTCCAGACTTTCCGTGTCATCCAGTGTCTGCGCGCGCTGCAATGCCTGCAGGGACGTGATGCGATTCTCGTTCTTCTGGTGTTCGGCGCGCATGGCCTGAACTTGTGTGTTCAGGTCTGTCAGTGCAGCCCGGTAGTTCTGCAAGCTGGCAGCGCTTTCCTGCAATTCCTGTTTCCTGCGCGCCAGCAGGCTCTCACTTTCGTCGGTGGCCGCAGACAGGGTTTTTAGCTCCTGTTGCAGTCGCTCCGGGAACAGCGTTGCCGCTTCCTGCTGTAAGTCGGCGCGGCGTTGCTCCAGCGCCAGTATCCCTGATTGCAACAGGCTCTTACGCGTGGTATTCACTTCAATGCGCGTGTCGGTCTCGGCCAGCGTGCGTTGTAACGCATCCCACTCCTGTTGCAGGGTTTGCCAAACCTGCTCTGCCGCGCGCAAGGCCTGGTGGGCCTCGCTGCCGGCGCTACGGGCGTGATCCAGGCGCGGCGCTAACAGTTCTATCTTGTCCGTGAGCTCGGTTAACTCCCTGGTATCATCCGCCTGTTGCCGCAACAACGCCTGCTCGGATTGCCCGGCCTTGGCGGCCTCTTCAGTCAGCGCCTCAATGCGCTCTCTGCTATGGGCAATGCGTTGCTCCAGTTGCGATATGTCGCTGCCGACCTGGTAAAACTCAGCCTGGGCTATGTTAAGCGCTTCGTTCGCGGCGCTGTACCTCTGTCGCTGTGTCTCAATGCCTGTTTCCACCTTGCGCAGCGCGGCAAGGCCTGCTTCCACCCGGTTTTCGTGCCTGCGCACGGTATTAAGCCGGTCTTCGGCAGCAGCCGACAACTCCTGCCATTCCAGCGCCAGCAGTTCCGCCTGCAGCTGCCGTTCTTCCTGCTTGAGCGCCTTGAAACGTTCTGCCGCGCGGGCCTGGCGTTGCAAGTGTTCCAGTTGCTTTTCCAGTTCTTCTAAGATGTCCGTCAGCCTGCTGATGTTGTCGCGGGTATGCCGGATGCGACGTTCCGTTTCCCGGCGCCGCTCGCGGAACCTGGAGATCCCCGCCGCTTCCTCCAGGAACATGCGCAACTCCTCCGGTCTGGCTTCTATGAGTCGGGAGATTACGCCTTGTTCAATAATCGAATAGCTGCGCGGACCGAGACCGGTACCCAGGAAGATACCCTGGATGTCCTTACGTCGGCAACGCGTGCCATTGAGAAAATAGGTGGATATCGCATCCCGGTTCAATTGCCGGCGGATGGAGATTTCGGCATACCCGGCATAGGCTCCGCCGAGTTTCCCCCTCGCATTGTCAAAGACAAGTTCCACCGAGGCCTGACCGACCGGCTGTCTGGCGCCGGAACCGTTAAAAATTACGTCGGTCAGGGCTTCACCGCGTAAATGCTTGGCGGAACTCTCCCCCATTACCCAGGTCACTGCATCGATGATATTGGACTTGCCGCAGCCATTCGGGCCAACGATTCCGACCAGGTTGTCGGAAACCTGCAAAACAGTGGGATCAACAAAGGATTTGAAGCCGGCGAGTTTGATTTTGCGTAAGCGCATGAGTAGTTACGATACCGGCAAGCGTGCCCTGATACAAGTGCCCTGATACAAGATTGACACAAAATAAAAATTAAAGTAACTTCCGAAAATGCCTGCCTTGGCATTTTTGGAAACGGCATATCCTTATGCTGCACGGGCGCCACTGATTTTTAGCGGCGCCCACTGGTAGAAAAACGAGATGAAACGAAACGTCACCGAGGCCCAATCCTCTGCAACCGCCTCTGCGGCCAGCCCCGACCGTGGCGTTGCCGCGTCAGAAAGCTATATGAATCCGGCCCAGGCCGCCCACTTCCGCGAGAAGTTAATCGACTGGAAACACTCCTTGATGAAGGAAGTGGAACGTACCGTCCATCACATGCAGGACGAAGCGTCGAATTTTCCCGATCCCAACGACCGCGCCACTCAGGAAGAAGAGTTTGCGCTGGAACTGAGGACGCGCGACCGGGAACGGAAACTCATCCGCAAAATAGACGAGTCGCTGATGATGCTGGATGCAGGCGATTACGGCTATTGCGAAATCTGCGGCGGTGAGATCGGTATCCAGCGTCTGCAAGCCAGACCCACGGCCACCCTCTGCATCGACTGCAAAACCTTAGACGAGATCAAGGAGCGGCAACTGGGGTAAGTTACAGGCGGTTCCTAACGGAATAATCTGCTTCAGTCCGTGCCAGCTGCGGATGTATCAGGCGCGGTCATATAACGCTTCCAGGCTTCGAACTCATGGCGGAAGACGATATCGCTGGTGCCCGGGGCCTGGGTGGTGCCATCTTCATTTTTTCGGTCGCGGCCGTAGTGGCGGTGCTGGCTGACCCAGTCGCAGGCCTGTGCCTGCAGGCCGTGCTGGATACGATGGTAGGCTTCATAGTCGTCCTGGCCGGCAATCGAGTACGGTGAGAAGATCAACTGGTTATACAACACGGAAGTATGCAGCACCTCAGCGGGGGCGCCGCCGAGGCGGTAGGTCCAGGTCTCCTGTAGGGTCTTGTCCACGGCGATGGGGCGGTACACCCGGATCGTCTGCAACGCGCTCTTAAAGGCAATGCTTGGATAGATAACGGTGTTCTGCCGCTGCATGGACAGGATCTGCTTGGTGCGGTCTTTGCCGTGTGCTGCCACTAAGTCCTGTACGTACTTCGATTCCCGCTCATAGCCGCTATGAATAGTGGCATTGCCACCCGACCAGGTATGGCCGTTGCCGCAGGTGGTCATGGCAATGGTGTCGAAAAACTCGTAGCCGGAGCCAAACGGCTCCAGCATGGCCAGTGGCAGCGGCTTGTGTTGTGGCGGAAATTCCAGTGCCTGTTGCTTGGCCGTCTGCCAGGCAGACTGGTGGGTGACCGACGCGTGCATATTATCGGACACGTTTTCCAGCAGAATTTTCCAGTTGGCATCGTGCAGGTAACGCAGGACGCCGCCGGTGATGTGCAGCTCGCCGGTGGGTGAACGGTCTATGGCGTTGTCCAATGAGGTGGCGGCGCCCCCCAACCAGCTTGTCAGATCGGGCCCCTGCGGCGCCATGCTGGCAAAGATAAAGCCGCGGTAAAGCGCCACCCTGGCAACCTTGCGCACGCGTGCCAGCGGATTGCCGGGGGTGAAGTCTGAATTCCTGTAGCCCTCCCCTGCAGGAACGTGCAACAGCTCGCCGTCGGCGCCGAACACATAGCCGTGGTAGGCGCAGCGCAGTTGTTGCGCATGTCCACAAGGCGCGACCGTCAGCTGGGCGCCCTTGTGTGCACAGCGGTTATACAGGACATGGACCCGGTTGTCGGTGTGCCGGGTAACGATCACCGGTTGTTTGCCGATGGTGGTGGTAAAGAAATCGCCGGGAGATTTTACCTGGCTTTCATGGCCGATGAAGACCCAGGCCCTACCCCAGATGCGTTCCATCTCCAGGTCGAAGATAGCAGGATCAGTATATACCCGCTTGTGTACCCGGTCCGATTGAACCAGATGCGCAAGCTCTGCATTGCTGAGGGTAAGCCCCATGCCTCAAGATTATAAACAAAGGGAGCGCAGTGGTCTACTGTCGCTTCATTTTCGCATCATTCGGGTTATACTGTGTTTATGAAGATGAAGGAAACTCTTGCGGGTCTTTTTATACTTACCGTGGCCGGTCTGTCGTTGTGGCTGTGGCTCACTCCGTCCGGTTTGAAATGGGCGCCGGACGTGACTTTTACCACCTTGCAGGGCGAGCGGCTCCACCTGGACGCCTTGCGCGGGCGTCCGGTGCTGGTGACGTTCTGGGCGACCACCTGCCCGGGATGCCTGAAGGAGATGCCGCACCTGGTGGAGTTGTATGAGGCGCTCGGCAGCAGCCGGGTTGAGCTGATCGGCGTTGCCATGTCTTACGACCCGCCCAACCGGGTGCTGGAATTGGCTACCGAACGGCAACTGCCCTACCCTGTTGCCCTGGACCTGGACGGCGCCTTGGCGGCCGCCTTCGGTGACGTGATGCTGACGCCAACGTCATTTCTGATTGACCCGGAAGGCAGGATCGTCAGGCACAGCATCGGTGAGATGGATATGAGTGAATTAAGACAGGACATTGAAAATCTGCTGTATATGCAGGTTGCCGGGGGCGGACACGGGCCCGAGGTTGGCGCTGAGGGGCGGGCGTGAACCGGTCTGGCGGGCAATCATGCTGCTGCTGAAGTCTCTCCACCTGATCTTTATGGTCACCTGGTTTGCCGGCCTGTTCTACTTGCCCAGGCTGTTTGTTTACCATGCCCTGAGTGATGACGCCATCAGCATCGACCGATTCAAGATCATGGAACGCAAACTCTATTTCGGCATTATGACGCCGGGTGCGGTATTAACGCTGGTCTGTGGCTTGTGGTTGGCCGTGGCCAACGGCTGGGACGGCTACGCGGCTCAGACTTGGTTTCAGGTGAAACTGGCGTTGCTGCTGCTGCTGCTCGGTTATCACCTGTACTGCGGTAAATTGTTGCAGGATTTCAAACACGATCGCAACCGCCATACCCATGTGTGGTACCGCTGGTATAACGAAATACCGGTGCTGTTCCTGGTTGCCATCATGCTGCTGGCAGTATATAAACCGCTCTGACGTGGTGGCGGCAAAACCTGTGGTGCTGGCCTTATCCGGCCATGATCCGTCCGGCGCGGCCGGGGTACAGGCGGATATTGAGACCCTGGCGCGCGGCGGCTGCCATTGCGTTTCGGTCATTACCTCACTGACGGCGCAGAATACCGCGCAATTCAAACGTATCACGCCGCAAGCGCCGGCCATGTTCAGAGAACAGCTGGACTTACTGACACAGGACATCAGTGTGGATGCTTGCAAGATCGGTCTCATCGGCAGTGTTGAGCTGGTCGAAGTGATTGCGGACTATCTTGCCCGCACAAACTTTCCGGTCGTCCTCGATCCGGTCCTGGCCAGCGGCACAGGCACGGACCTGGCCTCTGTGGATCTGGTCACAGCGCTGACCGGGCAACTTTTTCCCCACGTCACCATTGTCACGCCCAACCTTGAAGAAGCGCTGACTTTGACAGGAAGCAACGAGATAAACAGCGCCCTGCACACACTGCTCGAACTCGGCTGCGACACCGCGCTGGTCACGACCACAGACGACACAGGCGGGCGCCTGACAAATACCTGGATGGATGCAACCCGTACCCTGCACAAGTACCATTGGGACAAGCTGTCAGGCGCTTATCACGGCTCCGGCTGCACCCTCTCTGCCGGTATTGCCGGGCGGCTTGCGCAGGGCGACCCGCTGCGCGCCGCGGTAGCACAAGCACAGGAATATACCTGGCAGACCTTGCAACAGGCGCGCCGCACCGGCGCTGCGCAACTGCATCCCGAACGTTTTTTCTGATGTGGCGCCGACCTCAGGCCAACAGTACATGAAGGGGTTGTATGTCATAACGGACTGTGCCCGCTTGCCCACCGACCCGCTGCTGTCCATAACGGAACAAATCCTGCGCGCTGGCATTACTGCGCTGCAATACCGGGATAAGTCAGCCGACCCCGTGAAAAGAACACGGGAGGCCCTGGCGCTGCACACACTTTGCCGGGACTACGATTGCCTGTTTATCATCAATGATGATGTACAACTGGCCCGGGACACAGGCAGCGACGGCGTGCACCTGGGCCAGGGGGATTGCAGTTGCAAGGCAGCCAGGGAAGCGCTGGGCACAGGGGCGATTATCGGTGTTTCCTGTTACAACAGTCTGGCGCGAGCGCAGGCGGCAGCGCAGCAGGGCGCAGACTATATCGCGTTCGGCTCGTTTTATCCAACCTCATCGAAGCACAATACCGCGCGTGCCGAAACTGGTATCATAGAGCAAGCAAAAGCGGGCCTGTCGCTGCCAGTGGCCGTCATCGGTGGGATCACGCCGGCAAATTGCACTACCCTGCTCAAGCACGGGGCCGATCTGCTGGCAGTCATCAGCAGCGTTTATCAGGCTGAAGACCCGTACTCGACGGTAAAGAAATTCAATCAGATTATCGGCGTCGCCAAATGAATACCAATCATTTTGCAGAAGCAAAGCAATATATCGCCGGTGGCGTGAACTCACCGGTACGGGCGTTCAAAGCGGTAGGTGGTGAGCCGGTATTCTTTGCACGCGGCGCCGGCGCTTACCTGTATGACACTGCCGGGCGCGCCTACATCGACTATGTGGGCTCCTGGGGGCCACTGATCCTGGGTCATGCGCATCCGGCTGTGCTTGCCCGCGTGCGCGCAGTCATGCAACAGGGGCTGAGTTTTGGTGCGCCAACCCTGATAGAAACAGCCCTGGCAAAAAAAATCTGCTCGCTCATGCCTGCTATCGAACGGGTGCGTATGGTCAATTCCGGCACGGAAGCGGCCATGAGCGCCATTCGCCTGGCACGCGGCTACACCGGCAGGGACCGGATCGTGAAGTTTGAAGGCTGTTATCACGGCCATGCCGATGCCTTGCTGGTCAAGGCCGGTTCCGGGGCGCTAACCCTGGGCATCCCTACGTCACCGGGGGTTCCCGCGGCTACGGCACAGCATACCATGACCCTGACCTTCAACGACTGTGACCCTGTCGCGCAAGTGTTTGCCGATGCCGGCGCTGAAATTGCCGCAGTTATCGTTGAGCCCGTGGCCGGCAACATGAACTGTATCCCGGGTTCGCAACGGTTCTTAGATACCTTGCGAGACCACTGTGATCGTTATGGCAGTGTCCTGATCTTCGATGAAGTAATGACCGGCTTGCGCGTAGCCCTGGGCGGCGCCCAGGCCAGGTACGGCATCACCCCCGACCTGACCTTGCTCGGCAAAGTCATCGGCGGCGGCATGCCGGTCGGCGCCGTCGGTGGCCGCCGGGAGATCATGGATTGCCTGGCGCCGGAGGGCGCCGTCTATCAGGCTGGCACCTTGTCAGGGAATCCCGTGGCCATGGCTGCGGGACTGGCGACGCTGGAACAGGTGGCAGAACCCGGTTTCTTCACAGACTTGTCGGATAAGCTGAAGACCCTGCTTGCCGGACTGAAACAGGCGGCTGCAGCCAACGGCGTTGCCCTGACCACCAATCAGGCCGGCGCCATGTTCGGTCTGTTTTTTACCGATGCGCCGCAGGTTACTTCATACCAACAGGCCACTGCGTGCAATCAGGATGCCTTCAACCGTTTTTTTCACGGGATGCTGAAACGCGGCGTCTATCTGGCGCCTTCAAGCTATGAAGCCGGCTTCATCTCCAGCGCCCACGGCGCTGATGAAATAGACAAGACCCTAAAAGCGGCCGGAATTGTCTTCAAGGAGATGTCACAGTGACTTATTCGCAGCAGTTACCCTGCCGCGCAGGGTTTTAACAATTGATATCCGATAACTCGACCGCTTGATAAAGGCTTTCTTTGAACTGATTTTCGTTATCGCTGTTGTAAAACGGCAGGCCGATGACTCGGTGTTTACCCGCTTTCTGTGGTGTTAATGCACGCGGCGCTGCTCTGGTAGATTTACTTTGTATTTCCCGCAGAAAATCCTCCTTCCACTTGTCGTGCTCCAGAAGATGCTTGCCTTTGGGTTCTATAAACACCTGTAAAGTCAATGCTTCCCCGTTGTTCTTGAGCAAAAACAGTACAAAATCCGGCTCAAACGCCTGCCCGTCGGTGAAGTTATACAGTTTGAAGTGTTTTTCGTTGCGTAACAGATAGACTTCCGGGTATTTCTCCTGCAACTTGTGCATAGACCGGTCAAGCAAATGTACCAGTTTCTTCTCCTCGCTTGTGGCATAAAGCGCGTTAAACGCGAACCATTCCTTTGCGGAAACAAATTGTTGAAATTGTTGATCTGCCTCTGCTGTTGCGAGTTGCCGAGAAGCGCCGACCTTTAATTCCTTGTCTTTGAACACGGCACTGACCCGATTACTGACAAAACTACCCGAGCCTTCGTATTCCACTGCCTGCTGGCGAATTTCAGCCTCAAGCCGTGACAACAACCCACCTACAGCCGCTAGTTTTTCCCTGCGCATATCCTGAATCCGGTACTGTAGTCCAATAAAGTTGATGGTCAAGCCGCCCAGATACGCATTAGCGGTGACAAATTCACGGATCGATTTCAAGTTCGGAAAATACCGTTTGAGCGAAACGAAAGTAAAAAACGGGTTGCGAGCAATGGCAGTCTGTACAATGTTGCGCTCAATATCCCGAACCCTGATACATTCTTCGCTTTGATCGCGCACCGGCGTTTCCATATCTTGCATTGAGAAAACCGCGCTGGCATCTCCCTGGCCGGTGGTGACGGTATGATGGTAACCGCTTCCTGATACGCCAACATCAGCGAGGGATTCCACATTGCTGTAGTCTTTCGGACGGCGCTCATTAAGCCAAACTACGCCATTTTCGTATAAAACAGATTTTTTGAATGAGTCTTTGAGTTTGAGGGTACGCGTCTCCTCATTCCCGTCCAGCATACCTTCCGCCACCAGCGCCGCCCGCAGCTCAGGGATGTAACGGTTGTCGCGGATACTGTGGTAGTGCAACTCTTCCAGTATGCGCAATTCATTGGTCAGATCCGCGTCGAATTTTCTCCGAAAACGCGCCTTATTGTCAGGCAACACAAACGGGAAATAACGCGCTCCGCGTCCGATCAGTTGTGCTTCGGCAACAGTCGTTTTACCGGGTTTCCCAGCTTTT
Source organism: Gammaproteobacteria bacterium (assembly GCA_026709915.1). Classification (GTDB taxonomy): domain Bacteria; phylum Pseudomonadota; class Gammaproteobacteria; order Eutrophobiales; family Eutrophobiaceae; genus JAAXHV01. The sequence goes on from JAPORZ010000026.1 coordinate 18,588, forward strand.
GCATCCCGCGTTTCATAGCAGCGGACGATGTCAAACAGGTTCAGCACATCCCAGCCTTCGTTCAACTTCTGCACGGCAAAAATGGCGCGCACGCGATTGTCTTCGCTCTCAAGAGAGTTGACCAACAACTGGTACTGTTCCTTCTCCTTCTCGTCATTGACCGAAAGGCAGTGGTCTTTCCGAAACTCCCATTTTAATCGTTCCGCCAACATGGTGTCGCTACCTCCGTTTTCTGCAAAAAACTGAAACGCTCGCTGTAACAATGGCAATTCCGAGTTACGTACAGATGCGATGTGTTGTGCGGTCAGGCCGTCGGTGAGTCTGTGAAAGTTCGCCTCATTCTCTTTTGATTGTGCGATGGTGCGTTGCGCCTTAAATAAAATTACAGGCTTGAGCCTGATCCGATATTTTGCAGCCACTTCCTGCTTATACTGGCTTAATATCAAGGCTTGCAGAATGCGCTGTTCGAGTTCAAGGTCTGATTGCACAAGAATCACATCCTTGGAAAAACGCTCGTTGCGAAACTGGCGCAGGTCATAACGGTATATCACCTTGTTGTAATACTTTGCTTTCAGCGCAGCTGTTTCATAGTCATGGGTGGCAGTAAATTCCAGCAGCATATTTGCGCTATTTTGCTGGAAGACCCGCTCCACCGTGTTTTCCCAACTGTCAGCATCTATGCCCTGACCGGACTTCGTTTTAACGTTGACATGGTGCGCTTCATCTGCAAGCAGCACAATTTTGTGCTGACTAAAGTCCCTCATGGTAATGGCGTTTTCTTTTTCACTGTTTAAGTCCACATGCAGTTTCTGGATAGTAGTGAAACAGATATTGAGGTCGTTCTCATTCACTCCTTCAAAGTTAGCAACCGGAGTGACCGCAATCTTTTTTGAGCCGAAGCGTATAATTTTGTTGAACAGGTATTTGGGTGAAAGCGGATTGAGAAAGTTGTCCCTGGTTTTTTCGATAATATTCAGCGCATTGACGAAAAACAGAAAGTTTCTGTAGCCTTGCTCATACAGATAGAGCATCAGCCCCGCCATGATCAGAGTCTTGCCGCTGCCTGTTGCCATGTTAAACAGAAGATGCACAGGCGCCTCCTTGCCTTCATACCCTTTGTTAAAACAATGCAGGAAACGCGCAAATGCCTTCACTTGGTAGGGACGCAGTTCAAAATCAGGATTCAGGTTGTCTTTGATGACGGTCGGGACTTCTCGTAGTTCGTCGAGCAACCCCAACCGGGAAGCAGCGTTCAGATCTTCGTATAAGAACTTGTCAGTCATTGCACTTATCCCTTGTAGGCCTGACTACGATGTCTGACGATGTGAATGACAATCTTACGCTCCTGCCGATTGGAGCCATAAATAATTCGATAATCACCACAGCGCAGTTTGAACCTTCCCTTGAAGGAGGCTGTCAGCGCCTTTTGTCCAACAGTATCAAGATTATCTGCAAGCCAAGCCAGTTTTTTAAGAACGCGCCGGGCTGTTTTTGCGTCCAGCTTATTGAGATCAGATTTAGCGTTGGGGGTAAACTCCACATCGTAGGTCACAACTCTACGCCCAAATTCTCAGCGATTTTCTGCAAGGGGGTAGTTTTTTCGCCAGTCTGTCCTTCGGCCATCGAGGCTTCCACCATCTCGATAAACTCTTCACGTAACTCCAATTCTTCATCCGGGTCCACATGCTCGCCGGTAAAAAATTCATGGTTCAGGGCCTTGTCTGCTTCGCTGACGGCAAAGTCTTCGTCGTCAATTTCCGTAAGGTTGACGTAAAGCTGGTTCTTGTCCAACAGTTCGGCCAGCAGGCTTTTTTGTTGTGCTAACCCGTCTTGCTCCTTGCCAATGGCAATGAAGTCACCCACTGCATCCTCTGAACACTCGGGGTTGACGTACCAATTCAGAAAGGAATTACGGGCCATATCGCGCCAGATGTTCACAAGCTCGGCGGAGGACTGCGTCGTCTGGATTTTATCGAGCCACGCACTGTTGTATTGCATTAGTTCGCAATAGACAAAATCACCACCACCTTGCCAGTTGACGTCCCCGGATACACCACCGGCGTCATGCCCGCTGTTTGTGCCAATAACTTTTTTCATGCGTTCGACGGCAATGTTCTCCACATAGTCCATTTGCTCAATGCCTATATATTGCCGCCCCATTTTGTGAGCTACCGCGCAGGTTGTGCCGGAACCAAGATGGAAGTCCAATACAATATCACCCTCGCTGGTTGTATATTCAATGATGCGCTGAAGTAGCAACTCGACCTTTGGATACGCAAATACCTTGCTGCCGAACAACTCTACAATTTCATCAGTGCCCTTGTTGTTGGTCATATCCTGCAACAGCTCATCCATTGCCTTGTTGAGGAAGTTTGACGATACGTAAGCCTTGTCAAAATCGTCATTCTTTTTCGCAACTTCTTCGGACTTAAAAACCCGCATAGCAGGACGTTTCAGTTTGAGAAAATTATAATCTCCAGGAAAAATTATCTTCCTTTTTTCCAGATACTCACCAACTGAATCTTTGGTAATACCCCAGCAACGATTAGGGTTAACAGGAAATTTCTGCTTGTTTCTCGGGTTTGTCAGTGTAAAATTTGAGTTAGGACGCTCCTCAATCGTACGTTGAGTTGTAAGATCACTCAGCCTCCATTCATCTCCAGGAAAGTCTGGTGTTTTATAGTACTTGCGCTCAATCCTGCGCCGAAAGAGTGGAGCTTTTTTTGATGCGCCTCTCGTATAAATCAACATCCAGTCAAAATCCTGCGACAATTTATAAGGTACGTCACTTTTTCCGCTCCTTGTCTTGCGCGGCGCTGTAGCGACAAAATTATCCCTGCCGAATATGTCATCTGCCACAAGTTTCAGATAGTGCATTTCCTGGTCGCCAATATGAATGAATATAAGTCCATCATTCCGCAACAGATCTCTTGCTACTTCCAGCCGGTTTTTTATAAATGTCAACCAGCTGGAGTGGCTGAAGTTATCGTTATAGCCAAAACTGTCGTTACCCGTGTTGTACGGCGGGTCTATATAAATCAGTTTTACCCTGCCGCGAAACTGCTGTTTAATCGTGTGCAAGGTCAGCAGGTTGTTACCCTTGATGATCAGATTCTCCTTTAGTATTCCGTCCTTGCCCCATTTGAATTCCTCAACTTCCAGTTCCCCGTACCTGGTATAACGTTTCCAGTTCGTCAGCGCCTTGGGGTCAAACAAGCGATCTATCTCATCATGGGCCAATATCTCGTTAAAGAAAATTTCCTTGCGTTTCTCCTCCTCGCGAGTCTGCCCGCCCTCCAATACACAATCCTTGTACGGCCAGACCAGAGACACTTCTCCTCGTTCATGCAGAAACTTGTTGCCCATGTTCAAACCGATTCTATTGCGAAACCGGGTATATGAATTAGCCAGAAAGTTTTTGCCTGCCACATAATCGATAAAGACCTTCAGGTTGAAAACCTGATACCCTTCGATCTCATCAAAGAACTTCTCTCTCGCATTGGCGTCTTCCAGCAACAGCCTTATAAGTTCTTCGTCGTTGTTCCAGGCGCTGTCTATCACTGCCGTTTTGATCACCTCACCACTCTCGTCAACAAAATGCGGAACAGTCTTGAGCAAAGTAAACAGACTTTCATCAGTATCTTTTTTCACGTTGGTTTCTCTGTAGCGTCGGCAGGTTTTTTGACAGGTACCGCCTATGCTATTGTAAACTCGCCTCGGGCACAACTTCTGAACTGAAGCGGGTTTCATAAGGTAACCATCTAAAAATGTCCTTCGTGGCATTTATAGAGGTTGCCATGAGTGTTTAGAGGTAACCTTATAGACAGCATAACGTGTCT
>JAPORZ010000228.1 GCA_026709915.1 Gammaproteobacteria bacterium
AGTTTCTCCGCCACTCTCAAAGTTGCGCTGCGGCCGCGCGGGTTGCTTGCATTTGCCGCTGCCCCAGGCTGTTGCGGTTGTCCTACCGCGCGCAAGGCGGGTTTAATCTGCGCGGCGGCAACGGGCAGGTAACTCGGGTAAGGGTCGGCTCGGAACTGCTGTCTGATGAAGCGTTTTACGATGCGGTCTTCGCCGGAATGAAAACTGATCACAGCCAACCGTCCGCCGACCCGCAGCGCGTCGAGCGCCTGGGTCAGCGCGGTGCGTAATTCCTCCAGTTCATTGTTGATGTGGATGCGGATGGCCTGGAAGGAACGGGTTGCGGGGTGTTTGTCCCGCTCCAAAGTGGGAACCACGGTCTTGATCAGTTCGGCAAGTTGCCGGGTGGAAGTGATGGACTGTTCGGCACGCCGCGCCACGATGGCCCGGGCGATGCGTCCGGCATAGCGCTCCTCGCCGAAATTGCGTAACACTGCGCTGATTTCCGCCTGGGCGGCGCGGTTTATCCATGTCGCCGCGCTGGAACCTGTTGTTGGGTTCATTCTCATGTCAAGGACGCCATCCCGGAGAAAGCTGAAACCCCGGGACGCATCATCCAGTTGCGGCGAGGAAACACCCAAGTCAAACAACAAACCATCCACCAGGCCCGCCAGACCCAGGCTGTCGACGACTTCGGCAAGACGGGTGAACGAACCGGCATAGCAACTGAAGCGTGGGTCGCCGGCAAACTCCTCCCCGGCAAACCTGAGCGCGTCCGGATCCTTGTCAAAGGCCAGCAGGCGCCCGCGTTTGCCAAGACGCTCAAGTATCGCCCTGCTATGACCGCCGCGACCGAAGGTACAGTCCACATAACAACCGTGCGGACGCAAGGCCAGCGCTTCGATGGCCTCATCCAGCAGTACCGGTTCATGTGTGTAATCATTCAAATTCAATGAGAAGGATCACAGGGACAGCGATTGCAGCGCGGCGGCCGGCGCCCCCTGTTCATCACCTAGCTGCTGCAACCAGTGTTCGCGCTGTGTCTGCCAACTGGTTCTGTTCCAGATTTCAAATTTATTGCCCTGGCCCAGGATCACGGCCTGTTTATCGATTTGGGCATAGTCCCGCAGTTCCGCGGGGATCAGAATTCTCCCGTGCGTGTCCAACTGGCAATCGGTCGCATAGCCGCGCATCATCTGCTTGGCCCTGCGGCTCTGGGTATCAAAATCCGACAGGTCTGCCAGTTTTGCTTCGATAATCTCCCATTCCGGCAACGGGTACAGCCACAGGGAACGATCCAACGGATTTAAGGTTTGCACCAGCGCGCCGTCAGCCCCACCCACGAGCCGTTCGCGATAACGGCTGGGCACGGCCAATCTCCCCTTGCTATCAAGACTGACGCTACTGAAACCCCGGAACATTTCTCAACACCCTTGACACATTAGATACCACAATTACCCACTTTTTCCCACAATTTCTAACTATAGAAAGCAAAACAGGGGGCTGTCAAGTAAATCTTGTAACTTTTCCGTAAAAATCTGCCCGTGTTACAAGCACTTATGCGAGACTGCACGAAACGGCCAAGGGGAATTGAGAAATAAACTTATATAAATTAGGTAGTTGTCAAGGTTTATTGAGAAAAGACAAAAGGAGAGAGGGGGAGAAGCACAAGATGAGGGGGTGAGGAGTTACTACTGGCAACCTCTAAAAATGCCCTTCGTAGCTCATAAGCAGAGACGGGAACGGACAAGTGCCCGAAAAAGTGGGGCATTCCGTTCCCGTCATTTTCAAGCACTGACATGCTTAAAAATGGCAGCGTATCCATTATGCTGCGCGGGCGCCTCTAATTTTCAGAGGCGCCCTACTGCTTGTAAAACCAGAACTCCATCTCCACCGCGGCGTTGATGGGCAGCGTGCTGACGCCGATGGCGGTACGGGCGGGGAGGCGCCTGTCGGCGCTGAATACGGCTTCCCAGGCCTTGTTGATGTCCGGGAACCGGTCCAGCTGCGTGGTGAAAATGCTGGCGCTGACCAGGTCATCCAAGGATAGGCCAAAATCGGGCAGGGCTTCGAGCAGGTTGCTGAGGATCCTGGCAGTCTCGGCGCCGGCGCCGCCTTGCTCCAGGGCGCCAGTCTCCTTGTTCAAGGCGAGCATGCCTGCGGTTTTGTAGAACGGGCCGGCCTTGACCAGGGGACTGTAGCGGAACAGGGGCGCCGGCAGGTTGTTTGAACTGAGTGCTTGTATCATGGGTTGAAGTCCTCGTTTACAA
>JAPORZ010000046.1 GCA_026709915.1 Gammaproteobacteria bacterium
CATGACGACGATGGCGAGACCTTCGAAGTGGTGGTCACGCAGGCGTGGATGAATGGCTCGGGCGGCGCGCGTCCACTGCCCATCGCCGACGGCGTGGCCATCGGCACCATCACCAACGACGACCCGCTGCCGGCGGCGTATCTGGCGCGGTTCGGGCGCACGGTGGCCGACCAGGCGCTCGGCGGCATCGCCGGGCGCTTGGAGGCAAACCGCACGCCCGGCCTGCAGGGCACGTTCGCCGGACGGGTGGGACACTTCGGATCGAGCGCTGCCCAACCGCTCACGGACGACGCTGGCGCACCGCATAATCCCGCCGTGCGCGGGGCCTCCGACCACTGGTTCGGGTCCGAGGCCGGCGCGCCGCACGGACGCGGCGACCTCCTCGGCGCCCGCGCCGGTGGCTTCGACCCGCCCGCTCGCACGATAACCGCGCAAGAGGCGCTGTTAGGATCGAGCTTCACACTGACCCGACAGCAAGATAGCGCCCACGGCACCCTGGCCTTCTGGGGCCGCACGAGCCAGAGCCGCTTCGATGGCGCCGAGCGTGGCGGCGGTAATGAGGTCACCCTTAACGGCACCGTCACCACCGGTATGCTGGGTCTGGACTATGCTCGCAACGACTGGCTGGTCGGGCTGGCGCTGACGCAGACCTGGTCTGAGGGTCAGTATGCCTCTATCGATGGCGATACGCTCTGTGCTAAGCCCGCGACTGACGCCGCGGCGGGGTGCGACAGTGCACCGCAAGTCGGCGACGGCAACATTGACGCCTCACTGACGGCGGCGCTGCCCTATGCGGCCTGGCAGGCCTCAGAACGTCTCAAGGTCTGGGGCGCCGCCGGCTACGGCCGCGGCGCAGTGACGCTGAAGACCTTAGATGAGCGCTACCGCGCCGACACGCACTGGCGCCTGGCTGCGGCCGGGGTGCGAGGCGACCTGTTGAGCGCATACTGGGGCGGCGGCCCGGCGCTGGCGCTGGTCTCCGATGTGCTCTGGGCGCGCACGACCTCGGACCAGACCCACGAGCTGGCGGCCTCGGCGTCCGACGTGACCCGGCTGCGGCTGGGACTGGAAGGCCGTTGGCCACTGACACTGCCCACTGGCGGCGGACTCGTGCCAAAGCTCGAAATCGGCGCCCGCCATGACGGCGGGGACGCGGAGACCGGCTTCGGGGTCGAGCTCGGCGGCGGGTTCAAGTGGACCGAGCCGCGCTTGGGGCTGGCCCTTGACCTCGCAGGGCGCACGCTGCTCACGCACGAGGACGGCGACCTGACGGACCGGGGCCTGTCGGCCTCCCTGGCCTGGGACCCGGCGCCCATGACGCGCCTCGGCCCCACGCTCAGCCTGCGTCAGGCCCTCGGCGGACCAGCTCAAGGTGGGCTGGACGCCCTGTTTACCGCAGACCCGCTGGCAGCGCGCCAGGACCGCGACGCCCACCGCCACTGGACGCTGGAGGCGGCCTACGGCTTCCCGGCCTTCGGCGGACGCTTCAGCGCCAGCCCCCATGCCGGGCTCGGGCAGACGGCCGGGGCGCACGACTACCGCCTTGGCTGGCGCCTGACGCCGGAGGCGAAGCATGCGCCGGACCTGTCGCTCAGCCTCGAAGCAGTGCGCAGGGCGCACACCATCGGGGCGCCGGAGCACAGAATCGGCGCCGAGCTTACTATCCGCTGGTAGGCGCCGAGAAGTGGCGACCGATCCATGAACCGGAACCATAAATCAGGATAAACATTCATGCGCACCTCAACTTTTTATATGACAAGGATACTCCCTGGCCTGTTGTTACTACTCGTCCCCGTTATGGGCATCGCGGCGGTGTCCGGGGTAGCGCCGGAAGCGCTCGACTTTACCGGCCACTGGGCGGCTATTGCTGCGCTGGTGATATTCGTTATCGCCTACGCGCTGGTCATCAGCGAGGAAACCCTGCACTTGCGCAAATCAAAGCCGACCATTGTCGCTGCCGGCATCATCTGGGTATTGGTTGCCTTCACCTATGGGCAGTTCGATCAAGCCCATGCACTGGAGGGCAAGTTAAGCCACAGCCTGCTTGAATTCGTCGAGCTGTTTTTATTCCTGCTCGCAGCCATGACGTATATCAACACCATGGACGAGCGCGGCGTCTTCGCAATGTTGCGCGCCTGGCTGCTGGCTCAGCAATTCAATCTGCGCCAGCTGTTCTGGATCACCGGTGCAATATCGTTTGTGCTGTCGCCGATTATCGATAACCTGACCACCGCGCTGCTGATGGCTACGGTAATCTGTGCAGTGGGGGGTGACAACAAACGCTTTATCGCCATTGGCTGCGTCAACATTGTGGTTGCCGCCAACGCCGGCGGCGCCTTCAGCCCGTTCGGCGATATCACCACCTTGATGGTCTGGCAACAAGGCATTGTCCAATTTCAGGAATTCCTGGTGCTGTTCCTGCCCTCATTGGCTGGCTGGCTGGTAACGGCCGGCATTATGAGTTTTGCGCTCAGTACGGAGCGGCCGGAGGCGGTTATGGAAGAGGCCACCCTCAAGTATGGCGCCTGGATCGTTGTTGCGTTATTCCTGTTGACCATTACCATGGCCGTGTCTTTTCACAACTTCCTGCACCTGCCGCCGGTATTGGGCATGATGACCGGTCTGGGCCTGCTGAACCTGTTTGGTTATTACCTGAAAAGGCGCGACGCGGCGCTGTTCAACACGAACCAGGCAATGCAGGCGCAAGGAGATGAATTTTCCGCCCTGGACGGTTGGCAGAATAACAGGAAACACTACGATATCTATCAGAACCTGCAACGCGCCGAGTGGGATACATTGATGTTTTTCTACGGCATTATTCTGTGTGTGGCCGGGCTGGGCGCGTTCGGTTACATGGCTATCGTTTCCGAGTTTTTCTACGTGGAACTGGGGCCGACCTACGCCAATATCTTTGTTGGCTTTGCCTCAGCTATTGTCGATAATATCCCGGTCATGTTCGCAGTGCTGGAGATGCGTCCGGATATGGACCACGGCCAATGGCTGTTAGTGACGCTGACGGCAGGCATCGGTGGTTCCATGCTGTCTATCGGCTCGGCGGCCGGAGTTGCGGTCATGGGTCAGGCCCGGGGGATTTACACGTTTTTTTCCCACTTCAAGTGGAGCTGGGCCATCCTGCTGGGTTACATAGTCAGCATTGCTGTACATTTTACCGTCAATGCTTCGTTGTTTACGTCGTAACTGCCGGTGAACAAACAGTCGCTTGCGACAGGCCTGCTGGTGTGCGGCTTGGTGGCGCTGGCAACCGTAATGGGTGTGCTGGTGGCAAAATATCAGCAATCCGACACGCCGCCTGACATTGCCGGGTTGCTCTGGCCGGAACCAAAAACCCTATCCTCGTTTACCCTCATCGACCAGGAAAACAAGGTCTTTACGCTGGCTGACCTGCACGGTAAATGGTCACTCCTGTTCTTCGGTTTTACCCACTGCCCAGGGCCATGTCCGACGACCCTGGCCGTGATGAAACAGGTGCGTGAGGAGCTTGCACAGGTTCGAGACCTGCAATTTGTATTTGTTACGGTGGACCCGGATCGGGACACTTCGGCACGAATAAAGCAATACCTGGCCTCGTTCCACCCGGAATTCGTCGGCCTCGGCGGCTCGACTGAGCAGATCTCGGCGCTGACCAGGCAGATCGGCCTGGCGTATTTCCTGGACAAGACGGAAAGTGAGGAAAATTACCTCGTGGACCACAGCGCATCATTGTTTCTGGTGGACCCCCAAGGGCGGCTGGTGGGAATTTTTTCCGCACCCCACGAGACCTCGAGTATCGTTGACAGGTTTGACCGGATCCGTACATTTATTGATGGCTGACGCGCGGCCGGGCCGAGGGGTGGGTCAGGAGTGAAGATGACTGTATTTTATAGTGACGTCCTGGGGCTGGCCGCGACCCCGGCGCTACACCTGCTGTCGCGGCTGGCGTACCGACTGACGAGGTGTGCGTGGTCTCCCTGGAAAAATATCCTGATCCGTTTGTTTGTCTGGAAGTACCGCGTTGACTTGCGCTTGGCGGAAAAAACCAGGCCTGGCGATTATGACAACTTCAACGACTTTTTTACCCGCGCAATGAAATCCGAAACGCGGCCCATTGCCAGGTCCGGTGCGGTGGTCTCGCCTGTGGACGGTTATATCAACGCCGCAGGAACACTGGACAATGAGCGATTGCTACAAGCCAAGGGTAAGCATTATAGCTTGGTCGAACTGTTCAATGGCGACCGGCAACTCGCTGATTGTTTCCGTAACGGCAGTTTTATTACGTTTTACCTCTCGCCGAGGGATTACCACCGGGTACACCTCCCTGCTGATGGCGAGCTGCGCGCCATGGCTTATGTTCCAGGGCGGCTGTTGTCCGTCAACCCCGGCAACGTGCGCCGCATTGACAAACTGTATGCTCGCAATGAGCGCGTGATAACGGTTTTCGACTCAGCTATCGGCGCCATTGCGGTTATTTTCGTCGGCGCCATTTTTGTGGGTTCCATAGCAACGGTGTGGCACGGCGAGGTCGCCCCCGCCGGCGCGCGTGAATACCGGCGCTGGGATTATGACCCGGCTGTGAGCTTTGCCCGGGGCGATGAAATCGGACGTTTCAATATGGGTTCAACGGTGATTCTGCTGACGCAGGAAGACAGGATAAGCCGGGTTTATTCCGACCGGCGCGTCGTCATGGGTGAGCGCATCACAGCATAGCAAAGGTCACAGACGCGCTTTTAGGAACCTCTAATTTTCAGAGGCGCCTTTTTGAAGCACTGGCGCTGATAAACCCCGGAAATGCAAAGACCATGAACAGAAAAAAGGTAACGGCGTAGAACTCCCAGTCCTGGGCGTGGTTCTCGCCTTGCATTTTCTGTTCCACACCCAGCGCCAGGAAACCGGCCAGGAAATACAGCAGCAACCACTCCAGCAAGCACATCCACTGCTTTTTTCGGTCGGGTTTGATGACCAGCAGGAAGCGCCCGTAACACCAGGGCAGGTTGGCCAGGATAACCGCAACCACGATCAGCAGCCAGGTTACGTTTCCCGCCGACATGAGCTGGGCGCTGAGGTGGCGTCGAGGCTTACAGCCCCACCACGCGACTGCAGATCTCCATCAATCCTCCGGGGGCAAAACCCAGCGCCAGCACGGCCAGACCATTCAGACTGACCAGTACTCTCAGCCCGGTGTCGGCGCTGAGCCTCGGCGCGGTCTCGACCTGCTCGAAATACATCAGCTTGATGATACGCAGGTAATAATAAGCGCCTATCACCGAGAACACCACGGCCAGCACGGCCAGCCAGATATAACCAATGGCAACCACCTCCTTGAGCACGTACCACTTCGCCCAGAAACCCAGGAACGGCGGCACACCGGCCAAGGAAAACATGAACAATAACATCACCAGAGCAAACCAGGGACTGGCATCGGCGAGTCCCTTGAGATCATCCAGTCGGTCGGCCTCGTGGTCCTTGCCTCCGGCCAGAATAATAAAGCCGAACGCGCCCATGCTCATGATCACGTAAGCAATCACGTAAAACAACGCACCGGCATAGCTGGCGCCCTGTTCGACGTACAGGCCGGGCAGGATGCCCAGGATGAGAAAGCCGGCGTGCGCAATGGCAGAATAAGCCAGCATACGTTTGATATTGGTCTGCACAATGGCAATGATATTGCCCACAGCCATGGACAACAGGGCAAGAATGACCAGCATCCCCTGCCAGTCGATGTGCATAGGCAACATACCATCTATGAGTAAGCGTATCGCCATGGCAAACGCGGCCACCTTGGGCGCGGTGGCCAGAAACAGGGTAACCGCCGTGGGTGAGCCCTCGTACACATCCGGCACCCAGGAATGGAACGGCGCTGCGCCCAGCTTGAAGGCAATGCCCACTATAATGAAGACCAGCCCGAACAGGAACATGATTCTGTTATCGGTCTCGGCCTCAAGATAAGCGGCGAGTTCCGGCAACACCAGCGTGCCGGAGACGCCGTACACAATTGAAATACCGTATAACAACAGACCGGAGGCCAGGGCGCCCAGCACAAAATATTTCATAGCCGCCTCGGCAGCCGTTCCCGACTCCCGGTTCATGGCAACCATGGCGTACAAGGCAAGCGACATGAGTTCCAGGCCCAGATAGACAGTCAACAAACTGTGTGCGGAGATCATCACCAGCATCCCCAGTACCGCAAACAACCCAAGCACAAAATACTCACCCTGTAACAGGTCGCGCTGACGGAAGTAATGGTACGAATAGGCAAACACCAGCAAGGACGCGACGCAGACGGTAACCTTGAGCGCCACACTCAACGGGTCCAGAATGTAATGCTGATGGAAGACGGCCACAGTCCCGACGGGATACAGGTATAGCGCCAGACCTGCCACTCCCAACAGCGACACCTGGGCCAGCCAATAGGTCACCCGTCGGTTCGGATTGTTCGAGAATACATCGCATACCAGCGTCAGACAGGCCAGCCCCAGCAAGGCCAGTTCCGGCAACACGAACAGGATTTCAGCGGTAATGAGCATCAGTTGATTTTGGATTGGGCAATATGTTCTACCAGGTGCCGGAGCGTCACGTCCATCAGCTCAAACAGCGGCGCCGGCCACAGCCCCAGCAGCAGCACGGGCACTGCCAGCAGCAACAAAAATGAGACCTCGCGCAGGGACACGTCCTGCAATGCCGCCACTTGTTCATTAGCCACGTCTCCGAAGATAACGCGTTTATACATCCACAGGGTATAGGCCGCGCCCAGAATCAGGACGGTTGCAGCCAGCACGGCAACCCAGGCATTGGCCTTGAAACTGCTGAGAATAACCATGAACTCGCCGATAAAACCGGAAGTGCCGGGCAACCCGGCATTGGCCATAGCAAACAGCATCATAAACGAGGCAAACACCGGCATGGTGTTCGCGACCCCGCCATAGTCGGCAATTTGTCGGCTGTGCACCCGGTCATACATCACCCCCACGCACAGGAACAACGCGGCCGAGATGAGACCATGCGAGATCATTTGCATCATGGCGCCGGCCAGCCCCATAGCCGCGTCAGTATTCGACCCGGCTTGTTCCAGAATGGAAAACATGATGAAAAAACCGAGTGTCACGAACCCCATGTGGGACACCGATGAGTAGGCAATCAGCTTTTTCATATCCTGTTGCGCCAGAGCCACGAAACCGATATAAACAATGGCGATGAGCGACAACACGATCATGAAACCGGCCATGGCGGCGCTGGCATCCGGGGTAATGGGTAAACTGAAACGGATAAAGCCGTAGCCGCCCATTTTCAACAGGATCGCAGCCAGTATTACCGAGCCGCCGGTGGGCGCTTCCACATGCGCGTCCGGCAACCAGGTATGCACCGGCCACATGGGTATTTTTACGGCAAACGCCAGCAGGAAGGCAATAAAAATCCACTGCTGTTCAGCCAGCGACAACGGTAACCGATACAGATCAAAGAGATAAAAACTGCCGATTTTGGAGTACATGTACAGCAGCGCCACCAACATGAATACCGAACCCAGAAAGGTGTACAGGAAGAACTTGATGGTGGCATAAATACGCCGGGGGCCGCCCCACACGCCAATGATCAGGAACATGGGAATGAGCATGGCTTCCCAGAAAAAATAGAACAGGATCGCATCCAGCGCGGTGAACACCCCGATCATCAGACCTTCTAAGATAAGAAATGCCGCCAGATATTGGGTGACCCTGGTTTGAATGACGGTCCAGCAGGCGATCACAACCAGCGCTGTGGTAAACGTCGTCAGCAGTATCAGGGGAACCGAAATACCGTCCACCCCGAGATGGTAGTTGATGTTGAAAGTATCTATCCACACGGTATGCTCAACAAACTGCATGAGCGTGGCTGTGTTGTCGAACAGGTAGCACAACCATGCTGACAACAGAAAAATGAGAATGGAGACAACCAGGGCAAACAGTCTGGCTGCTTCCTGCTGCCGCTCGCCCAACATCAGCACAAAGATGCCGCCCAGAATGGGCGCCCAGATCAGTAAGCTCAGCAACGGCAGGGATTGAAACAGGGGCGACAGCATCGGCTTACAGCAATCCGTGCACGAATATTGCCAGCAGCAGCAACAGGCCGATAATCATGGCGAATGCGTAGTGGTACAGATAGCCGGTTTGCAGTGTTCTGACGGAAGCAGAAAGTTTACGCACCGCCCGGGCCGTACCGTTCACCAGTAAATTATCTATGATGCGTGCGTCACCCCATTGCCAAAGCGCCTGACCGGCGCCACGAGCGCCGCGGGCAAAGACCAACTCATAGACTTCATCGAAATAGAATTTCCGCTCCAACAACCAGTGCGCCGGAGCAAACCAGGCGGCAGTCCTGGCAGGTAGGTGAGGAAACACGATATAACATAACCAGGCAACCAAGATCCCGGACAACGTCAGCCAGACCGGCGCGTGCTTCCAGGCATTTAAGAAGATATCAATGGCGCCGGAATAATGGGATGTCAGTTCATGGAACCAGACGGCGTGTTCGGCGGCGACCTGGATAGACGTCTGATAGTAATTGCCCAGCACCATGGGGGTAACCAGAAATGCGCCGATAACCAATGATGGCACTGCCAGCGCCAGCAACGGGAAGCACACCACAGCCGGGGCTTCGCGCAAGCGCTCCCAGGTTTGCCGGTCAAACCTTTCCTTACCGTGGAAAGTCAGGAAAAACAGGCGGAAAGAATACAAGGCGGTAATAAAGACACCAGCCAGCACAGCCAGGTAGGCGATATCGGCAAAGGGAAGTTGCGCATAATGCACCGCTTCGATAATAGCGTCTTTGGAGAAAAAACCGGAGGTGAATGGGAAACCGACCAAAGCCAGTGAACCGACCAGGGCGGTAAACCAGGTGATCGGCATATAGCGGTACAGCCCACCCATCTTGCGCAGGTCCTGTTCATGGTGCAGCATGATAATCACGGAGCCTGCCGCCAGGAACAGCAGCGCCTTGAAAAACGCATGGGTAACCAGATGAAAAATCGCCACCGAGTAGGCCGACGCGCCAAGCGCCACCGTCATATAGCCCAGCTGCGACAAGGTGGAATAGGCAATGACCCGTTTTATATCGTGTTGCACCAGCGCCAGCAGGCCCATGAAGAACGCGGTGAGCGCGCCAATGAGCAGGATCAGGCTCAGCGCGGTTTCCGACAACTCATACAGGGGCGACATGCGCGCCACCATGAAGATGCCTGCCGTCACCATGGTGGCGGCGTGAATCAGTGCGGAGATGGGGGTGGGACCCTCCATGGAATCAGGTAACCAGACATGCAGTGGCACCTGCGCGGATTTGCCCATGGCGCCGATAAACAGGCAAATACAGATGAAGCTCAGCGCCGACCAGTCCAGACCCGGAAGCAGCGACAGAGTGGTATCGTGCAGCGCCGCCGCCTGCCCGAACACCTGCATGTAGTCCAGTGAATTGAAATACATGAACACCGCGGCGATACCGATGAGAAAACCGAAATCCCCCACCCGGTTGACGAGAAAGGCCTTGAGACCGGCGCGGGTGGCGGAGTCGCGTTTGAACCAGAAACCGATCAACAGGTACGACACCAGCCCCACCGCTTCCCAACCGAAGAACAACTGGACGAAGTTGTTGGACATCACCAGCATCAGCATGGCAAAGGTGAACAGGGAGATATAACTGAAAAAGCGCTGGTAGCCCGGGTCGTCGCGCATGTAACCGATGGTATAGATATGGATCATCCAGGACACAAAGCTGACGACCACCATCATCGTTACGGACAACTGGTCCACCAGGAAACCCACCGACAAGCGCAGCTCACCCAGTTTCAACCAGGTATAGAGCTCGGCGTTGTAAATCTCACCGCCGTCGATCATGATATGTTTGTACGCGTACAGGGACAGTACGGTAGCAATCCCCACACCGATGATTGTCACCCAGTGCGCGCCGCGCCTGCCGATGTAGCGCCCGCCCAGGCCGGCAATAATCGCCCCGGCTAACGGCGCCAGCACAATGGCAAGATAAACCTGCTCCATATTCATCCCTTGAGCCGATCCAGGTCAGCGACGTTGATGGTGCTGCGGTTACGGAACAACACTACCAGAATGGCCAGGCCGATGGCAGCTTCCGCAGCGGCAACGGTGAGGATGAAAAACACAAACACCTGACCGTGAATGTCGCCGAGAAAATGGGAAAATGCCACAAAGTTCAGGTTGACCGAGAGCAACATCAATTCAATGCACATCAGCAGGATAATGACATTTTTCCGATTGATGAAAATACCCGCCACACTGATGCAGAACAGGATTGCGGCCAGAATCAGGACTTCATTGAGTTCAATCATAAGTTATTCATCCGGTTCCTTATCCATGTTGACGAGGCGCACACGGTCGGCGCGCCGGGTACTGACTTGCTGACTCGGTTTCGGCGTGCGTCGGGCGCGCGCCGGGCGCATAGTCAGGCCGATGGCCGCGATTATTGCCACCAGCAGTATGGCGCCGGCCACCTCGAAGGGGTAAATGTATTCGCTGAACAGGGTCCGGCCAAGCAGGCGGGTATTGCCGACCGCAGCTTCAACCTGCGCCATGCCGGCGCTGAGGTCGGGAAGGATGCCGGTGCGGCTCACAACCAGCGCCAGGGCGACCAGCATCAGCACGGCGACCAGCAGCCCGATGGGTAAAAACCGCGCAAAACCCTCGCGCAGGGTTGAGATGTTGATGTCCAGCATCATCACCACGAACAGGAACAGCACCATCACCGCGCCCACGTACACCAGCACCAGCGCAATGGCCAGGAATTCCGCATGCAGCAACAGCCAGATCGCAGCGCTGGAAAAAAATGCCAGGATCAGGAACAGCGCCGCATGCACCGGGTTGCGCACGGTAATCACCATGCCGGCTGACATGACCAGCAGGGCCGCAAAAATATAAAAAACAGACTGTTCCAGCATGGTTATGGCAGGGTGGTTAGCGGTAAAGGGCTTCTGTGGCGCGGTCGCGGGCGATCTGTGCTTCTGCCTGATCGCCGACTTCAAGCAAACGCTGCTTGGTCATAAGCAGGTCGGAGCGCTGTTCGCCATGGTATTCGTAGATACGCGTCTCAACAATGGAGTCAACCGGGCAGGACTCCTCGCAGAAGCCGCAAAATATACACTTCGACAAGTCTATGTCATAACGGGTGGTGCGCCGGGTGCCGTCATCTCGTTGTTCGGATTCGATGGTGATGGCTACGGCCGGGCATACTGCCTCACACAGCTTGCAGGCTATGCAGCGTTCCTCGCCGTTGGGATAGCGACGCAATGCGTGCAGCCCCCGAAACCGGGGCGACTGCGGGGTCTTCTCCTCCGGGTAGTGCACGGTAACCTTGCGCCGGAACAGGTAGCGTCCGGTCAGGTGTAACCCCTTGAGCAGCTCCCACAACAGGAAACTCCGGAAATAGTCTTTAATTTTCATCAGTTGAACCAAGGTCCGACTCCAGCCACGACCATACCGGAAATGACGACTATCCAGACAATGGTAATGGGCAGAAACACTTTCCAGCCCAGGCGCATGATCTGGTCATAACGATAACGCGGGAACGTCGCCCTGAGCCACAGAAACAGGAATAAAAATGCCGAGGTTTTAGCCAGCAACCAGAGTATATTCGGCTCACTTAAATGGGGTAGCTCGCCCACCACCGGCATACCCTGGAACGGCGATAGCCAGCCGCCGCAGAACAGCACTGCGGTGAGCACGGCGATGAGCACCATATTGGCATATTCGGCCATGAAGAAAATGGAAAACGCCATACCGCCATACTCAACATGGAAGCCTGCCACCAGTTCCGATTCGCCTTCGGCCACGTCAAACGGCGCGCGGTTGGTCTCGGCCACGCCAGAAATGAAATATACCAGGAAAACCGGTAGCAACGGCAGCCAGTACCAGTGCAGAATGCCGCCATTTTGCGCCAGGATGATCTGTCCCAGATTCAGGCTGCCGGCAGCGATAAGCACGCATACCAGTGCAAACCCCATGGCGATCTCATAGGAAACGATCTGAGCGGCAGAGCGCATGGCGCCCAGAAACGCGTACTTGGAATTGGAGGCCCAGCCGGCAATGATAATGCCGTACACGGCCAGCGAGGTAAGCGCCAGAATGTACAGCAGGCCGGCATTGATGTCGGCCAGCACCAGCGTCTCGTCAAACGGAATGACCGCCCAGGCGGCCAGGGAGGGCGCCATGGCCAGGGCCGGCGCCATAACGAACAGGCGCTTATTGGCGCCGGCGGGAATGATGATCTCCTTGAAGAGCAGCTTGATGGCATCTGCGATGGGTTGTCCCAGTCCCCACAGGCGCCGACCGAGGAAGCCCACGCGGTTTGGCCCTATGCGGCATTGAATATAGCCGATAACCTTGCGCTCTGCGTACGTCATGTATGCCACGCACAGTAACAGGGGCAATATGATAGCTGCGATCTTCACCAGCGTTTCCAGCGTGTACAGCGTATAGCCGGCGTAACTGTCCGGGACCAGCAGGGCAACTGCCGGCGCCAGCAGCCAGTCACTGAGCAGGTTGAACAGCTGCTCAATCATGCCCGACCCCGGTTAGTGAGACTCTGCCTGCCAGCGGCCCCAACCCGGCGCTGTCGGCATGGCCGCCGTGGATTAACACACAGTCATCCGCCACCGTGTGATCAATCTGCAACGGCAACCGTACCTGCCCCGAGTGGCTGCTCACCTCCACGAGCTTAGCGCCGCCCAACTCCAGCCTGTTGGCGGTTTTTTCATTGATATGCGCGCAACCGTCGGCCACATCACCGGTCTGTTGCAGGGCCGGGGCGTGACGCACCAATGCGTCCACCGAATTCATGGGCACGTAACCGACGCGTTCCAAGCCCGCGTCCGCAGCCACGGCCGGTAGCGCCGCCGGGGCGCCCAAAGCCGCGGCGCCGACAGTATCGGGTTGAACCTTGTCCGCCAGCGCCAGCACCGTTGCGCACAAAGCCTCAAACCCGGCATACTTAAACCCTTCAAGGTCCAGGCTGCTGGCTATGGAGCAAAATATTTGCCAGGCCGGACGCGCACTGCCCGGCGGCGCTACCGCCGCTTCAAAGCACTGCCGACGTCCTTCCAGGTTCAGGAATGACCCCGGATTTTCTGCATACAACGCCATGGGCAATAATACGTGGGCATAGTCCAGCGCGCGTCTGTAGCCGGTCACCGCAATGACGCATTCCACCCGGGACAACGCATCTCGAGCCTGTTTCCCATCAAAAAAATCCAGTTCCGGCTCTGCATTCAGCAACAGGCAGGCGGCCAGATCATGCTTCAACATAGCGCCGGCATTAAGGCCGTTGGCGGCGCCGACCATGCCCGGCAACCGGTGCGGCACCGCTCCGGCCAGCCAGGCGCCGGCGCTGTTAGCGCCGTAGTCCAGGCAACCGAAGGCGCCGGCAAGCCGTTGCGCCAGGGTTGCGCCCAAGTAACGCAATACAGAAAAATGCGGATGAGAAATGCCCAGGCTGCCGATAAACACCGCCGGCCTGTCAGCGGCTGTGAGCGCTTGTGCCAGCGTTTCGTGCCGGGCGTCCGGGCGCACCTCTGCCAGTAACCGGGTCAGCGCTGCATCCGGGTCCTGGTCGCCGACTATGGCTTTTACCACCGCGGCAACCTCCGTGACCAAACGCTCGGGCGCTATGATTTGTTTGTGCGCCAGTTCAAAGTTGAAATCAAAATCCACCGGATTGATCGCCATCACCCGGGCGCCGGCACGGGCCGCCTTGCGCAGCCGATGGTTGAAGATGGGCTGATCCTTGCGCGGGAAACCGCCGATGATCAGCGCGGCATCAAGCTGCTCAACCTGTTGCAGGGTAAGACCCAGGCCGGGACAGGCCGGCGCGTTATCCTGGTCGGTGAAATCGGTTTGCCGCAAACGATGATCGATATTGTCAGAGCCCAGCTCGCGCAACAGTTGCTGTGCCAGATAGCACTCCTCGGACGTTGCCGAAGGCGAAATCAGTGCGCCGATGGCGCCCGCGCCCTGCTCTTTGGCAATGGCTTGAAGTTTATTTGAGACATACTCAATGGCTGTTTGCCAGCCCACTTCCCGCCAGCCCTGTTCATCTCTGAGCATGGGGGTGGTAAGGCGTTCGGCGCTGTTCAGGCCTTCATAACTGAAACGATCGCGATCGGATAGCCAGACCTCGTTAATGTCTTCATTTTCAGCCGGGGCTACGCGTTTGACCTGATCGTTCTTGACATGAAAATGGATATTTGAGCCTATCGGGTCATGTACGGCAACACCTTCGTGCTGAGTCATCTCCCAGGTGCGGGCGCGAAAGCGGAACGGCTTGGAGGTCAGCGCACCCACCGGACACAGGTCTATGACATTGCCGGACAGTTCGGAGGTCATGCTCTTTTCAATATAGGTGCCGATCTCCATGAATTCACTGCGCCCGGTCGCGCCCAGCTCGCGCAGACCGGCAATTTCTTCGCCAAAACGCACACAACGGGTGCAATGGATGCAGCGGGTCATGTCTGTCTGCACCAGCGGCCCGATGTTCTTGTCTTGCACTACCCGCTTGTTTTCCTGGTAGCGGGACACATCCCTGCCGTAGCCCATGGCCAGGTCCTGCAGCTCGCATTCCCCGCCCTGGTCACAGATGGGACAATCCAGCGGATGGTTGATAAGCAGGAATTCCATGACCGACTTTTGCGCATCCACAGCCAGCGCCGAGCGGGTATGAACTTTCATGCCGTCCGCAACCGGCGTGGCGCAGGCGGGCAAGGGTTTGGGCGCTTTTTCCACCTCCACCAGGCACATGCGGCAGTTGGCAGCCACGCTCAGTTTGTTGTGGTAACAAAAGCGCGGTACGTAGTTGCCGATCCGGTCAGTTACTTCGATGAGCATCTGCCCGGGCTGCGCTTCGACTGCCTGCCCGTCAATCTCGATTGTTATGGAATTATCAGGCATGTTTTTTTACCACAGCGGCCATCAATAGTGTTGTTCGACATTCTGGAGTAGACTGAGATGGCAAAATTTTAGTGATTATTAACAAGGCTTTGCCCCTGGTTTTTTATCATGTACTCGAACTCATGCCGATAGTGTTTCATAAAGCTTTGCACCGGCCAGGCGGCGGCGTCGCCCAGCGCGCAGATGGTGCGACCCTCTATCTTGTTGGCAACATCCACCAGCTTGTCCAAGTCGGCCATATTACCCTGGCCGTCGATGATACGGGACAACATGCGGTAGAGCCAACCGGTGCCTTCCCGGCACGGCGTGCACTGGCCGCAGGATTCGGCAAAATAGAAACGGGAGATGCGTTGCAGCATTTTAACCATACAGGTGGTTTCGTCCATCACCACCACCGCGCCGGAACCGATGGAAGAGCCCGCAGCGCGCAGGGAATCATAATCCATATTGGTTTCCAGCATGACCTCGCCCGGCACCACCGGCACCGAGGAGCCGCCGGGAATCACCGCTTTTAACTTGCTCCCGTGCCATACGCCGCCGGCCAGCGCCAGCAATTCGCGGAAAGGCATACCCAGCGGCACCTCGAAATTTCCCGGTTCTGCCACATGGCCACTGACGGAAAAGCACTTTGTGCCGCCGCTGTTTTCCACACCCAGGTCGGCAAACCATTGTGCTCCTTTGAGGATGATGGACGGCGCCGAGCAGAAACTTTCGGTGTTGTTGATGGTGGTGGGCCGGCCGTACAGGCCGTACTGGGCAGGGAACGGCGGTTTGAAGCGAGGTTTG
Organism: Gammaproteobacteria bacterium; assembly: GCA_026709915.1. Taxonomy (GTDB): domain Bacteria; phylum Pseudomonadota; class Gammaproteobacteria; order Eutrophobiales; family Eutrophobiaceae; genus JAAXHV01. The sequence continues at coordinate 15,717 of JAPORZ010000046.1, forward strand.
CCCGGCTTGCCTTCCAGCGATTCCAGCAACGCGGTTTCTTCCCCACAAATATAGGCGCCGGCGCCCAACACTGCATGAACATCGACATCCACGCCGGAACCAAGAATGTCCCGGCCCAGGTAGCCGGCGGCGTAAGCCTCCTGTACAGCGACCGCGAAGCGCTGGTAGGGCTCATCCATAAACTCGCCGCGGATGTAGTTATAGGCTACCGCCGCGCCCATGGCATAGCAGGCGATGGCCAGCCCTTCCACCAGCGCGTGCGGGTTAAAACGCAGAATGTCCCGGTCCTTGCAGGTGCCGGGTTCGCTTTCGTCGGAATTGCACACCACGTATTTCGGGTTGGGCGCATCCGGGTTCATAAAACTCCACTTCAGACCGGTAGGAAAACCGGCGCCGCCGCGCCCGCGCAGGCCGGAACCCTTGATCTGTTCAGTAACATCACGAGGTGGAATTTTTTCCTCTAGGATCTTCTTCCAGGCTGCATAACCCTCTACCCGATAATAATTTTCCAGGGTCCAGGGCTGTGCAAATTGCCGCGTGGCATAACAGACTGCATTGATACCGTTGGCGCTCATTACTCCAGTCCGTCCAGCACGGCATCGACCTTGTCGGGGGTCAGGTTTTCGTAATATTTATGGTTCACCATCATCATCGGGGCGCCGCAGCAGGCAGCTAAGCATTCCTCTTCCTGTTTCAGATAAATACGGTTGTCGTCGGTGCTCTGGCCAACTTTTATGCCCAGTTTGCTCTCGATATGGGCAATGATCTCATCGGCGCCGCGTAACATGCAGGAGATATTGGTGCATACCGACACGCTGTGGCGCCCGCAAGGCTCGGTCTCCAGCATGGAATAAAAACTGGCGACCTCGTACACGGCAATGCGCGGCAGGTCCAGGTAGTCAGCCACTGCATCCATCAAACCTTCGGTCAGATAGCCCTGGTTTTCATGCTGCGCGGCACGCAAGGCCGCAAGCACCGCAGATTGCTTTTGCCCGACCGGAAAAATTGCGAGCCAACGATCGACCTCCTCCTGCACGTGTTTTGATAGTCCCTCGTTCACCCCGGAATCTCCCAAGTTGTCAGTCACTCCGCGATCTCCCAAATTCCATGAAAGCCAGCTTTCATCATCGGTCTATCTCGCCGAATACAATATCCTGCGTCCCAATCACAGCCACCACATCTGCCAGCATGTGGCCCTGTACCATCTCGTGCAGGGCGGACAGGTGGACAAAACCCGGCGCGCGTATTTTCAGCCGATACGGTTTGTTGGCGCCATCTGATACCAGGTAGATGCCGAACTCGCCTTTGGGGTGTTCAATCGCGGCATACACGTCACCGGCGGGGATGCAATAGCCTTCGGTGAACAGCTTGAAGTGGTGAATCAGTGATTCCATATCATCTTTCATGGTCTCGCGCCGGGGCGGGACCAGTTTATGGTCATCAATGACGACCGGGCCCGAATTGTCGCGCAGCCAGTCCACGCACTGACGGATAATGGCATTGGACTGGCGCATCTCTTCCACGCGCACCAGATAGCGATCATAACAGTCTCCGTTCATGCCCACCGGGATGGCGAAGTCCAGTTGCTCATAGACTTCATAGGGCTGTTTTCTGCGCAGGTCCCACTCCACGCCCGACCCGCGCAACATGGGGCCGGTAAAACCCAGCGCAATAGCCCGCTCCGGCTCGACCACGCCAATACCCACAGTACGCTGTTTCCAGATGCGGTTATCGGTGAGCAGGGTTTCATATTCGTCTACGCGCCCGGGGAAATGTTCGGTAAACGCAGCGATAAAGTCGAGCAGTGAGCCCTGACGGGCCTCATTCATGCTCGCCACTTCCCTGGCGGAGCGGTTGGCGGTGACCTGGTAGTGCGGCATCTGTGCCGGCAGGTCCCGATAGACGCCGCCGGGGCGGTAGTAGGTGGCGTGCATGCGGGTGCCCGAGACCGCTTCATAGCAGTCCATCAGGTCTTCCCGCTCCCGGAAACAGTACAGGAACATGCTCATGGCGCCGATGTCCAGGCCGTGCGCGCCCAGCCACATCAGGTGGTTGAGAATGCGGGTAATCTCGTCGAACATAACCCGGATGTAGCGCGCCCGGATCGGCGGGGTGATGCCCAGCAGCTTTTCAATGGCCAGCACGTAGGCGTGCTCGTTGCACATCATGGACACGTAATCGAGGCGGTCCATGTAACCGATGCTCTGGTTATAAGGTTTGCTCTCGGCCAGCTTTTCCGTGCCCCGGTGCAACAGTCCGATATGCGGGTCGGCGCGCTCGATGACTTCCCCTTCCATCTCCAACACCAGGCGCAACACGCCATGCGCCGCCGGATGCTGCGGACCGAAATTCATGGTCATGTTACGGATTTCAGGCATGACGAAAGTGGTTATTTCCCGACATAACGATTGTCGTGCCTTATGGTCTTGGGCACCAACACCCGGTTTTTGATGGAGACCGGCTGGTACACCACCCGGCCTTCCTCCGGGTCGTAGCGCACTTCCACATCCCCTTCCAGCGGGAAGTCCTTGCGGAACGGGTGCCCGCGGAAACCATAGTCGGTGAGGATGCGGCGCAGGTCAGGATGACCGTCAAAGAGAATGCCGAACAGATCGAACGCCTCTCGTTCAAACCAGTTGGCGCCGGGCCAGATGGGGGTGACCGAGGCGATCCGGGGCGGCTGCCCGGAGGGGAAACTGCGCACTCTCAGACGCCGGTTATGGGACAGAGACAGCAGGTGGTAAACCACTGCAAAGCGGTCTTCCATATCTTCCGTATCAACATACACGCCCTGGCTGACGCCGCGACTGAAGCCGGTGCGGGTGGTATCCCGGGTTTCCCAGTCGGCCTTGCCGTAGGCCAGGTAATCGACGCCGCACAGGTCGGTCAGTTGTGTGAACGCAAGGGCTGTATCGTCTCTCAGCATCAGGCCGACCTCACTGATAGCGGCAGCCCGGACTTCGATAGTCACCTGACCGGTTTCCAGCCGGTCACTGATAATGGCAGTGCCCAGGCGCTCGCGCAGGTCGTTGAGAAGCATATCCATGACGGGTCAGCGTGAAAAGTACGGCCTTATCTTCTCAGTGTATTAACGCTGGTACGCTTGATTTTTTTCTGCAGCTGCAACACCCCGAACAGCAGCGCCTCTGCGGTCGGGGGGCAACCCGGCACGTAGATATCCACCGGCACGATGCGGTCGCAACCGCGCACGACAGAATAGGAATAATGGTAATAGCCGCCGCCGTTGGCGCAGGACCCCATGGAAATGACCCACTTGGGATCCGGCATCTGGTCATACACCCGCCGCAAGGCCGGCGCCATCTTGTTCACCAGGGTGCCGGCAACGATCATCACATCGGACTGTCTGGGGCTGGGACGGAATATCACGCCGAAGCGATCCAGGTCATAGCGGGAGGCGCCGGCGTGCATCATCTCCACTGCGCAACAGGCCAAACCAAACGTCATCGGCCACAGGGACCCGGTACGCGCCCAGTTCACCAAGTTATCCACCGTGGTAGTCACAATACCGGGATGGTGAATTTTCTCTTCAGTGTCAATCACGCTACTGCCACTCCCACGCTATTCCCACTCCAGCGCACCCTTGCGCCATTCATAAATAAACCCGACCACCAGCACCGCCAGAAACAGCATCATCGCCCAGAAACCAACCATGCCGATGTCTCGCAACGCCACCGCCCAGGGAAAGAAAAAAGCGATTTCCAGGTCAAAAATGATAAACAGGATAGCGATCAGATAATAACGCACATCGAACTGTATCCTGGCATCCTCAAATGCGTCAAAACCGCATTCGTAAGGCAGCTGCTTGGCGCTGTCCGGCCGCTTCGGCCCCAGAAAGTAGCCCACCACAAACAACGCGCCGCCCAAACCGAGGCCGACAACCAGGAATATAAGAATTGGCAGGTAGTTTTCCAGCATGGAGGGGGATTATACCCGGATCATGCGGAGAAAAAAATACTTGCTTGCTTTACCGTCAGTCAGAAAAGAAATCTTCGCGCAGGTCATCCTCGGGAATAAAACGGCAGGCCTGCCGGTAAATCGCGTGAATAGTGCCGACAGACAGTTTCCGGTGCATGGATACAACCAATATTTCTTTTGTCCCGGCATTTCCCCCTTTCTGCTTAACGCGCGCCAGCTTTGCATGGCTACCCTTCATCGAAATTACTTCAAACCCGAACCTGCCAAGGATACGCAAGAATGCGCGCACAGTAAGCCGTTTGAGGCGCGGCATCAGTGCCAGCGCGCCGAGGTTTCGAAGCTCAATACCAGTCGCGGGTCGGATTTCAGGCCCAAAAGCGCATGGTTCTCGCCGTCCAGATACAGGCCCAATGCCTCGCGCAGGTTGGCAAGCAGCTCATCGAGTGACGCTCCCTGAGTCACAACTGCCACCTCCAGACACTCGGCCGTGAACAAGCCTTCACTTTCGACAACGACCACATGAATGGCAGAACGTAACGGCGCGGATTCCGGCCCGTACTCGGCGGCAGTCTCTGCTACTCGAAGCGCCCCGCCGCCATGAGCCTGTTCACCCGCATCGCCCCGGTATGGTTTCTGTATTTCATACAAACCCCTGTCCAGACGCCTGAAGTAAGGCCAGCGACTCTGGTGATTGGCTGGCGCATTGACACAGCAACGGCTACTGACATGAGTCCGCACCGAGCCTTCATTCAAATGCGGCATAGCGCGCACGATGTCGTTCAGCGTGAAAGTCCAGTTTGGCTTACTGCACACCCGACGCGCGGTTTTCAATATTTCATTATGAATTTTCATGTTAGTGCATACTTGTAAAACAGGTATTACATGTTTTACCATTATAAAAAGAAAAGTCAATGGTGATGAAGTTATGCAATGCCCTTGTATGCTATCTTCATCAATGAAGATACAATCCGTGTTCCAGTTCATGTGCCGGAGTTGAAATCAGGAGCAACGCTCCCACTGACACAATCGACAAAGCGCACTAACCAGCCACCGGAATAATTTTTGCTGTTTGCGAACTATCTACATGACTAAAGGCAACCTCTAAAAATGCCCTCCGTGGCATTTTTAGAGACGGAAATGAAAAAGTGCGATTTTTCATTTCCTTCATTTTCAAGCACTTACGTGCTTAAAAATGGCAGCATATCCCTATGCTGCACGGCCACCTCTAATTTTTAGAGGTGGCCTAAATCTGCTTCCAAAGACAAATCCCTTGAATCCTGGATATGGGATGCCGCGTGCTCTATACGCGGCGCCAAGGATGCGGCAAAGTACAAGGACTATATCCTCCCCCTCATCTTCACCAAACGTCTGTGTGATGTTTTCGATGATGAGGTAAACCGTATTGCCGAAGAGATCGGGTTGTCTCTGCCAAAACCGTCAACACCTGTCAAAGATATGATTTATCTTGCTGCTACGGAAATTGCCGACAAACCAGCCGATACGTCAGCCCTAGAAGACAAGGTGGTGCTTTCAATTGCGATCCGGTTGAAAGCTGAAGACTTCATGATTTCAAAAATAAATGATGAGTCATTCTGGCATGGAATAAGTAGCAATCAGACGACTACTCTGGTCAAACGATTTAAGGACGACTTTCCGGGAGAAAAAAAAGACATCCGGTTATTAGACCAAGTGAACTTGATGACACCAGAAAACATACATCTGAATTCTTTCATGTACGAACCTATCCTTGATCTATCCATTCATCATTTGAAGAAATTATTCGCTAAGGTCGACGCGCTTTAACAGCTTCTTCATGCTTCGAATGCGAAACTGTGCAAAAGCCATAAGACCAAATACATAAGAGTTTAGGATTAAATAATTGTACTCCGCAAGCAATCAGTCTGATACTTATAAAGAACCGTGCTA
>JAPORZ010000063.1 GCA_026709915.1 Gammaproteobacteria bacterium
AATGAAAGCCCTCGAACGCCTGCTGAACAATTTGTTGCGCCGGGACCCGGAAACCCTGGGCAAACTGGCCGGCCTGTCCGGCAAGGTAATCCGGGTAGAATTGCTCAACACGGCACAACCCATCACCAGCCTGCACCTTGAAACGCACGGCATCCGCATCGAGACGGGCGGCGCCGGAGAGGGGGATGTCCTCATTCGCGGCACGCCGCTGAACCTGCTGGCCTACCTGCGCACAGCCGGAACCGGGCGCGCCGCGGTCAGCAGCAACCTGGAGATCAGGGGCGACCTGGGTCTGGCACAGGAGGTCCAACGATTACTGCGCGGCTTCGAGATCGACCCGGAAGAACAGCTGGCGCGCCTGCTCGGTGACACCCTGGCGCGCAAAACAGCCAATCTGGCGCGCGCCGGCGCCGATTTTCTGCGACAGTTACAGCACAAGGTTGAACTGGATGTAAGTGAATATGCCTTGTATGAAACCGAAACGTTGCCGGACCGGGACGAAATAGAGCGCTTCAACCACGCCGTGGATGAACTTCGCGATGACGTGGAGCGTCTCAAGCAAAGAGTTTATCGACTGTCCTCGACATGCTTACCATAGGCCAACTGTTCAGACTGCTAACCATCCAGCGCGTGCTGGTGAAACACGGTCTGGATGAGCTGGTGTTTACCCTGCGCCTGTTCCAATCGGTCAGGTGGTTGCAACGCCTGTTGCCCTGGAACTGGTGGCGTCGGCTGGATGCGTCCCGGGGAGTCAGGCTGCGGCTGGCGCTGGAGGACCTGGGCCCCATTTACGTCAAGTTCGGTCAGTTGCTATCGACCCGGCGCGATATGCTGCCGGACGATGTCGCCCTGGAACTGGCGAAGCTGCAAGACAAAGTGCCGCCGTTTCCCGGCTCTCAGGCCAAGGCGATTGTGGAACGTTCACTGGGCAAGAAGATAGAGGAAGTATTCGAAGCCTTTGATGAAACTCCCCTGGCATCGGCGTCGGTGGCCCAGGTACACGCCGCTACGCTCCATGACGGTCGCGCCATGATCGTGAAGGTGATACGTCCGACCATAAGGAAGGTCATCGGCAGCGATCTTGGTATCATCCGCCTGCTGGCGGAAACCCTGGAACGTTATTCCCGTGATGCACGGCGCCTACAGCCCACCTCCGTCGTCGCTGAGTTCGAAAAAACGCTGATGAACGAGCTTGACCTGATGGGTGAAGCGGCTTCCGCATCCCAGTTACGCCGCAATTTTGCCGATTCGGAAGTGTTGTACGTGCCGGACATCGTGTGGGAGTTGACCGGTCGGGACATTATGGTAATGGAACGTGTGTCCGGGATACCCATCAACGACCCGGAGGCGCTGCGCCAGGCGGGGGTGGATTTGCAATGGCTGGCTGAGCGCGGCGTCGAAGTTTTCTTTACCCAGGTATTCCGCGACAGCTTCTTCCATGCCGACATGCACCCCGGCAATATCTTTGTGCAGCCGGGAGAGGCCGGCCGGGCGCGCATTATGATGGTGGATTTCGGCATTATGAGTTCCCTCAGCGAATATGACCAGCGCTATCTGGCAGACAACTTTGTGGCCTTTTTGAATCGCGACTACCGCCGGGTTGCTGAACTGCATATCGAGTCCGGCTGGGTCCCGCCGGACACGCGCGTGGATGAATTCGAGTTCGCCATTCGCACTGTCTGCGAACCCATGTTTGACCGGCCCATCAGGGAAATGTCCGTCGGCACCCTGCTGTTACGCCTGTTCCAGACCGCACAACGGTTCAACATGAGGATCCTGCCACAACTGCTGTTGCTGCAGAAGACCCTGGTAAACATCGAAGGACTGGGCCGCCAACTGTACCCCGACCTGGACTTGTGGGCCACGGCCAGACCCATTATGCAACGCTGGATGGACCGTCGCGTCGGCGTTCGGGCCTTGCTCAAAGGCGCCAGGGACAGCGTTCCCTACTGGCTCAACCGCCTGCCCCAGTTCCCACACAAGGTCATGGAACTGGTGGACCGCCTGCAGGACGGCAGATTGCAGGTGGAACTCAAACACGGCAGCGACGAACTACGCGCAGAGATCCGCAGGTACGGAAAGAGCAACGCCCGTCTGGTCATAGGCTGTGTCCTGCTCCTGGTGGCGCTGGCCTTCTACCTGATTGGCCCGCGCACCTGGATGCTGAGCAGCTTCCCCCTGCTACCCCTACTGTTCGGCGTCGCCGGCGGCTGGCTGGTGATGAAGGTGTTGAACGAG
>JAPORZ010000017.1 GCA_026709915.1 Gammaproteobacteria bacterium
CCGCCCCAAATAAGGTTATCGCCAGGGTCGCCGATGAGCGTATCGGCATCGGCGCCGCCGTACAGGTCATAACCTACCTCAACGCCTCGGTTGGTCAGCAGGACGATGATCACTGCCAGGGTGAGGCCCAGGATCAGCAGGTCGGTGATGGAAATTGGTAATTTCATCTTGATTTTTTATGTGTTAGCTGTGAGAGCCTGGACATGAACTATTTCAACCGGCTTTGCTGTCGTGTATTTCCAGAGAGAACTCACGGATGCGGGCGATCTCGTCGCGTAGTTCCGCTGCCTGTTCAAACTCCAGGTCGCGGGCGTGTTGATACATCTGTTTTTCCAACTGCCCGATTTTTTTCACCAGCAGCTCGGGCGGCAATTCCGCGTAAGCAGAGCGTGGTTCGGCCACCTTGGCATAACGGCGCGGTTGCGTGCGTTGGTCGCGGTAAGCGCCTTCCAGGATATCGGTGACCGCTTTGCGGATACCCTGCGGGGTAATGCCGTGCTGCTCATTAAAGCGCTGCTGTTTCTCGCGACGCCGTTCGGTTTCCCGCACCGCCCGTTCAATGGAGCCGGTTACCGTATCAGCATACATGATGGACTTGCCATTGATGTTGCGGGCGGCGCGGCCGATGGTCTGGATCAAGGTGGTCTCAGAACGCAAGAAACCTTCCTTGTCGGCATCCAGGATAGCTACCAGGGACACCTCCGGCATGTCCAGCCCCTCGCGCAGCAGGTTAATGCCGACCAGCACATCAAATACACCCAGGCGCAGGTCGCGGATGATCTCTACGCGTTCCACCGTATCGACATCGGAGTGCAGGTAACGCACCTTGACGTCATGCTCGGCCAGATAATCGGTCAGATCCTCGGCCATACGCTTGGTGAGCGTAGTAACCAGCACGCGTTCGTTACACTGTTCACGCAAGCGAATTTCGGACAACAGGTCGTCCACCTGGGTTGCGACCGGTCGTATTTCCACTGCCGGGTCGATCAGGCCGGTCGGGCGCACTACCTGTTCGACAATCTCATCGGAGCGCTCACGTTCATAAGGTCCGGGCGTTGCGGAAACAAATATCGTTTGTGGCGCCAGATGTTCGAATTCATCGAACCGCAGCGGCCGGTTGTCCAGCGCGCAAGGCAGACGAAAACCGTATTCCACCAGGTTTTCCTTGCGCGAACGGTCGCCGCGATACATGGCGCCCAGTTGCGGAACGGTCACGTGGCTTTCATCCACCACCAGCAGGGCATTGTGCGGCAGATAGTCAAACAGCGTCGGCGGCGGCTCCCCCGGGCGGCGGCCGGACAGGTGCCGGGAGTAGTTTTCAATGCCGGTGCAATAACCGATCTCCATCATCATTTCCAGGTCAAAGCGGGTGCGCTGCTCCAGACGCTGTAACTCGACCAGCTTGTTGGCTTGTCGGAACTGCTCCAGGCGGTCGGTGAGTTCCACCTTGATAGCTTCGATGGCATCCAGCACGATCTGGCGCTCGGTGACGTAGTGGGTCTTGGGATGAATGGTGATGCGCGGCACCTGTTTGTGAATCTCGCCGGTAAGCGGGTCGAAGATTGAAATAGACTCGATCTCGTCATCGAACAATTCCACCCGTATGCCCTCGCGCTCGGACTCGGCCGGATAAATGTCGATGATATCGCCGCGTACCCGGTAGGTGGCCCGGTGCAGCTCCACCTCGTTGCGGGTGTACTGCATGTCGGCCAAGCGGCGCAGGATGAAGCGCTGCTCCATACGTTCGCCCCGGTCCAGGTGCAGCACCATTTTCAAGTAGGCCTGGGGGTCGCCCAGGCCGAAGATAGCAGACACAGTGGCAACGATAACAGCATCCGGCCGTTCCAACAGGGCTTTGGTGGCAGACAGGCGCATCTGTTCGATATGTTCATTGATAGACGCGTCTTTTTCGATGTAGGTATCGGAGGAAGGCACGTAGGCTTCCGGCTGGTAATAATCGTAATACGACACGAAATATTCCACGGCGTTGTCAGGAAAAAACTCGCGCATCTCACCGTATAACTGCGCCGCCAGCGTCTTGTTTGGCGCTAGCACCAGTGTCGGGCGCTGAATTTTTTCGATCAGGTTGGCAATGGTGAAAGTCTTGCCGGAACCGGTTACGCCCAACAGCGTCTGTTGGGCAATACCAGCGGAGATCGAATGATATAATTGCGCAATGGCCTCCGGTTGATCGCCCGCCGGGGAAAAATCAGCATGTAATTTGAATTTCTTTGTCA
>JAPORZ010000202.1 GCA_026709915.1 Gammaproteobacteria bacterium
GGAAATGAAAAATCATACTTTTTCATTTCCGTCTCTAAAAATGCCACGGAGGGCATTTTTAGAGGTTACCTACTGGTATTGAAGTGACTTGGACGAGAGCTGTCAGGACAGACGCTCGATGACTTCCTGCGCGCCCCGGTTGCCGGACTTGACGGCTGCCTCCATGCCCGAGGCGGACGGTTCGGTATGGGCGCCGATGAAGTGCAACGGCCCTTCCGGGCTGCTCACCGCGCGGCTGAACTGCCCGACCCCGCCGGCCAGATAATGGGAGAACGCGCCATGGGTGAAAGGATATTTGCCCCAGGAGATGATCTCTTCCACCTCCAGTTGCGCTTTCGCCGCTGGCCTTGCCTGTTCCAGCTGCGCCACGATGTGCTTGCCGAGCTCCGCATCCGACATGCCGTGCAGTCGTTGCGCGGTGGCGCCCTGGATCCAGGCGCGCAGGCGCAGCACTTCGCCCTGTGCATCGGTCTGGGTGAACACCCGGCCCAGGTCGGTGTCGGTCCACATGTTCGGGCTCAGTTCATCGGCCAGCCAGAACGGGCTGCGCGGGCGCAGATAGACCTGGGTGACAGGGGTATAACCCATGTGCTTGATGGCCTGTTGCTTGGGTTCGGATAACGGCGTCTGCACCTGCAACCGCCGCAACACGCTGAACGGCAACGCCACCAGACACCGGCGGCAGGTAAAACTGTCCGAGTCGGCGGTGTGCAGCCGCACCCCTGCATTCGCAGCCTCGATACTCGTGACCTGTTTGCCCATCATTACGGCCGGCTTGAGCTCGTCATACATGGCCTCGGGCAAGCGTTGCATACCGATGGTGACTTCCTGTGGCGCGCCGGCGTTTTGCAACACTGCCAGCTTGCGCAGCAGGTCCAGGGCCGACAGCGTCTCAATACTTTCACCATTGAGGTTGGCATCTATCAAGCGGATGGCCTCAGCGTCAGCGCCTAGTTGTTGCAGGTAAGCCTGCAACGGGATATCCAGCTCGCTAAATTCAGGTTGCCACCAGTCCAACGGCGCCGACAGGAAGTTACCGTTGCGCAGCAGCGTCGATAACAGCCGATATGGCGGCACCTCCTTCACCGTTTCCGGCAGCCGGTTGCCGGGGCTGGCTGGCCAGTTTTCGGCAGCGCTGAGGCTGCCGTTGACCAGCAGCGTCATCCCCGGCGCCCCCGCAGTGGGGTTGGTCGCGGCGATATTCAATTCCGCCAGCGCCTGATTCAGCGTCTGGTAATTCGTGCCCAGCCGGGCGCCCCCGGCCTCCGGCTGGCCGGGCAGATGATCCAGCGTATAAACCCGCCCGCCGACGCGCTCGGACCCTTCCAGCAACAAAAAATCCACCCCTTGGCGTTGTAACATGCGTCCCGCCTGTAATCCGGCCAGACCGGCGCCGATGATGATGACGTCATAGTGCTTGCGGGTGGCGAACACCGGGCGGTAGAGGGCGGACAGCGCGACGGCGCTACCGGCTTGCAGGAAGTTGCGGCGTGTCAGCGCTGTTGGTTTGCATCGAGTTTGCATAGTGTTACCTCATCAGGCGGAAACCAAATAGCCTCATCCGTCACTTCCCTGGACGCAACCCTGCGGGCAGCTGTCGCTGTGCAAGCAGGAATCCGGTGAAAAAGTCGGCCCGAAGAGTCAATTATTCACCCTCACCAGTTCAAATTCTGTTGTTGGCGGGACCATAACAATCGGCTGCTCCAGTATCTGCCAGGTGACCCCATCCGGGCCGGCGAACAGGAATGAGCGTTCGGAAAACTCGTTGTGCATGATGGGTGAGGGCTGCAAACCGTGTTCAGTAGCAAGCTTGTGTACATACTCCGGCACGGGCGTGTACAAGCTGTGCAGGGTGATGCCCAGCTCCCCGAGGCGTTGGTGGTGACGGCGATCGCGTTCATGCGCCGGGTCACGCGCGGCGAAGAACTTGAGTTTGCCGCAGATGTTGTTCGGCGACACAAAGCCCCGGTACCAGTGGCTCTCTCCCGGCTCCATCAGGAACACCCGTGCCGGGCCCTTGTGCCAGTCTCCACTGACGACCGGCTCAGTTTCCGCGCGCAACCCCAACACGGACTCGTAATAGGCCGTCACTACCGCCAAATCGCCGGCGACGATAAAGTCATGGTGGGTAAACTCACTGGTCTGCAACGGCGCCGCCGGGTTGATGGTGCCGTAGCCGGGGATCGTGTAGCCGTAACGCTGGAAGAAAACATGGTTGAAAAAGCGCCCGTACAC
>JAPORZ010000105.1 GCA_026709915.1 Gammaproteobacteria bacterium
ATTATCTGTCCCCGATTAAACGGCAGCGCGTGCGTAAAAAAATCGAGAAACAGAACAAAATTCGCGCCCTGTGAACCTTTCTTTTGCCGGCACACCGGAGCTTGCGGCCGTCATTCTCCAGGCGCTGCTTGACAGTCCGCAACACCAGGTCCTGCAGGTCTATACCCAACCGGACCGGCCCGCAGGACGCGGCAGGAAGACCCGACCTGGCCCTGTCAAAGAGCTTGCACAGCGCTATGCGGTCCCGGTCAGACAGCCCGTTACCCCGGCGCAACTGGCGCAGGACGCGCACCTGGCCGACGTTGAGGCGCTGATCGTCGTCGCCTACGGCATGATCGTGCCGGCTGCGGTCTTGTCCAGGCCCCGCCGTGGCTGTATCAACGTGCATGCGTCCCTGCTGCCCAGATGGCGCGGCGCCGCGCCCATCCAGCGAGCGCTGCAAGCGGGGGATGCGCACACCGGCATATCCATCATGCTCATGGACGCCGGCATCGACACTGGCGCTGTGCTGTTACAAAAGGCCTGTGCTATCGACCCTGCCGATACCGGCTCATCCCTGGCGGCGCGACTGGCAACGCTGGGCGCTGACTGCCTGCTTGACGCGTTGGCGGCGCTGGACGCAGGTTCCAGCAAGCCGCAGGCGCAGGATGACGCCTTGGCGACTTACGCCCACAAGGTCACCAAACAGGAGGCCGGCATCGACTGGGGTTTGCCGGCGGCACAGATTGAACGCAACGTGCGCGCCTTCAATCCGGCGCCGGTCGCCCATACCCGCCTGCACAACGTGAAACTGCGGGTCTGGCAGGCGCAGACGCTGGCTGCAGGAACGGTACACGGCAATGCCGGGCAAATTATTGCCTACGGCCCGCAGGGGCTGGATGTCGGTACGGGAGATCATCCCTTGCGCATCCTGCGCCTGCAACTGGAAGGGAAAAAGCAACAGGGCATCAAGGAGATTTATAACGGTTATCCCGATCTGTTTGTCTCGCACCGATGACTGCCGGTGCGGTTTCCGGACAACACACCAGGGCGCTTGCGGCCGCGGCCCTGTGCCGGGTTGTGCAGGACGGTCTCACTCTGGACGCGGCGCTGGAACAATATCTGCACAGCATTGACCGCGCTGACGATCGCGGCTTCGTCAAGGAACTGTGTTTCGGCACCTTGCGCTGGTTCGAGCAACTGGAATGGGTTCTCGGCCACTACCTGGATAAGCCGCTCAAGTACAAAGATACCGACCTTAGAATGCTTATCCTGGTCGGCCTGTACCAGTTGCACCACCTGGATACACCCGCGCATGCGGCGGTCTCGGCCACGGTGGCGGCAACGGCCGAGTTGGGCAAAGACTGGGGCAAACCGTTGGTCAATGCCCTGCTACGTCGTTCCCAACGTGACTATGAGAGGCTCATGCCGGAACTGGAGCGGCGCCCGGCGGCGCGCTATGCCCACCCGCCCTGGCTCATCGACCGGCTCAAGGCCGACTGGCCGGCACATTGGCAAGCCATAGCGCAGGCCAACCACCAGCGCCCGCCCCAACACCTGCGGGTCAACCTGTTGCACACTACCCGGGCCGACTACCTGGACGAACTGGCGCGCGCTAGTATTCCCGCGCAGGCGCAGGCGCCCGGCGGTATATGGGTACTGAAACCGGTTGACGTGAACCAACTGCCCGGCTTCAACCAGGGGCACGTATCGGTACAGGACGCCGGTGCGCAGTTGGCGGCGGGCCTGCTGCAAGCGCAACCCGGCGACCTGGTACTGGACGCGTGCGCGGCGCCCGGCGGCAAAACCGCCCAGCTCCTTGAAACGCAACCGCAAATCGGCGCGCTAACGGCGTTGGATGTGGATGCGCGCCGGGTTGAGAGGTTGCGCGCCACCCTGAACCGGCTGCACCTGACCGCAAGTATTATCCGGGCCGATGCCACCGACACGGCTGCCTGGTGGGACGGCCGCCCGTTTGACCGCATCCTGCTGGACGCCCCATGCAGCGCCACCGGCGTCATCCGCCGCCATCCCGATATCAAACGATTAAAGGCGCCGGCACAACTCCCCAAGCTGCAATCCGCACAAACCAAACTGCTGAACGCCCTGTGGCCGTTACTGAAACCGGGCGGCAAGCTGCTCTATGCCACTTGCTCCCTGCTGCGCGCGGAAAACGACGCGGTGATCAAGACGTTCCTGGACAGACACCCACAGGCTAACCCTGCAACCATCCAGGCAACATGGGGAACCCCCACAAAGTACGGCCGCCAACTGCTGCCCGGCGCGGACGACACCGACGGGTTTTACTACGCGGTATTGACCCGGACGGACGTTTAGAGGGGCCTTATAGGGAACCTCTAATTTTTAGATGTGGCCTATAGAGAAATTGCACCATGCCCTTCTTAATCAGGTCTGTGGTTCAAACCAACGACAACGAAACGTGTTAATGGGCATGGCAGTATGTGGCAAATGGTTTGGGCTCTACCGGGTTAGAGACGGGTTGGGTCGGAGAACCAATGTCGTGTGTCGACGATCAGGTTCGTTTTTTTAGATTCCGGTGCGGTGATGTTGAGTTCGGCAGTGCCGAGTTTGTTCTCGACGCGGGCGAGGCGGGTTTCTACCAGCACAAGACGTTCTTTAATGCCTGCGATAGCTGCTGAAAGGGCTTCAAATTTTCGTGTGGTCTCAGTGGATAAATTGTCAAATTTTCGGTCGAATTTGGCATCCAGATTTTCAATTCTTCGAGTGTTCTCAGAAATCAGCGCAGTGAGTCGCGTTTCTGTATCTCTGTTATTTTCCTGTAGGCTTTGGGCGAAATAATACTGCCCACCCAAGATAGCGACTATCAGGGACAGGAAATACAGGGGTTCGATAATTTTGTTCATTTGATTGACCTTGATGTTCAGCAGTATAGCAAATTTTTGGTTTTGTGCGCGTATTCCGGTTGAACGTGAACGCGGAATCAGTGTTCACGTTCGCCAGAATACGCAACGGGAACAGGGAAAACAACTATCATAAAAGAAATAATGGTAACCTTTAAAAACTAGTACTCTTTCCATTTAATTCTGACCGGTTCAGCGGGTCGGGATGCGGTTGAGCGCAAGGCACGCCGCGCAGGTAATGGCGCGCCATTCCCTGCGGGCTGCGCCTTGTCTTGGCAGCGCTGGTTGGCTCTGAACCGGTCAGAATTAAATGGAAAGAGTACTAGAGGTGACCCTAAAGAGATCGGAAAAATATGATCGAGTTCATTGCGCTGGCTGCTGTCATTTGTTTTTTTGTAGGCACGCTGATCTATGGCGTCTTGAAGATAGGTTGAGCGTCGCATCACCGAGGCGGGCCTTGCTTTAAGGTCACCTCTATTAATTAGAGGTGACCGTGCAGCACAGGGATGTGCTGCCATTTTTAATCACGTAAGTGATTGAAAATGAAGGAAACGGAAAATCGCATTTTTCCGTTTCCGTCTCTAAAAATACCACGGAGGGTATTTTTAGAGGTGGCCTTAATCAGTTTCACCGTCAAGGCTTAGTGTCCTTGCCCACTATAAGTAACATTGCTTCCGCTGCCTCAGACAAATCTTTCAGATTATGCTCAACTACAGACCATACTGCCTCGAGGTCGAGACTCAGGTAACTATGGACAAGAATATTGCGGAAACCGGCAATTTTTCTCCAGGGAATGTCCGGCCGGATGGCCCTGATAGATTCACTGAGTCTCTGCGTGGATTCGGCCAGCACTTGCAAATTGCGTACAGTTGCATCCTGCACCATTTGTGAGCCAAAAAACGCCTCCCGGCTGTTTTCAGTATATTCCCAGATCTGCTGTATGCAATCAAGTATGTGCATCAACATCAATCGATCAGACTCTGAAGTAGGGGTCACAGAGGTACTGCCTCCTTGAGTATGTTCTCTCGCAGCATCGGGTGCAGACCTCGTTCCGATACTACATCTACACTTCGCTTTAACAAATCCTGAACATCCATGAGCAGCCCCCCCAGAGCCAGTGCGCTCTGGCCCTTTGGAAGAAAAACCAACAGGTCCACATCGCTGGTATCCCCGGCATCGCCTCTTGCCATAGAACCGAATACGCGCACGTTTTCAATCCCGTACTGCTCAGCCAAAGCGAGTATATCAGCGCGATGCTGTTCGATTAACGGGTGCATCAGCTCAGTCCTCTTAATTGTTGGATTATCGTCTTGCGGTTTTTACCTTTCTGCCCCCGCAACATGCCCAGAGGTTTGTAGATTTCTTCTGCTAAATCGCACAGGGCTGTCCGCTCTCGCTCAGCCCACTGACTTGCCTGTTTGAGCAGCTTGACTAACTGATCGGGCACTACGCTTTTAGCAATCAAGATCTGGGATGCCTGGGCTTTCGTGAACTGCTCCCGTAACTCCTCGATAGCAGACTGTCGGACTTGACCGCCAAGATTGAGCTTATAAGGCATGATTCACACTCTATACTGGATATCAGGAAGTATAATATCCTAATTACCATCCCGATCATACAGCATTGCCCTGATATGGCTACCAACAGCAAGCTTGCCAGCCTGAGTAAACCAGACCTTCCCCCGTATAGATTAAACCCGAAGAAACAATATAATAGCGCTTGTTTATGAAAACAGTATACGTCACCCTGTGTTTGCTTGTCCTGTTCAGCGCCGACCTGCACGCGGCGGGCGAGATCGTTGTGGATGCGGTCTCTTCCGAGCTGGTGGCAGGTGATTACTACATCGACGCGCGTATCAATTTCAACCTGGATGAAGACCTGCGGGAGGCGCTGGACCACGGTGTGGAACTGGATGTGCGCATTATCATCAGGGTCAGAGAACAGCGCCGGTGGCTGCGCGACCGGCTGTATCGGGAGGCCCGGATAAAATACCGGCTGGACTACCTGCCGCTGTCGGACGTATATATCGTTACCACCGTCAGCAAGTCCGAGCAGCGCCAGTTTGACACCCTGGAAAATGCGCTGAAATACATGGGTAAGCTCGACCGGTACCTGCTGTTGGACGCTGCGGAACTTGCACACGGGTCCAGGTTGCGCGCTGCGCTCAAGGGTGTGATAAATGTAACAAACCTGCCGCCGCCGATGAAACCGGTGGCCTTCCTGGTGAACAAGTGGCAAGCGGAGAGCGGCTGGCACAGGTGGACGCTTGAGCAATGAAAGCAGGTGGCGGACACTTGATACTGCTGCTCGGCGTGCTGTTGTTCGTGTGCATGCTGGCGTCGTTGTTAATCCTGAGCCAAGCTCTGCAGAACCCGGCGCAGTTCGATGAATTCTATACCGGCCTGCTGATTTTCAACACTCTGGGCCTGCTGGCGCTGGTCATTTTAATCGGCCTGAATATCCGCGGCCTGATCAGACAAGCCCGGCAACGTATTGCCGGCGCCCGCCTGACGGTGCGCATGGTCACCCTGTTTGCAATTCTGTCGGTTGCGCCAATACTCATCCTCTACTACTTTTCCCTGGATTTCCTGTACCGGGGCATCGACAGTTGGTTCGATTTGCGCATAGAACAAGCGCTGGAGGACTCGCTGGAATTGAGCCGGCTCGGCCTTGAGAATCGCATGAAGGAACTGCTCAGACAGTCTGAGGAAATGGCAGAAGATATCGCGCGTACCCCGGACGCGTCGATTCCCCTTGAAGTCGATCGCCTGCGCGGGCGCAGCGGCGCCGATGAACTGACCGTCATGACCAGACAAGGGATTATTATCGGTTACAGTTCGGCAAACCCGGACAATCTGGTGCCGGAAGCGCCCGACGACAGCGTCCTGTTCCAGGTTTTGCAGGGCAACAGTTATATCGGCATGGACACCATCAGAAACGCCGGGCTGTCCTTCCGGGTCGTGGTCAACCTGCCCAATTACACCTTCGGCGTGGGCCCGCGCATCTTGCATGCCTTGTACCCCGTCACCGCACGGGTTAACGAACTGGCGCAAAGCGTACAGTCGGCGTTTACCGAGTACGAGGAACTGTCTTACCTGAGAGAACAGCTCAAGCTGAGTTTTATCCTGATCCTGACCATGGTGTTCCTGTTCAGCATGTTCTCCGCAGTATGGGCCGCATTTTATTCCGCCAGGCGGCTGGCGGCGCCGATTCGCGATCTGGCGGAAGGCACTCGTGCCGTGGCCGAAGGCGATTACCACACCAGACTGCCGGTATCAGGCAGTGATGAACTGGGCTTCCTGGTGGCGTCCTTCAATGACATGACCCGCAAGATTGCCAGCGCCAGGGATGCCGCCAGACACAGTCAGGACGAGGCGGAAACCCAACAAAAATACCTGGAAGCCGTGCTGGAACGGTTATCCTCGGGCGTGCTGGTGCTGGACGCGGCAAACTGCCTGCGCACCATCAACATCAGTGGCGGGCGCATCCTCGGGCTCGACCTGGGCAAGATTATCGGGCATCCGTTTGCGCAGCTCTGTGCACGCTATAACCACTTGGAACCACTGCACAAACTGATCGACGCCCAGTCTGATCAAGTGGAACACGTGTGGGAGCGACAGGTTATCCTGTTCGGCGCCAGCGGGCGCCAGGTGCTTATCTGCAGGGGCACCTCCGTGGTGCCGGCGCAGGAACAGGCGCCGGTGCATATCGTCGTATTCGATGACATCACGGCATTGTTGCAGGGCCAACGGGATGCGGCCTGGAGCGAGATGGCGCGGCGTCTGGCGCACGAAATCAGGAATCCGCTGACCCCCATACAACTGGCCGCGGAACGCCTGCGCCATAAATATCTCGATAGCTCGCCCCCGGATCAGGCAAAGACGCTGGGCCGGCTCACTAACACGATCATCAACCAGGTGGAAACCATGAAAGGCATGGTGAGCGCCTTTTCTGATTATGCCAGAGCGCCGGTCATGACACCGCGTGCGGTGGACGTCAACAGCCTGCTGGAGGAAGTCGCCGATCTCTACAACAACATGGACACCAACGCCAACATCAGTCTCAACCTGAGCCGGGAGCTGGCGGTGATCAGCGCCGACCCGGAGCGCCTGCGGCAGGTTTTCAACAACGTCATCACGAACGCGTTGGATGCAGGCCGGCCGCAAGAACCTCTATCTGTGTTAATCTCCACCGCCCAGATAAGCCAGCCGACTATGGATTATGTGGAAATTCGTATCCGGGATACCGGAAGTGGGCTAAACAAGGATATAATGTCGGCTGTGTTTGAACCCTACGTGACTACCAAGCAAAAAGGCACGGGCCTGGGGTTGGCCATTGTGAAGAAAATTATCGAAGAACATGGCGGTCTGGTCATGATTAACAACAATGAAAACGAACCGGGCGCCTGTGTCATCATCAGGCTGCCGGTCAACCGCAGCGATAACGTGCCGGAACGCATGGTTGCCGCAAACAGAGATGCAATGTGAACGGTGAGAAAATTCTCGTTGTCGATGATGAGGCCGAGATCAGGAGGCTGATCCGGGAAATTCTTGTGGATGAGGGTTTTGAGGTAGCTACCGCGGAAAACGCCGCCGCGGCCCGCACCTTGCTGGAGCAATTCCGTCCGCGCCTGGTGTTGCTCGATATCTGGATGCCGGACATGGACGGCATTACCCTGTTAAAGGAATGGCGTGACTCGGGCAAGCTGAGCAGTCCGGTCATCATGATGTCCGGGCATGGCAACATCGGCACTGCGGTGGAGGCCACGCGCCTCGGCGCCTACGATTACCTGGAAAAACCGCTGTCCCTGGCCAAGTTGATGCTGACCATCAGGAATGCCCTGCAGGCGTCAAGACTGCAAAAAGAAAACCTGAGGCTACGTCTGGACTCCAATGCGTCCTACCGCATTATCGGTAAAAGCAGGCTGATGTCGAACCTGCGCGAGCAACTGCACAAGGTCGCCGACCTCGATACGCCGGTGTTGATTGTGGGAGAGCCGGGCACCGACAAAGAGGCGCTCGCCCGCCACTTGCACACAGCCGGCGCCCGCAGAGACAAGTCTTTTGTCAACGTCAGCGTGTCAGCCCGGGAACCTGAAGCTGTCATCAACGAGTTGTATGGTGAACAGGTCCAGGATGAAGCAATAACGGGTCACCTTGATGAGGCAGAGGGCGGCACCCTGTTCATCAAGGATATTGCCGATATGGATCAGGTTGCGCAAGCGCGCTTGTGCGACATGCTGAAAGACAGGTCTTACAAGCGGGTTAACGGCTCCACCCCGATTACGCTCAGTGCCAGGGTTATTGCGGCGACCCGCCACAACCTTGCCAACCGGGTGCAAGAGGGCGCGTTCTTAGACGAGCTCTATTTTCAACTCAACGTTGTGCCGATCACCGTACCGGCGCTGCGTGAACATTACGAAGATGTCCCCGCGGTGCTGGAATATTTTGTCAATTTCCTGGTCGAGCAGGAGGGACTTCCGTACCGATCTTTCACTACTGCCGCACAGAACCGGCTGCGCCGCTATCCCTGGCCGGGCAATATCAGGGAACTGAAAAATCTGGTGCAGAGAATGCTGATACTGGGCGGCCCCACGGCCATCGACCTGGAGGAAGTCGAAACAACGCTGGGCGATATGCCGGTCAAAAAAGCTGCCGACAGCGTGAAAAACCTCGATTTACCCCTGCGCCAGGCCCGGGAAAACTTTGAACGGGATTACCTGGAGTATCAGTTGAAACTGGCCAACGGCAGTGTCAGTAAAATGGCCCGGAACGTCCACATGGAACGCACTCACCTGTACCGGAAGCTCAAGTCCCTCGGTATTGATATCAAGTCGTGAAGATTATCATTCTGGGGGCAGGCCAGGTCGGTTCATCCGTAGCCGCCAATCTTTGCAGTGAAGCCAATGACATTACCCTCATCGACCACGACCCGGCGCCGTTGCGCAATTTACAGGAACGGCTGGACTTAAAGACCGTGACCGGGGTTGCGTCCCACCCCTCCACACTGGCGCAGGCAGGCGCCCGCGACGCAGACATGATCATCGCAGTCACCAACAGCGACGAAATTAACATGGTCGCCTGCCAGGTGGCCTACACCATGTTCCACACGCCGATGAAAATTGCCCGGGTGCGCAACAGCGAATACCTGAACAGCGCGGGGTTTTTTGCCCAGGAAGCCATGCCGGTGGACGTATTGATCAGTCCGGAACAGGTGGTGACCGAATATATCGCGCGCCTGATTGGCGTCCCCGGCGCCTTGCAGGTACTGGATTTTGCCTCCGGCCGGGTGCAGATGGTGGCGCTGAAGATAGTGCCGCAAAGCATGCTCGTCGACAAGCGCATAAGCGAGCTCAGCGGACGCCTGCCGACTATCGAATTTCGCATCGTCTCTATCTTCCGCGGCGGGCAGACGATCATCCCCGACGGCGACACGGAAATACTCGCCGGTGATGAAGTATTCATCATCGGCGCCCCCAAACATATCAAAAACCTGCTGAAATCGACCAAACACACAGATGAGCCGGTAAAACGCATCATCATCGCCGGCGGCGGCAATATCGGCCGGCGGCTGGCGAAGTTGCTGGAGAAGAAATACCAGGTAAAGGTCATCGAACTGTCGGCGCACACCGCGCGCCAGGCGGCAGAGGAACTGAGCCATGCCATTGTCCTGAACGGCGATGCCGCCGATGAAGAACTGCTGCTGGAAGAAAATATAGAGAACACCGATGTATTCTGCGCCCTGACCAATGCTGATGAAGCCAACATCATCTCCTGTATGCTGGCCAAGCGCTTAGGCGCGCACAAGGTCATGGCCTTGATCAATCGGGCAGCCTACGTGGACCTGGTGCAAAGCAATGTCATCGATATCGCCATCTCCCCGCAACAGGCTACCATCGGCAGCCTGCTGGCGCATATCCGCAAGGGCGATGTGGTGGTGGTGCACTCACTGCGACGCGGCGCCGCAGAGGCCATCGAAGCCGTCGCCCACGGCGACCGCAACACCTCCAATGTGGTCGGCAGGACGATTGAGGAACTGACCCTGCCGCCGGACACCAGCATCGGCGCCATTGTGCGCGACGACAAGGTGATCATCGTCCACCACGACACCGTCATCGCCTCGGAAGACCACGTCATCCTGCTGGTCGGCGACAAAAGCCGCGTGCCGGAGGTGGAAAAACTGTTCCAGGTGCGGGTTACGTTTCTGTAATATCTGAGTTCCCCGTGCCGACTCAATTCAACAGTTAATGCAATTTCTCGCCATCCAGAAAACCCTGGGGTTGCTGCTGATGCTGTTCAGCACAACCCTGTTGCCGCCGCTGGCGCTGGCGATTTTCTACGAGGAAAAAACGCTAAAAGCGTTGCTGCTGTGCTTGTTCCTCATCCTCACAGTGGGCGCGTTCCTGTGGTTGCCGGTGTACAAGGTGAAGAAGGAGCTGCGGTTGCGTGACGGTTTTATCGTGGTGGTATTGTTCTGGGCCGGGCTGGGTCTGGCCGGGGCCATGCCGTTCCTGCTCACCGGCAAGCCTTATATCTCTTTCACCGACTCGGTATTTGAATCCGTATCCGGCCTGACTACCACCGGCGCCACGGTATTGACCGGGCTGGACGAGCTGCCGCGATCGCTGCTGTTTTATCGACAACAGCTGCAATGGCTGGGCGGTATGGGCATCATCGTGCTAGCGGTGGCCGTGCTGCCCATGCTCGGCATCGGCGGCATGCAGCTCTACCGCGCCGAGACTCCGGGGCCGATCAAGGACTCCAAACTGACGCCCCGCATCACCGAAACCGCCAAGGCGCTGTGGTATATCTACCTGTCGCTGACCATTGCCTGCGCGTTCATGTACTGGCTGGCCGGGATGTCGCTGTTCGACGCCGTCAGCCACAGCTTTTCTACGGTGTCCATCGGTGGCTTTTCCACCCACGACCGCAGTATCGGTCACTTTGACAGTGAACTGATCAACGCCGTAGCGGTAGTCTTCATGTTGATCGCGGGTATCAACTTCACCCTGCACTTCATGGCCTGGCGTTCCTTCAGTCTGGCTACTTATCGCCGGGATTCCGAGGTCAAGGCATTCATCGGCGTGTTATGCGGATTATGCGTGATTACCTGTGTTTACCTGTGGGCCAAGGCCACCTATGCCGATACCTTGGGTACGCTCAGCCACGGGATTTTTCAGTCTGTATCCATCGCCACCACCACCGGCTTTACCACCGCGGCCTACCAGGACTGGCCCACGTTCCTGCCGGTGCTGCTGCTGTTTGCCAGCTTTATTGGCGCCTGTGCCGGTTCCACCGGCGGTGGCCTGAAAGTGATCCGCATCGTGCTGCTGTACAAGCAGGGCCGACGGGAAATCCGGCGCCTGATTCATCCCAGCGCTATTTTCCGCATTAAACTGGGCGGCAAACCGGTGGACGAATCCGTTATTAACGCAGTGTGGGGCTTTTTTGCCTCTTATGTGGCCGTGTTTGCGCTGTTGTTGATACTGTTGATGGCAACCGGTCTGGACCAGATCACAGCGTTTTCCGCAGTGGCCGCCTGCCTCAACAACTTAGGGCCGGGCCTGGGTGAGGTCAGTGCCAATTACACCGGCATCAACGACACAGCCAAATGGCTGCTGTGTCTGGCCATGTTGCTGGGACGGCTGGAAATTTTCACCCTGCTGGTGCTGCTGACGCCGACCTTCTGGCGCAAGTGAAATGAACGAAACAGACCAGGTCAAATGGGATAGAATTTACACCGGCAGCGCGGCAAAGTCCGTTGGCCCCTGCCGCGTACTGTCTTCCCATATACATTTACTGCCCACCAGAGGCGAGGCCCTGGACTTAGCGTGCGGACGCGGCGGCAACGCGCTGTTCCTTGCCGCCTGCGGCCTTGCCACCCGGGCTTGGGATATTTCCGGGGTAGCCATACAAGCGCTTTCAGAACAGGCAAGCCAACGCCGACTGTCACTGATTACCGAACAACGTGACGTCACAATCGACCCTCCCACCCCCGAGTCCTTCGATGTCATCGTTGTCAGCCGCTTCCTGGACCGCACCCTTGCCCCCGCTATCAGCGCCGCGCTGCGTGCGCGGGGTTTGCTGTTCTACCAGACCTTCATCCGGGAAAAAGTCACCGACACCGGCCCCGACAACCCCGCTTACCGGCTGGCGCCGAACGAACTGCTGCAACTTTTCCCTTCCCTGCAGGTGTTGCACTACCATGAGGAAGGCGCGGTGGGCGACACCCGCCGCGGGTTCAGGAACGAAGCGATGCTGGTGGCTCAGAAACGCCATTGTTGAATGGCAAACTTACCCGACTGATGGACACCGCAACACTCGAAGCGATGCTGGAACAAGGCCAGGACAACGCGCTGCTGCGTTTTACCCTGGGCAACCTGCTCTATCAACAACAGGACTACGCTAACGCCGCGCGGCACCTGGCCCGCGCCACTGAGCTGAACCCGGACTACTCCGCCGCCTGGAAGCTGTACGGCCGCACCCTGACCGCCGCCGGCAGATACCCCGAAGCAAGCCGCGCCTTCCAACAAGGCATCACCGTCGCCGAACAACGCGGCGACCTCCAGGCCGCTAAAGAAATGCAGGTATTCCTGCGCCGGGTGGAAAAACAGTCCAAGTAACATCCACCGATTACCTGTCCCTTCTTGCGTCCGGGGTCGGGGGCATCCTGCCCCTCCAGCCGGGGTGAAACACTTACAAATGTGAGAGAGATATTGACTAAATTAACAAATTTGTTACAATTATTAACAACTAAACTGATTTCTGGCACATTATGGCGACACTTTTTTTTGTCACTGATGTACTTACGCGGCGCGCGCTGCAACAGCGTTTTCGCCGCGGCGAGCTCACGCGAGTGCGCCGTGGCATTTACATAGACAGTTATGACCCGATAGAGATTACACAGACTATACACACCGGTTGGGTAACTATTGCCAATTTTCTTTTCACTGATCCGGTGGCGGTTTACAGCACCGCGTGTGAGTTACGTCCCATCGACAATCGCGTCTATTTGATGGTGGCTGCGGGCGTGCGCCGCACCGTCAGTGTTGGCCCGCTGCGCTTGAGCATTGAGGCGGGCAACGTAGAACATGGCACGGAACCTTTCTCTGCGACAATGCAGCGCAGTAATGTGCCGCGCCAACTGTTGGAGAATCTCACCTCAATGCGTGCCCAAGCAGACTCCCCGAAAAAACTGGGGAGAGCATGGGTCGAGTTACAACTGCTGGACGAACTGGCAGTGCGCGGTGAGGCCGGGATAAACCAACTGAGGGAGGCAGCGTCAGCCCTCGCGCCTTTACTCGGCAAGGAGCGACAACAGCAACAACTCAACGAAATGGCGGCCGCGATACTAAAGACCCATCCGGTCGGTGGCACGCTGGTCACACGCGCCGGTATTGCGCAGGCGCAGGGCAAACCCTTTGACCGGGAAAGGCTTGAGCGCTTTTCCGCATTGGCAAGCTACCTTGCCAAACTCGACCTGACTGAACACAGCTATACCTATGACAATGCCGGCTGGCGCAACCTTGCTTTCTTTGAAAGTTATTTCTCTAATTATATTGAAGGGACACGGTTCACCATGGACGAAGCCGAGCGCATCGTCAGCTCCGGTCGAGCGCTATATCAACGACGTGAAGACAGCCACGATTTGCTGTCGCATATCGACATTACCCACGACCACGCAGAGATGACGCTTACCCCTGATAGCGCCGAGAGCCTCATCTGCGTACTGAAATCACGACATGGCATCCTGCTGGCGCAACGTCCCGACCAACAGCCGGGCCGGTTCAAACAGGTTCCCAATCAGGCCGGCGCCACACAGTTTGTCCGGCCGGAACTTGTGGAAGGTACGCTGCTGCAAGGTTTTGAATTCTATCGGCAACTAAGGCCCGGTATTAAACGCGCATTGTTCATGCACTTCATGATCGCTGAAGTGCACCCATTCAACGACGGTAACGGACGCATGGCACGCATCATGATGAACGCCGAACTGGTGGCGCATGACCAGCACAAGATTGTCGTGCCCACGGTATGTCGTGAAAATTACCTGAACGGCCTGCGTCAGGCGACACGGCGCGACAGTTTTCGCATCATGGTCAAGGTATTACACCAGTTGCAACAATACAGCGCCGCACAAAACTGGTCTGATTACGGCGATATCAAGGCACAACTGCTTGCCCACGCAACCAACCGGGAAGCCGATGACGGCTTGATGATCTTCAACAAACAGCTAAGTCAATATACAGGGGACTATCAGCCGGGTTGAAATGATCACGTTGCACCGTCTGACTGCCACTGTAACTTCAATTCACGTTGAGATTGGGCACAATCCCGTAAATAGTTTGGGATAGAATACTCGCTCTTCGTTCTGCCGGAACAACGACATTGACCTGTTGGTCAAGTTCAAGCCGATTGCCCGGGAAACTACCGGCGAGGCGCTTTGTTCTCAGTCCTTCTCAAAGCCGTGGCTGCGGAACTTCAGCGTATTGCTGTTTTCCGTCACAGTCCGAACAACATTATCCGGCGCGCCGTCGGGAATATTGGCGGCAATTTCCAGCGTAACCGTAACGTCCGCGCCGATCAGACCGGAGAGATGTGAAATGACCTCCTCGGCCACCTGGCCGGCATCGCGTCCCACTCTGGCGGCGTCCAATTCCACGCAACCGTGAAAGCGGCGGGGCAGCGGCTGAGCTGTCCCCTTGTCTGCGCTGCCTTTTGGGGTTTGGCCGCCTGCAACTCCCACTTCATGTCCGTCATCGGGCTCAGGTTCCCCAATTTCTCTCTCCTCATCCAGCTGTCTGCGCGCCACATCCGGCTTTACCAACAGCCCTGCGCGTAATAACTCCGTTTTCTGCATCTGCCCGACTTGTAACCCGCGATAGCGCTGCTCGGCCTCGTCCAGTTCCTGCACCCGCGCCTGGTCAGCCGCCAGACACACCAAGGCGTTGCGGTAGAGGCGCGGCGCGCTGCCTCTGGATTCCAAGATAGTTGCAGCGGCAATTTGCGCGGCGCTGCCATCCTCCTTACTGTAGGGTTGCTCCACCCCCAGCACGACCAGACGCGCCTCCTGATCGTCGGGTACATCCTGGGCGCTTTGGGGCAAGGGATGCACCTTGCCGAAAGTGCCGGTTTGCCGCAGGTCGGCCCGCAGCCTGTCGGCCAGTGCCACCGCGACTTTGTCCGGGTCGCGCCCAAACTGCTCAGCGCGATCTTCGGCCAGCTTCCTTACCGTGGGCTGCGTGGCGTACCAGTAGCGGCTACCGTCCCGGTACAGGTAGGTTGCGGCATTTGCCAGACGCAGCAAGGCATCACCGAACAGGGCCGACGTTTCTCCCGGCATCACGCAGCCGAGCTTGACCTGCCGATCATCCACTCCCTGGTGCGCCGAGCCGACGCCGGGGGCCGAGCCCAGGTAAATCGTACGGGCCACGCGCCGACAGGCAGACAGCTTGCCCAGATTCGGCGCCTGCCGGTCGATTTGCCGTGGCAGGGAACCGGCGCCGTCCACATCTTTTTCAATGATCGGCGTCCAGTTATCCGGCAGGTAGCGGGTCAGCTCCCGTTGAATATTGCCATCATCAATGGCGATGCTGCACGGCAGAATTAAGGCGCTCTTGTCACCTGCCTCCCACAGGTTGTGGATGACCGCCGCCATCAGACGCAACACGCCGCGGGTGCGCTGGAAATGCACCAGGGTGGACCAGTCCTCATACAAACGGTCAAAAATTTCGGGATGTATCGGGTAAGCGGAGCGGATACGCTGCTCATAGTCCGCCTCCCGGCATTGGGCCGGAAACTCCTGGCCCTGACGCCGGTAGAGTTCGGTGAACTCCCGGGCCACTACATCGCGGTGTTTGTAGGCGTCATTGCCGCTCAAGGGCTGGAACAAGCGGCGCCGGACGATCTCAAACCCCTCCTCGGCGCTGGCCGGACGCCAGGCCGATTCGACCCGGCCAATGACGTTTTTCAAGCGCTGCAATGCTTGTACCCCGCGCTGTCCGCCAACCTCGGCAGTTTCATAATGCGAGGAGGCCGTGTCCGATGCGGGCAAGCTGATGACCAGCAAGCAGTTGTCGGCGGCCTTGGCTGCTTCCGTCAAGGCCTGAGCAAAACTGAACTGGGTATCGAAGCTGCCGCCCGGCAGGTCGCTGTCCTCGTGTAACTGGCGGGCATAAGCGACCCACTCATCAATGAGTATCACGCACGGGCCGTATTGCCTGAACAACTGCCGCAGCGTATCGCCGGGATTGGTGGCGTGCTCATCATCGGCATCCAGCATTTGCCAGGCCGCCTTGCCGCCCAACTGCCAAGCCAGTTCGCCCCAAAGGGTGCGCACCTCCACACCGTCGTCTTTCTTATCCGGTTTCCCCGGAGAAATCCTGGTGCCGACCAGCACCACACGCTTTGCCTGTGGCAACTTGTCGACGCCGGCTTCCTGCAACAACTCATCCATACCGGGCAGATCGGTCGGCTTAACCCCGGAAAACAGGTGATACAAGGCCAGCATGGAATGGGTCTTGCCGCCACCAAAGTTTGTTTGCAACTGCACCACCGGGTCACCGCCGCGCCCGTGCAGACGCAGGATCGCATTAACCAGCAGCTTTTTCAGGCTGTCGGTCAGGTAGGTGCGGCGGAAAAACTCCAGCGGCTCGCGGTACTCGGCGGCGCCCTCGCCCTTGTGCACCTGGGAGAGGTCGGCGGCGAACTCCGCCTGCTGGTAACGGCCACTGGCCACATCCTCGTGCGGAGTAATCACCTCACGCCAGGGTTTCAGGTTGCCTGTGGCGCCGGTGTCCAGCGCCAGACCGGTCTGCTTCCTGCGCTCACCCCGGGTCTGTTCATCAAAACGCGTGCGCAGCAGTTCCAGCCTGAGTCGCTCAACTGCACCGGATTCCGAGGCAGAAACGGCCTTTAACAAGCGCTCGATCGAGTCCAGCGCGCGATAAGCATCGTCACTGGAGAAACTTTCCTGGTGCGCCCACTTGTTGCGAATCCCGCGCAACTCACCCACCAGCCCCCGCTCTGCCGGCCCCAACGTTTGCCGGAATACATCGTTCCAAGTTTCCCATAAGAGCTTGAGCAATGCGGCGCTGTCCCACTCGCTGATGGTTTTTTCCGCCAGCTTGGGATCTTCAGCATAATCTCGCAGCTTGTGACCATCCACCTGCCGGGACTGTATGGCGCTCTTGAACTCGCGCTCGACAAACGGCCCCAACCCCGCCTTCAACAACCCCAGCGCCTTGCCGACCCGCTCGTGGTTGGTAATCGCCATTATGTCACCCCGCCATCAGAAATAATTGGAGCATTATAACATCTGCCGATGACCTGCCCTTTTCAGGGAGCCTATCCATCATAATGTGTTGTCGTTTGCCCGCAGCATCTACAGCGGTTTCTTGATCATGAGGGTTTACGACAATGTTTTTACAAGTGGTGCTATACTGAAGCTCAGTGGTGCAGGACAGTGCTGATTTAACCATACATCAGCAAAAGAGGAGATGGACTTTCCTGTGGAGGAAATCATGACTAATAAAATACATACTCTTGATGACAATATCAACGCATTCGAGAAAATATCAGATGAGTTACACGAACATCATTTGGGTAAGTTTGTCGTGATCTACAACAGCCAGTTTATTGCATCGTATGACAACTTCGACAATGCGGCGAGGGCGGCAATAGAAAGGTTTGGCAGAGGCCCTTATTTGATCCGTCGGGTTGGCGCCCAGACTGCAATGACTTTACCTGCCTCCATTGCTTACCGGCCGGATTATGCCCATCATTGAAGCCGGATTCACAAGTGATGAGGGTAAACCAGCCCCGAATGCGTTGGTTCGGTTTAGCCCGACAGTGAAGACAAAGCTCACTCTTTCTATTATTATAATTCACCACGATCTTGCTACCTCTCATACCTGACAACTTGAGCCATCTTTAGAAGTACAAGTGAACAATATGATACAAGATAGCGCTGTGACGGATCAGAGCGTCGAAGATACCGAATCGGAAAAAATAGAAGGCTTGGATACCGGTAGTGGAACCGGATGGGGTGATTATCCTCTCAATTCCGTCTTCATCCGCACGGCAACTCGGCCGGTCGGTGATGTGGTGCGGCGGATCAGAAACGGCCGCTATCAGCTTGATCCGGACTTTCAGCGTGATTTCATCTGGCCGGAGGATAAACAATCCCGCCTCATCGAGTCATGCCTTATGAGAATACCCTTGCCTGTATTTTACCTGGCGGAAGCGCAAGATGGTCGTATAATTGTAGTCGATGGTTTGCAGCGTCTTGTGACATTTTCCCGGTTCTTGGATGGGAAACTTGCTCTCAAAGGATTAAATAACAACCAAGATGCTGACAAGCCCCCTCCTGAGCTTGATGGTAAACGTTTTAAGGAATTGCCGCTAGACCTGCAAGAGCGTATCGAGGATACTCAGCTTACCCTTTATATACTCGACCGGGAAGCACCGGAACGAGCCAAGCTCAACATATTTGAGCGGGTGAACAGTGGGGTGGCTCTAAGTCGACAGCAGATGCGTAACAGCCTGTATAATGGGCCTGCCACACGTTGGTTGCGCGAAGCTTCAGAGCATGCCTCGTTCCGGAAGGTAATCAGGGGCGGTCTCAACAGCAAGATTATGCGTGACCGAGAGGCCATCAATCGCTTTTGCGCTTTTTATTTGCTGGGATATCGGGAATACAAGGCAGGAGATATGGACGCTTTTTTGGCCAGGACGCTGGCTAAATTGAACCAGCAGGATGAGCAGAAGTTCGATATTATGAGTTCGGATTTCCGACATTCGATGAATATCAATTACCTTCTATTCAGAGACCATGCCTTTCGTAAATCTCTTGCATACAATGGCTATAGCACGGCACGAACTGTCATTAATATCTCTCTGTTCGATGTTTTTTCAGTGCTTTTCACACAGGCGGACGGAAGGTTGATCAATGACAATAAGGAACATGCACGTGAAATTGCCCGCAACTTGCTTGACAATAACAAATTCGAGCATGCCATAAGTTACTCGACAAACAGCACGGGGCAGGTACATGATCGTTTCTCTCTGGCGCAAGATGCATTCAAAGATATGATAGAATGCTGACCCGCCTCCACATAGAAAACCTGAAGTGCTTCTCGGCGTTATCGCTTCCGATTGCGCCGCTCACCTTGCTCACTGGGTTTAATGCCGCCGGCAAATCGACTGCACTGCAACCACTTCTTTTGCTGGCCCAGACCATGCGTTCTGGTGGAGCAGGCCAGCGCGTTCTCCTCAATGGTTCCTTGACAAAGCTTGGAACCTCGGGGGAAGCGATCCATGAGCAAGGCAATAACAAAGTCATAGTCTTCAGTGTTGAGACCGAACAAGCCAGCGCCACTTGGACGTTGGAGGCTGATAAGCCCGGTGAAACGAGCCTTGCCGTTGCCGGGGCCACATTCTTCCCGGAACCTGAACATTCATCTTTATCAGGTGCTGGAGCTGAAAGGCTGCTTTGTCCGAGTGCCCCCATGTCCGGTGAATTGGCTGCACTGTTCAAGTCTGTCTGCTCGACGGTATTCATCAGTGCTATGCGCTCCGGAACGCCAGATACATTCCCGTCTCCTATGGTCAGTGACCCGGTACATGCCGATGTTGGAGTTGAAGGTGAATTCGCTCCCTGGTGGTTTGAACGCTATCTTGACGACGAGGTTGATGTCACACGTCGGCACCCCGATGAAGATTCCTTTGGATTTCGGCACCAGTTGAATGCTTGGCTATCGGATATCTTTCCCGGGGTGGACGCCAACGCCGAAAAAATTGTGAACACCTTACTCGTCCGGTTTGAGCTGAAAACTCACGTAACCGAAGCATACCGGCGTCCTGCAAATATCGGTTATGGCCTCACTTATGCCTTCCCCCTCGTTCTGGCTTTACTTCTGGCAAAGCCAGGACAGGTGATAATTGTGGACAGCCCGGAGGCCCATCTTCACCCGGAGGGTCAGTCGGCAATGGGCAGTATTCTTACGCATTTTGCTGCTGCAGGCGTTCAGATTCTTATCGAAACCCATAGCGATCATATTCTCAACGGCGTCAGGTTAGCGATAGCACAAAAAAATATCCCACCGGAGACGGTCGGGGTGCATTTCTTTAACCGCCCACCTCGAAAACCGGATGATCCGCCACATGTCGTATCACCATTGCTTGATGCAAAAGGAACTTTGAGTGAGTGGCCACGCGGTTTTTTTGACCAGACAGAACGTGATCTTGCCAAACTTACAGGGTGGGAATGACTCACCGGTGTACTGGCTATTCAATGACCTTTCCTTTACCGGACAGTATCCTGATGTGGGGACTTTTTGTAACGATCTCGGGAAACTACTCCGCCTGCGCGCAATATCTGAGGCCGTCAGGCAACGACTTCTTTGTTCGCGTAGCCTTTACGGACGACCCGTAACTTCCTCGAGCTCTTTCCAAGAAGCTGTTTATCGCAGCCGCGACAGGGATTTCAAGGTGCAAGCCATGAGTTGGGCCGTTAACCGCGGGCCATTCTGGGATGATGATCGGGCATCACAACAAGATGACTATTTCCAGTATGAGGGCCAGGACGTGACTGATCAGGGTCTTGGAGAAGCCGCTCGTAGAATGCTCGCCCGCAAGCCCAGCGCGGTCTACAGCATGGTAGGAGGCCATTATTGCTTCACGCTAACCCCATTACTTGTTCTACATGGGCTTACGGAAGCCCCACTAGGCAATATAGAAGTCCCGAACACATATAAACTCCAAGCACTTCGCCATGAGGCAGAAAGTGTGGTGTCACCGCAAAATTGGGGCGAATTTCTGGCATATTCCCGCCAGGACCTTACTCAGTTGATAATACTGGACACAGTTGACGCTCCTCTGTCCCGACATCCTTTCGGGGAGGGGCTCGCTGAACGGGTTACCGAGTTACTTGAAGTTTTGGATAGTGTCGTATTAAGCCGGGACCAAAAGGGCACTTATACCGGTGAAACCAACGAACTTATCAGGAAATACTTTCAAGGGGGGGCTGCAACATTTTCAGACGAATCTGAAATCAACAAGAATAAATTCAGGAGCAAACTTACTTTTCGGGATACAAACACCGGCCAAGACTTGTTTTGCCCATGGCACGGGAAGATAGGCATACAAGATTTTCGGATTCACTTCCACTGGCCGTTGACGCCAAAAGATACAAAACTGAAGGTCGTCTATATCGGCCCCAAAATCACGAAAAAATGAGCGTCATAAGGGCGCCTCTAAAAATTAGAGGCGCCCGTGCAGCATAAGGATATGCTGCCATTTTTAAGCACGTAAGTGCTTGAAAATGACAAATCGTCAGGATAGACGATTTGCACAGCGATAGCTGCCCGTAGGGTTGCGTCCAGGGAGGGACGCAATGAGGGAAACGAAAAATCACATTTTTTCGTTTCCGTCTCTAAACCTTCATGATCAGAGCGCTGCACACCCCGCCGGTATGTAACTGAGAAA
>JAPORZ010000139.1 GCA_026709915.1 Gammaproteobacteria bacterium
GCGAGCCACGCCACAACGCCAGCACCCTTCACGGTCTCACCCCCTGTGCAGACCCACCCGCGCGCGCCCTAATGACAGAGTGGTATAATTAAGTTACATAGCAAAAATTAGAGGTGGCCGTGCAGTGGCACGGCCGTAGTAATCGGCAGGATGCCGGAGAGGATGGCGAGCGGCTCAAGCAGGGACATATCGGATCGTTATAATGTAAAATATCACCATGAAAATAAGGGAAACACTTGCCGCCGAATTCGACCGGTTCTCCAATACCTACACGGAGGACATGATCCGTTGCGTGCCCCACTACCTGCGGCTGTTGTCCGGTCTTTGCGACAGCCTGCCCGAAGATTTTTCCGCGCGCAGAATCCTGGACTTAGGCTGCGGCAATGGAAACGTAATGGCCCTGTTGCTGGAGAGATTTCCCGACGCGGAATATACCTTGCTTGACGCCTCGCCTGACATGTTGGAATTATGCTGCAAGCGGTTTTCCGGCGAAAATATAACCTGTGTCAGGAGCTACTTCCGGGATTATACCTTCCCTGAGGATTATTTCGACCTTGTTGCCGCCTGTTTCAGCCTGCACCACAGTGACAGTGAAGAAAAACAATGGATATTTCCGCTGCTGCACAAAGCGCTCAAGCAGGACGGCATATTCACCTGCTCAGACCTGATGATCAACAAAAGCTCTGCCGAACATGCGGGGCTGCTGCGGGAGTGGGAGGCGTTTGTGAATGCCAACCACCCGGACCGGGAGAAATGGGATTGGTTGACCGAGCACTACGAGGCGTATGACCGGCCGGATGCTTACGACGACCAGAAATCCTGGCTGTTGGCTGCCGGGTTCCGTTATGTCGATGTGAAATGGCGGGAGGGGTACTGGACACATTTCATCGCGGGTAAATGATATAACGTGCCGCCTGCGTTTTTCTCGTCATGCCGGACTTGTTCCGGCATCCAGTGGACTACTGTGTCGCCTGCAAGGTGACTCTTTACTCACTGGGCCTAGCCTGCTCCCTGTTCCCGCTTTATCTTCTCATGGATATTGTTCTTCCTGAAACTCAGGCCGAAGGTGAGCTCCGTCAACTCGAATGAAATTGCCAGCGGGCGTTGCTGGTAGAGGCTGTCCAAGTGCTGCGTCAGGGTATCGAACAGCTTCTCTCCCACCTCGCGCCTGACGTCCGGGTCGCGGCGCCGACCGATGCGAGCGGTCAGGTGTATGAAGGCATTGTCGGGGTCGCCGTCTGCGATCAGGTAGTGTTCACAACGGTGGGCGCGAAAACGCACGCCGCCCAGAGCGAACACGCCGGTGTCGATGGCAGTCTCGCGCAGGGCCTTGAACAGGCCATTCAGGTCCAGGTCGTCGTCAAGGTTGGCCGAGTATTCCAGGATGAAATGGGGCATGCTCAGTTTACCGGAAATTCCACGTTGATCTGCCCGGTGCCGGAGCTGGGGAAATAGTCACTGATGATCTCCACCGGCCGGTCGTAGGCGTCCCAGCCCAGCATACCGAGCAGCATCGCGGTGTCGTGCATCCAACCCTCGCCATGGCAACGGTAGGCGTATTCGTGGAACATCTCCGTGAAGGTCTTGAAATCACCCTGCTGCCACAGATCCACTACGCGCAGGTCCATCTGCTGGTAGAACTCGTCGCTGATCTGGAAGATCTTGTCGCCGGCATTGGAGTTGTCGTTAAAACGGTGGGACAACGAGCCACTGGCTAACACCATGACCTTGCTGTCACTTTGTTCGATGGCCTCCCGCACCGCCTCGCCGAAGGTACGAGAATCATTCAGGTCGTGCCAGGCGCACCAGGCCGCCACCGACACCACCTTGAAGTGGCGATCCTGGTTCATGTAGCGCATCGGCACCAGGGTGCCGTATTCCAGGGTCAGACTATCGACATGGTGTGAGCGGGTGTTGATGCCGCGGGCATTGGCGCACTCGGCAATGAGGTCGCCCAGGGCGGGGTTGCCGTCATACTCGTAAGCCATGTCCTTGATGAAATGCGGTAACTCATGGCTGGTGTAAACGCCTTGAAAATGCTCGCCGCTGTTAATGTGGTAGCCACTGTTCACCAGCCAGTGCACGTCAAACACCAGTGCGGTATCGGCGCCGCGGGCGCGGGCGCGGCGGCTGAGTTCGCGGTGACCTTCAATGGCGTCCTCCCGGCATCCCTGGTGCGGGCCGGGCAGTTCCGACAGGTACATGGACGGCACATGCGTGATCTTGGCGGCCAGGACGATCTCACCCATCTGTATGCTCCACTAATAACAATAGAGCGACTATGGAGTACTCCTGTCTCATCTACCTAAAACCGGGATTTTGTGCGTGCCGTGGGCGATACAGATATTCTTGGTTTCCATGTAAAAATCGAAGCTGTAGTCGCCCCCGTCACGACCTATGCCGCTGTGCTTCATGCCGCCGAAGGGCGACGGCAGGTTGCGGTTGTTCTCCGAATTAACCCAGACCATGCCGGCCTCCAGCGCTTCGGCCATGCGGATGCCGCGCCCGGAATCCGCAGTCCAGACGTAACCCGCCAGACCATAAGAAGTATCATTGGCCAGGGCTACGGCTTCGGCTTCGTCGTTGAAGCGGATTGCCGTCAGCACCGGCCCGAAGATCTCTTCGCGCGCGATCTTCATCCGGTTCGTGGCGTCACTGAACAAGGTGGGCCTGAAATAATTGCCCGGGCCCAGCTCCTCCACCAGCGTGCCCCCGGCAACGATGGTGGCGCGCTCAGCCCGCGCCGCATCCATGTAGCTCAGCACCTTTTCCAGGTGGCTGGGATGGATGAGCGGCCCCAGTTCCGTGGCGGGGTCTAAGGGGTGTCCCACTGTTATTGTATTAACCCGCTGCGCCAGCGCAGCCAGGAACTTATCGGCAATGCTGTCCTGTACCAGCAAACGACTGCTGGAGGTGCAGCGCTGCCCGTTCAGGCTGTAGATCATGAAGACCACGGCATCTAAGGCACGCTCAAAATCAGCGTCGGCGAAGACAATAACGGGGTTTTTGCCACCCAGTTCCACATGGATTCGTTTCAGGGTGGCCGCAGCCTGACGCATGATGTGGGAGCCGGTTACGGTCTCGCCCACAAAACCGATGGCTTTGATGGCAGGATGCTCAGTCAACGGTTTGCCGGCGCTCTCACCCAAGCCGTTGACGGTGTTCCAGACCCCGTCCGGCAGGCCGGCTTCCTGACTGATTTCCGCCAGGATCATGGCCGACAACGGACTGAACTCCGCCGGCTTGTGCACCACGGTACAACCGGCTGCCAGGGCCGGCGCAATCTTCCAGGTTGCCAGCATGAACGGCGTGTTCCACGGCGTAATGACTGCCACCGGGCCGATGGGCGTGCGTTTCGTATAGTTCAGGTGTTGTGCCTGGTGCAACGACAGGCCGTTGCCGGCTTCCGGCGCCTGGTCTGCAAAGAAGCGAAAGTTTTCGGCCCCGCGCGCCGCCGCTGCGCGCATGAAACGGATCGGCTGGCCGCAATCCATGCTTTCCACCAGGGCGATCTCCTCGGCGCGCTGTTCCACCCGATCGGCAAAGCGATGCAGAATGTTCCTGCGTTCTTTACCGGAGACACCCGACCACACCGGGAATGCTGCCTGCGCCGCCTGACAGGCGCGCTCGACGTCTTCCGCCGCGCCTGCGGTGACGCGACCCAACGAGGTATTATCGGTTGGCGTCAGGTTGTCAAAGGTGGCGCCGGAAACCCCTGG
Organism: Gammaproteobacteria bacterium; assembly: GCA_026709915.1. Taxonomy (GTDB): domain Bacteria; phylum Pseudomonadota; class Gammaproteobacteria; order Eutrophobiales; family Eutrophobiaceae; genus JAAXHV01. The sequence continues at coordinate 3,720 of JAPORZ010000139.1, forward strand.
GCAGGTCTCTCCGTTAATGTGATGCGCGGTGATATTGTCCCGGAAACGGCGCAAATGGGTCTGCGCTTTTTTCAGGTTTTCAGCAAGTTGCCGATTCATTAAAGGCAAGTTGCCCGTTCATCAAAGTATTCCTGCTCACTAACGATATAATTGATCAAACGGCCTACTTGTTCAACTTCTATCACCACTTCATCTCCCGGCTGCACATCCGCGAGTCCCTTGGGCGTGCCAGTGGATATCATGTCGCCCGGTTGCAGGGTCATAAACGCGGAGAGATATTCGATCAGGAACGGGATCTTGAATACCATGTCCCGGGTCGTGCCCTGCTGGCGCAGTTCGCCGTTGACATAGGTGCTGAGGCGCAGGTCGTGGGGGTCGTCGATATCGTCGCGGTCGATGATATACGGACCCAGTGGGGACAGGGAGTCGCGGCATTTTACCCGCAGGTTGGGCCGGTAATAGTTTTCCAGGTAATCGCGCACTGCGTAATCGTTGCACAGGGTGTAGCCGCCCACATAGTCCATGGCTTCGCGTTGCTTCACGCGGCGCGCCGTTTTGCCAATCACTGCCACCAGTTCCGCCTCGTAGTGCAGGTAGTCGATGTTATCCGGGCGGTAGCTGCGCTGTCTGTGGCCGATGAAGGTATTGGGGGTTTTCAGAAACAATAAGGGTTGCTGCGGCGCCTTGAAGGCCAATTCCGCCGCATGATCCGCGTAATTCAGGCCCAGCGCAAACACGGTGCCGTGCTGTGGCGGCAGCCAGGTCACTTCGTCCTCGCGCCAGCTCGCGCCATGCGCAGCGACTACACTGTAATCGTCGTTGACGGTCACCTGCTGCACTTCACCGTTTATCTTTACTCGCGCGGTCTTCATATTATCCGGTTTGTCAGGGAACCGAGCTGTGCTATCTCCACCCGCACCTCATCGCCCCGGCGCACAGCCACTCGCCCCGGCGGAAAGCCGCTTACCACTACCGCTCCGGGCGCTAAGGTCATGAACTCCGTGAGGGCTTCGATGAGGGCCGGGATGGAGTATCTGAGGTCTTTGGTCGAGGCTGTTTGTTGCAATGCGCCGTTCAGATAGGTGCTTATGACCAGCTCATGCGGATCGGCAATCGCTGCCCGGTCGGTGATGTACGGGCCGACCGGGCCATAACCGTCCAGGCATTTGCTGGTCACCGGCGGCCTCAAATAGCTGTCTTCTGCCAGGGTAAAGTCATTATAGAGCGTGTAACCGCCGATATAATCATACACCTGTTCCTGCGTCACCCGGCTGGCGGTCCGGTCGATCACAACAGCCAGACCCGCCCCGGTATGGATTTCAGCTACCCCATCCGGGCAGGCTACCTCGTCCAAGTGCCCTGCCAGGGTATTAACGGGTTTGATGAAGAATACCGGTTGGCGCGGCGGTTGATTGTGGGGCGGCTGGTGGAAGGCGTCCACAAGTTGTTGGTAATGCCCGGTGTAATTCAACGCAGTGCAGATGACCGCGTGCTCGGTAACAGGTCGCAAGCGTGTCTGCTCCGGCGCCATCGTTTTGCCGTCAACATGGATGATCGCCTGCTCATCAACTGTGGCCGCGCGCAGAGTCCCGTCTGTGTTAACCCTGATTTTTTTCATCGCTGACGCTTTGGGCAAGCCGTTGCGCGCTGTGGGCGAGCAGCAGGGTGTCAGTGCCGATGCCGATCATGTTGGCGCCATGCGCGCGGTACTCCTGTGCGTGGTCCGGGTCCAGGGCGAGTATGCCCGCGGCCTTGCCGGCTGCGCGTGCCTGGCGCAGCACTTCCCGAATCACCTTGACCACATCCGGGTGGCGGGCGTTGCCGATGTGGCCCATGGAGGCGGACAGGTCAGACGGCCCGACAAAGATACCGTCTATGCCTTCGACGGCCAGTATTCCCGGTAAAGCCGCGACTGCGCGTTCGGTTTCCACCTGCGCCAGCAGGCAGATCTGGTCGTTTGCCCGATGCAGGTAGTCCGGTATCCGGGTCCAGCGCGCGGCCCGGGCCAGGGCCGTGCCCAGTCCGCGCACACCGGCGGGCGGATAGCGCACGGCGCGCACCAGCTGCGCCGCCTGCTCTGCCGCTTCGATCATCGGTACTACCAGCGACTGCGCCCCCGCATCAAGCAGCTGTTTAAGCAGGTTGCGATCGTCAGACACCGGTCGCACCACGGCCTGCACATCGTACGCGGCAAGGGTCTGCAAATGCCGCAGTGTTGTCGGCAGGTCGAATGGCCCGTGCTCGGTGTCCACGACCAGCCAGTCAAACCCGGCGCCGGCGCAAATTTCGGCACAGGTGGTGTCAGGCAGGCCCAGCCACAGGCCATATTGCGTGCGGCCTGCGGCGAGGGCCTGTTTCAAGCGGTTAACGGGTAGTTCCATTCAGTTTTCCTCGATCATGGATTGGGTCAGAGTAACAGGCGCCTGTTACTCTGACCTGCTGAATTGCATTAGGCCACCTCTAAAAATTAGAGGTGGCCGTGCGGCATAGGGATATGCTGCCATTTTTAAGAACGTAAGTGCTTGAAAATGAAGGAAATGAAAAATCATACTTTTTCATTTCCGTCTCTAAAAATGCCACGGAGGGCATTTTTAGAGGTTCCCATTATCTGAAGCTGCAATCGATGCTGCCCTGGTCGCCGTAGTCGGCCCGGAACACATCACCCGCGCGCGCCGGCACGGGCCGGGTGAACGAGCCGGACAACAACACCTGACCAGGCTCCAGCGCGATGCCGTGCGGCGCGAACCGTCTGGCAATCCAGACGATGCCGTTGGCGGGATGATCCAGTACGCCGGCGGCCAGACCGGTTTCCTCCACCACCTCATTGCGGTACAGCACGGCCCCGCACCAGCGCAGGTCAACGTTGTGCGGGTCGATGCGTTGCTCGCCCAGAATCACTCCGGCGGCGGCGGCATTATCCGAGATGGTGTCCTGCACCTTGCGCACATAGCCGCTGTCAGGGTCAACGCGGTAGCTGCGCGCCGCAATCAGTTCCAGGGCGGGTACGACATAATCCGTTGCCTGCATCACGTCATCCACGCTCACCTGCGCGCCCGCCAGCCGCTCCTTCAACACAAACGCCAGTTCAACCTCTATCCTGGGGTCGGTGTACTGCGCGGCATCAAGCACGGCGCCGTTGGCAAAGAACATGTCATCGAGCAGAGTGCCGTAATCAGGTTCGTCGATGTGCATACTCAGCTGCATGGCACGCGAGGTCAGGCCGATCTTGTAGCCGCTGACAGCGCGCCCCTCGGTCTGCTTCAGCGCCATCCACCGCGCCTGGACGCGGTAGGCGTCATCCAGACTCATATCCGGGTGTGTCAGGGTCACGGCCCGCGTTGGCCGGCGCTCCTGTTCTGCCGCGTGAATGGCGGCGGCGGCCTGGGTGATTTGTTCCTGATTCAACATCGCCGTAAATAGTAAGGGAGATCAATCGATATTTCAATGAGCGCCAGCAGGGTAGTTAAACAGCCGTTTTGATGGTACTGTTACGGTCGTTTACAAATCATACACAGGGGAGACACATGGCCGGATTCGTATTGGATTATGCACGTTACTGCGTGCCGACGGAGGGTAACTTTGCGCTGACTGATATCGACCCGGGAGACAGTCAGGGCCTGGTGCGGGAACGGGATGGGGCGGAGGTGGAGGCGCGACTGGCCGAGGTTCAGGTGCGGCTTGACGAGTTGCAACACCGGTTGTTCGCCGAGTCCAAACAGGCCTTGCTGCTGGTGTTGCAGGCCATGGATACCGCCGGCAAGGATAATACCATTCGCCGGGTGATGGCGCCGCTGAATCCCATGGCCTGTCGGGTGACGAATTTCAAGTCACCGAGCGGCGCCGAACGGGCGCGGGATTTTCTCTGGCGCGTGCACTCGCACATCCCGCGCAAAGGTTCTATCGGTGTGTTCAACCGCTCCCATTATGAAGATGTGCTCATCGCCCGCGTGCACGGTCTGGCCCCGCTCGAACTGGTTGAAAAACGTTACGATCATATCAATGACTTTGAAAGGATGTTGACCGACCACGGCACTCGCGTCGTCAAGGTGATGCTGCATATCTCCAAAGAGTACCAGTTGAAACGGCTGAAGCGGCGGCTGAAGCGGTCGGACAAACACTGGAAATTCCTGCCGGATGACCTGCGCGACCGGGAACGTTGGGACGATTACATGCAAGCCTACGACATTATGCTGCAACGCTGCTCCACGCCTTATGCGCCCTGGTATGTCGTTCCCGCAGAAAACCGCTGGTTGCGCAACCTGATTATCAGCCAACTGCTGCTCGATAACCTGGAAGACATGAACCCGCAATTTCCCGCGCCGCAGTTCGACCCGGCAGACTATCCGCCCGAGGCGATTACCTGACAAACTCCGTCCCCACGCCGGTGTCGGTGAGGATTTCGTTGATGAAGGAATCGGCGTCGCCGCGAATGATATGGGACTTGCTGACGCCGTGTTGCAGGGGCTCTAAGCAAGCCTGCACCTTGGGGATCATGCCACTATGGATTACCCCCGTTTTGATCAGCGCCTCGGCCTGTTGCCCGGTCAGAGTCGGTAACAGAGCGCCGTCTGCGTCTTTCACGCCATCCTCGTCGGTCATCAATATCAGTTTTTCTGCCCGCACTGCGCTGGCAATGGCGCTGGCGACTTCATCGGCGTTGACATTGTAACCGGGCTCCCCGTCTTCAAGCCCCGAGGTAATCGCGGTAACGATGGGCACGGCTGCGGCAGGCTGTTGCGCCAGCGAGGCAGCATCCACACGCACCGGTGCGCCCACATAACCGAGTTCGGCGTGCTTCTGTCGGGAACGCACCAGGCCACTGGTTCTGTCAAAGATAACGCCCTGGTAGCCGCGGTGCGCGACCGCATCCCGCACCATGCGGCTGATCTCCAGGAACACTTCGTTAGCCAGTTCCAGCACTTCCCGGGAAGTGACCCGCAGTCCGTTGCGTTTGCTCGGCTTCAGGCCCAGCGCCTGCATGCGCCGGTCCAGTTGTCGGGCGCCGCCATGCACTAAAATGACGTCAATGTCCAGGCGTTTGAGGAATGCAACGTCGCTGACCAGCGCCGGGATTAAACGCTCATCTTGCAGGATGGAACCGCCTATCTTGAGCACAAACTTCTTACCCTGAAAGGCCTCTAGGTAAGGAATGGCTTGCCGCAGCGCGCTCCCGTCAAAATCATGTTGTTCGGCAAGTTTCCTGGCCGTTTCCAATAGGACAAGTTTGTAGGGCATGATGGAGCAAAGAGGGTTAATGCTGAAGGTTTGTGCGCAGCTATGTTACCGGGCGAGAGCGGGAATGACAAGCGCACTTACTCATCATCTGTTCCCGACTGCTGTGAAGAAAGCAGGCGTTCGTAATAGAGTGTGCTGATATTGGGCTGAAGTTGCCGGACGCTCCAACCTTGCCGGGCAGCTTCTGAAAGGTAATAGTTTCTTGCTGCTGCGCTTTCCAGTCGCATGATCAACCGGTTATGACTCCAACTCAATTTGCTACACAGTGTGTAGCGAATCTCTTCATCGGGGCAGGTCAGGTAAAATTGGCAGGCATGGCTGCAGGGTCAACCGCATGAGTGAGGTGCTGTCCGTTATTCCTGTGCAAGCAGGAATAACGTGTAATGATGATAAAATAGCCGCATGAAAAAAGCCTTGTTTATTACGCTGGCGCTCGGTGTCGCCGCCACGCTGGGCTACCTTGTCGCCAAGGACGGCGAGTCGGGAGTGCGTGCAACCGTCATGCCTGCAGCAGATTGCGGCACAACCTCCGAACATGACGGTATGGCCTGGATCGAGGGCGGCGTTTATAGTAAGGGCGCAACCGGTTTCTATCCGGATGAAAGCCCGCTACGGGAAGTGCAGGTCGATGGCTTCTGGATCGACCGGTTTGAAGTCACCAACGCCCGCTTCGCCGAGTTTGTGGCCGCCACCGGCTACGTCACCGTTGCCGAGCGCCAACCGCAACCGGAGGATTTCCCCGGCATCGATCCGGCCTTGCTGCAAGCCGGCTCTGTGGTGTTCACCATGCCGACAGCCGCGGACGGCAAGCTGACCCAGTGGTGGCGCTTTGTACCCGGCGCGCATTGGCGCCAGCCCGCCGGGCCGGGCAGTTCCATCGAGGGTCTGGAACAACATCCGGTCGTACACATCACCCACGAGGATGCCCAGGCCTTCGCCGAGTGGCACGGCCATGACCTGCCCACGGAGGCGCAATGGGAGTACGCGGCGCGGGGCGGCCTGGAGCAGGCGGTGTATGCCTGGGGCGATGAATTTCTGGTTGCGGGCAAGCAGCAGGCCAATACCTGGCAGGGGATGTTCCCGCTGCTGAACGAGCGAGAAGACGGCTACACCGGCAGCGCCCCGGTTGGTTGTTTCCCCGCCAACGGCTACGGCCTGCATGACATGATCGGCAACGTGTGGGAATGGGTCGATGACTGGTACTACCCGGTTTACGGCACGCCGGGGGAGGGCGGCCACGACCCGCGCCAGCCGGGCCTGCCGGTTAAGGTTATCAAGGGCGGTTCTTACCTGTGCGCGGATAATTACTGCCGGCGTTACCGTCCTGCGGCCAGACATGCACAGGAAGCCACCTTAGGGGCGGCGCACATCGGCTTTCGGACTGTTAAAAACAGGGGCAATTCCCGATAATCGCGACCTCTAATCCGGCTCCAACTCCGGCGCCCGTAGCAGGTAGATGGCAACACAGGCCAGCAGCAAAGGCACTGCGAACACGATAAAATTGACGCTGGTGGAATAGCCCATATTGATCAAGATCCCGCCCAGGTAGGGGCCGATGATGGCGCCGGTGCGGCCGGCGCCGATGCTCCAGCCGACGCCGGTGGTGCGGATTGCCGTGGGATACAGGCGCGCCGCCGAGATATAAAAACCTACAAACCCGCCCAATACGCAAAAACCGAGCACGAACGCCAACACCAGCAACAAGCCCACCTGTGCCGGCGCAAACCCGAATGCCACCATGGCAATGACACCGCCGATAAAAAAGACGATGATCAACGGCCGTACCCCCAGCCGGTCGGACAAATACCCCAGCATGGCGCCGCCTAAGAAAGCCCCGAAATTCAACGCGGTACCGATGTAAATGCCCTTGTCCACCGCCAGGCCCGCATCAACGGTAATCTTGGGCACCCAACTGAACAGGAAATACAGAGTCAGGAACGCCATAAAAAAACCGCACCATAACAGCAGGGTCCAGTTTCTGTACTCGGGGGTCAACAGGCGCTTAACGGACGGTTTTACCGCGGCGGCCAGGGTCTCCGGCATATCCTGCAACCGCGGCCAGCCCATACGGGCCAGTATCCGGTTCACCTTGTCCAATGCGCCTGCCGGGCGCCGGGAAGAAAGGAACTCCAGCGATTCCGGCAGGAAAAACCAGGTGAGGATGACTCCGGCCAGCGACAGCAGGCCGCCACAATAAAATACCGCCGACCACCCATGAGACTGGATTAACCAGACCGCGGCAAAGCCGCCGACCGTGGCGCCCAGGGGGTAGCCCACCTGCATAAAACCCACCGCCAGGTTGCGCTTCCTGGCCGGGGTGTATTCCGCCGTCAGGCTGGTGAGGCTGGCCAGAATACTGCCGATGCCAAGGCCGGTGATTATCCGCATAATGATCATCTGGGTGGCATTGGTAGTCAGGCCGGTCAGCGCCATGCTGACGGCAATGACGGTCAACGACAACAGAATCATCGCCCGCCGTCCGATCACGTCCGTATAAGGGGCGATAAACGCGGCGCCCAAAGTCATGCCGACCAGTCCGGCGCTGAAAATGATGCCCAGCATGTATGGCGTCAGTTGCCATTCCTGAGAGATAGTGGGCGCAGTGAAAGCAATAGCCAGTACGTCGAAGCCGTCCAGCATGTTCAGGGCGAAGCATATCAGCACCACCCGCAGTTGCAGGCCACTGACGGGACGCTCATCAATAAGCTGACGGATAGTTGTTGCAGACATGGTATTATTACTTCATTTCGTCGCTCCTGCGCAAGCAGGAATCCAGTAGAAAAATGTCCCGAAGGGACGCCGCACAGAGTGTCGCGTATGATCAGAACGTTCGAGGGTATCACACCTGTTATAGCTGCATCCACTTATATTGACGAGATGGCCGTAGTGATCGGCAACGTCAGTATCGGCGAGGATTCCTCGGTGTGGCCGGCGGCCGTCATCCGCGGCGACGTCAACACCATTACTATCGGCAGCCGTACCAGCATTCAGGACGGTTCGGTGCTGCACGTCAACCATGACGATGAAGACAACCCGGGCGGCGACCCGCTGCAGGTCGGCAGCAACGTTACCGTAGGTCATAAGGTTATGCTGCACGGCTGCACCATCCACGATCGCTGTCTGATCGGCATGTCTTCAACCATCCTGGACAAGGCCGTGATTGAATCCAATACCATGCTCGGCGCCGGCAGTCTGGTGGCGCCGGGCAAGGTGCTGGAAAGCGGTTATCTCTATGTCGGCACGCCAGCGCGCCAGATACGCAAATTAACCGCTGCAGAACTGGCTTACCTGGACATCTCTGCAGAACATTATGTCAGGATAAAAGCCAAGCATATCAAAACCTGACCCATACTGACGCCCCACTGATACTCTTTCAACCTGATATTGCCATGAACCTTGCCGAACGTAAACTTATCGACTTGCAGTCCTACATCGCCTTCCTAGAACAGCATAACCACCTGATACGGGTAAAAAGCGAGGTAGACCCCGTGTTCGAACTGGCCGGTATCGCCAAACAATTCGAGGGCGGCAAGGCCCTGCTGTTCGAAAACGTCAAGGGCAGTGACTTCCCGGCGCTGACCGGGTTGTACTGGAACCGTGATTTCATGGCGAAGTTTTTTCAAACCACCAGCGTCAGGCTGCCGTTTGTGCTGGCTGATGATATCCGGGGCTGGCGCAAGAGCCCCATCGAACCCGTGATAGTACAACAAGGGCCTGCCAACGAGGTGGTTGAAACCGATCCTGACTTGCATACCCTGCCGATTCCGCACCACGCCGAAGGCGACGGCGGGCGCTACCTGACTTCCAGCGTGGTCATCGCCAAGGATCCGGACACGGGAGTGCGCAACCTGTCTATCCACCGCATGATGGTCACCGGCAAAAACCGCTTCACCCTGTTGCTGGAGGAACTGGGCCACCTGATGGACTACTTCAAACGGGCCGAAGCCAAGGGGCAGCCGCTGGAGCTGACCGTCAACAACGGGGCCGATTATGCGCTGACCATGGCTGCGGCATCACCCGCCTCCGCCGCGCCCATGGAGCTGGATGAGATCGGCATCGCCTGCCAGATGCACGGCGCGCCGGTACGCTTGATTGAAGCCCAAACCGTGGCCGTAGAGGCCTGGGCCGACGCGCAGTTCGTCATAGAAGGGAAAATACTCCCCAACCTAAGAGAGCCGGAAGGCCCCTACGCCGAGGTCACCGGCTACTACGCCGCCGTGGCTGCGCGCTGGGTGTTTGAGGTGTCTGCCATCACCCGGCGGCGGGAACCGATCTTCCATTCCATCCTGTCCGGCAAGGAGGTTTACAACGCCTACGGCCTCAGCGCCGGCGCCGGCGCGTTCGACAAGATACACAGCCTGGTGCCGGAGGTGACCGCAGTGCATTTCTCCGACGGCAGTGTGCCCTACCATCTGGTAGTGCAGATCGACAAGAAACACGAAGGCAGCCAGCGCAACGCCATCATGGCCGCGTTTGTCTCCCTGGCATTCGTAAAAACCGTCACCGTCGTGGACACAGACGTGGATATCTACAGCCTCGCCGATGTGGACTGGGCCGTGCAAACCCGCTGCCGTTTCGATAAGGACCTGCTGCCGATACCCGACGGCATCGGCCACCGCTTGAACCCCATGGTGGAAGACGACAAATGGACGCGCCTGGGCATCGACGCCACCGTACCGTTGCCACGGGAGGATAAGTACCACCGAGCCACCATGTGCACAGTGAACCTGGACGATTTTGATATGGAAGGGGTGTGAGATTTAAGGTCGCCTCTAACCCGCATATCTCACCAGCGAATTGAATAAGGCCGTGTTTTGTGTTATAAAGTTGTTTTCAGTCAATAAGTTATAACACAAGCGAGGCACGGCCTTATGACTACACAGTGTACCCCAATAGTGGCGCTTTGCTGACCGGCGGCAATGGTTAACGTCTGCGCTGTGCTGGTAGCTGTGTAATCACTCCCGGCTGTGGCCGTGCCGTCGGCGGTAGTCCAGTCCACAGTAACATCGCTGGTCCACACCTTGTCCAGACTCACAGTGAATTGGGCAGTGTCGCCTTCAGTGACACTCACGTCGGCGATGGCTACCACCGGCGGGGGTGGGTCGTCGTTATCGGTGATGGTCGCCTCACCCGTGGCCGTGTCCAGGATGGCGGCGGTGGGATTGCTCAAGGTGACGGTGAAGGTCTCATCCTGCTCGTTATCACTGTCGTCTATGGTTTGGACTGTGACCGTGGCGCGTTGCTGACCGGCGGCGATGGTGACGGTCTGGCCGGTACGCGCCGTGTAGTCGCTTCCGGCCGTGGCGGTGCCGTCAGCAGTGGCCCAGTCCACAGTGACGTCGCTGGTCCATACCTTGTTCAAACTCACGGTGAATTGGGCCTCGTCGCCCTCGGTGACGGTGATGTCGTCGATGGACACGAACGGCGCCCCATCGTTATCGATGATGGTCACCTCGCTGGTGAAAATACCGCTCGGAGTGCTGACGATGAACGTGAAGGCTTTATCACCCTCATAAACATTATCATCGCTGGTTGGTATCTCCACCTTTAGTGCTCGAATTGTACGTGTTCTTGGGGTGTCGAAGCCATAATAGTCGAGATCTTCGATAGCCGTGCCGTCCACCGCGGAATAGGTGACGGTTACCGGCTGGGAGTTGGGCGAGGTATCCTCCAGGCTAATGCGGATAATCGCTCGTTGACCCTCGATCACCCTCAAGTCCGAAAGCAGTACCTTCGGCAAAGCCGGGTCGTCGTCGATAATGGTGATCGTTGCGCTGGCATCGGCTGGCTCGGCGCCCGTGACGTTATAGACCTCGACATAAAACTGCTCATCGCCTTCAACTACCTGATCGTCCAGGAGCTGAACATGGAACAGTTGTTTGCGGACACCGCCGTCGATTACGATAACCCGCCCGGCGTCTGCGGGACTTTGAGCTACATAGTCCGACCCGGCCTCGGCGCTGCCGGCCACCAATCTCAACTTGAAGGTAACCTGCTCATCCGGCTGCAACGGCCGGTCGAAATACACGTAGAACGGCAGTGCGTTGGTTGCGCTCGTGTCTTCTGTTCCTGCGGCATCGGTCAGCCACATTCGGGGAGGGGGAGCAACATCGGCGCCAGTGTTCTCATCGGTGACGGGCGCGGTCGGCAGGCTGTCGCGGTCGAGGATGAGGCCCGTGGCCGAGTTCTGCCCCAAAGTGGCGCCGGCGGGCGAGTGGATGACCGCAGCCACAACCTCGTGCGGCTCCTTGACGCCGTCATCGACGGTGTCAAAGATTAAGAACTTGCGGGTCTCGCCTGGCTTGAAGGTCGGCGTGACTCTGGTCTGGCCGGTGTAGTCAACGCCATACGTGGCAGTGACGGGAAAGGTTTCCAGAACCACCGACACGGTCTCGCTCGTGGCATGGGACAGACTCAGCTCGAAGCGTAGCGCCTCCCCCTCCACTGCGTTTGCATCGCGCACGGACACCACCGGCGGCCCGTCGTTGTTGCGCACGGTGGCCGTGGCCGCGGCGTCAGTCAGCTTGAGACCGTCAGGGTTGCTCAACGAAAGGTGGAAGCTCTCGTCGCCTTCCGTATCGCTGTCATCAATGGTGGTCACCGTGACAGTCTTGCTCAGTTCGCCGGGCTGGAACACCAGCCGTTGCCCCGGCTTGGAAACATAGTCGCTCCCGGCAGTTGCAGTGCCGTCTGTTAGCGTCCAGTCCACCTGCACTGCGCTTTGCCAGGCCTGGTCCAGACTGATCGTGAAGGTGGCCGTGTCACCCTCGTCCACGGTCACGTCAGCCACGGAGAGCGTGAGCAGGGCCGGCTCATCTTCCACGATGGCGGCGCGCCCGAGCACATCTCCCCTTAGCGCACCGACGTAGTTGTGCAAGGTCACAAAAAAATCGCGCGCGCCTGTATAGGCGATGTCATCCCAGGTCTGTACCGTGAGCGTCTGGCTCTGCTGGCCGGCCGGGATAGTGATCATCCGCAGCGATTGGCCCGTGTAGTCGGCGCCGGCCAAGGCGCTCCCGTCCCGTGTTTGCCACCATACGGTCACGTCCTCGCTCCAAACCTTGCTCAAACTGACGGTGAACTGCGCGGCGTCGCCCTCAGTGACGGTGACATCGTCGATGGAGAGAGTGGGCGGGGCCGGTTCGTCTTCCAGGATGTTGACACCGCCGTACAGTTTCCTCGGGGGACTGTTGTCAAAAGGATGTCGCATGACCGCGTTGACGGGGTTGGACAAGGAAATCGAGAACGACCTGTCCCCCTCGTAGATGTTGTCATCGAAGGTCTGTACACTCAGGGTGATACTCTGCTGACCGGCCGGGATGGTGACGACCTCGCCCGGTTGTGTCCGGTAATCTCCCCAGGTGCGGATACTTGCGTCGTGCGTAGCCCAGGTGACCTGCACATCGCGGCCGGATACCTGATCCAGGCCGATGGTGACCTGCGCCGCCTCGCCCTCGGTCACCTCGGTATAGTTAATATAAACTCGCGGTAAAGGATCCGCGTCCAGCACCGTCACCGTGCCGATGTCGTTGCCCAGCCCGGCATTGACCGGGTTGCTGAGCGTGACGGTGAAGGTCTCGTCAGGTTCGTCGCGTTGATCAGCCACAATGGGCACGGCGATGATCTGATGCGTCTCCCCCGGCTGGAAAGTGACCGTGCGCGTTGTGGTCACGCCGGTGTAGTCCGTTCCGGCCCGCGCCGTGCCGTCGCTGGTGTGCCAGTCCACTGTCACCACCTGCGTTGGCGGCTCAGACAGGCGCACCAACAGTTGCGCCGGCTGGCCTTCGCGTGCTTGCAGGTCGCTGACGGACACTGTAGGAAGGGCGGTGCTACCGAACATGAAATCTGTCGCATTGAGCGTGACACCGGCCTGCCCGGTCAGGGTAATGGTGTTGCCGCCGCCGCCGTCAATCACTCGATCCTGGCCGCTATCGCTGATGTTCAGGTCAGCGAGGCTTAGACCGGTGTTGCGCAAGTCGATAACGTCGGCGCCACGGGTAAAGTCGGTAATGGTATCAGCGCCGAACCCGGCCAGCCGGTAGCGGAACACATCGGCGCCGCCGCCGGTCAGGGTGTCATCGCCGACACCGCCGTCCAGCACATCGTCCCCGGCGCCGCCAGCCAGGGTATCGTCCCCACCGTTACCGACCAGGGTATTGGCCGCGTCGTTGCCGGTCACGTCATCATCCCCGGCCCCACCGATGAAATGCTCAATCACCGTGTCCTTGTAGATCACCATGGCGCCCTTGGCGCCGAACACGTCAGACACGGCGCCGGAGCGCAAATCCACCCGGCTGCCGCGCACCGCGCCGGAATAATCAAACGTGTCACTGCCGCCGTCGTCGATAAGGGTGAACGTCACCGTGGGCTGACTCGAGGACGGCGTGATAGATTTCATAATCCCGGCAACCTCATCGAGGGAACCGCCGGCGTTGGAATTAAAGCCATACACGGTATCGCCGGTGCGGATGGCGTTGCTGTCGCCGTACAGCTTCTCAATGGCCAGGATGTCGGCGGGCATGGGCGTGCCCGGATACGCCAGGGCGGCGTCCAGCGCAGTGTTCTCCAGCTGGTCGAAATAGGACATTACCGAGATCTGGTAACTGTCGTTCAGGAAGTAGTTGTGCGTGCCGTATCGGCCGGAGCCATTGTAAGGGCCGGGGTGTCCCAGGCCCAGTGCGTGGCCGATCTCGTGAATGAAAATCTGGAGCGTCTCGGGCCGTTCAGCCTTGTGGTTGTAGAAGGCCCGGTTAATGTTAATCAGGTAGTTCACGATGCCGGCTGCCGGCCCATTCTCCATGAGACGGGCAAATCCGCCGGGCTCGCTGTTCTGGAAAATGATGCCGCGGTCGTTCAGCCTGGTGCTGTCGGCGAGGTCGATGCTGGTCTCGACGAAGCTCAGACCGGTGGCCTGCGACCATGCGTCAAGGGCTTTGCGCACCAGGGACTTGCCAACCGCATCCATGCGCGAGACATCTACAGGAATGGGCTCGTTATCAGAGGTGCGCCATTTGATTCCAGCCGCCGCCCAGTAGTCTCCATTGACCAGGTAATCGGCGATTTGATCCAGTGTGCCAACAGGCTTGCTCATGGGTGGTTTCTCCCAGCGGTGGTTGTTGTTAGCGAGGCGCTGCCGTCAGCGCCTTGTTTATTTTGTCTTGAGCATTATACCCCAAGCGATTGGCTGAACGACAATCAGGAAATGGCAAAATCAGGTGGCAAGCAGGTTTTGCAGCCACCGGCCAATGTGGTTGATTTCCGGGATGCAAACCTCGTGGGCCATGGGATAGGTTTGGTATTCGGGTGCAAGCCCCAGGGCTTGCAGGCTCTCGACGCTGGCGCGGCCGAGCGCTTCGGGAACCATGGAGTCCATCAGGCCGTGGCAGACGAGTATCGGGAGGCGCTGCTGTGCCGGCTGCATGACGACACTGGTCGCGGTGGGGAAATAAGTGGACAGGGCGATGATCCCGCCCAGCGGCGACGCGCACGACAGCCCTGCCTCGAAGCACACCGCGCCGCCCTGGGAGAAACCGACGAGCACGATGCGCCTGCTATCGACGCCGCGGTCGAGTTCGCGCCGGATCAGTGCGTGAACGGTGGCCGCCGAGCCGCGCAGCCCCGCCTCGTCGAGATTACGGAGATTATCCAGTTGCAGGATGTCATACCAGGCCGGCATAACCAGACCGCCATTGATCGTCACCGGGATCGAAGGCGCGTGCGGAAACACAAACCGAACCGCGTAATCGGCGGGCAGATTTAACTGTGGAACGATGGGCACAAAGTCGTGACCATTCGCCCCGAGCCCGTGCAGCCAGATAACAGCGGCGTTGACCTCGGCCGTGTCACTGGACAGCAATTCGACAACCGGCTTGTTGTTCATTATGCCGCAAAGACACCTCTAATACTGGGTACTTCACCGCAACTATAGTCCATTTATCAACCGCATGGCAAGAATTTTCCGATATGTATTCGTAACACCAGAACAGTAATTCTGCTATTATTACGGCATGTTTAACATGTGATCAAAGCCATGCTTAATACGATAATAGTTTCCGCACGAGGACAAATTACCCTTCCGGCAGCAGTGAGGAAACGCTTTGGACTGAAAGGGGGCGGCGCACTTATTCTGGAGGAACGGAACGCCGAATTGGTACTCAAACCTGCCGCAGTGACGGAAATGGAGATTTATAATGATGACCGGATAGCCAAATGGGATGAAGAAGATCAATTGGCTGAAACAGAGCGCAAAAGAATCAGGAAATATCTGGAACGACAAAATTGAAACGGATTTTTCTTGATGCAAATGTGCTGTTTACGGCAGCGCATAATCCTCGCGGCAAAGCAGCGTTCATAGTAGAGGTCGGCAGGGACGATTTCTGGAAACTGTATTCCAGCGCCTATGCCGTAGCGGAAGCCAGACGTAATTTGGAGATCAAATTTCCGGAACAAATGCTCCGCACGAATCAAAATCAATGGACCTCAATCAGATAAAATATCCTGTTGTGGATGTTTTTGCCGGTCCGGGAGGGCTTGGGGAAGGGTTTGCATCAGCATATATGGGGGGGGCACGCCCTGTTTTCCAGGTTGTTTTGTCCCTTGAGCGTGATGAGTTCGCGCATCAGACATTATTTCTCAGGCATTTTCTCAGGCATTTCCCCGATGGCCAATTTCCCGATGAATATTATGATTATCTGAAGGGTGGTATTACTCTGGGCGAGGTTTATAGCAGGTCTCCGAATGAGTTTGCCAAGGCGCGGCTGAGTGCTCCGCGAATGTCAATTGAAAAGAAGACTCACGGACAGGTCAATGAACTCATCAAAAAACGTCTTACGGACAGAAAAAAATGGGTTCTCGTAGGAGGCCCTCCATGTCAGGCCTATTCGCTGGCGGGACGTTCACGGATGATGAATAAGCCTGATTTTGAGGATGACCCGCGTCATTTTTTGTACCGGGAATATCTGGAAATAATCAGTAGTCATCGACCACCTGTGTTTGTTATGGAAAACGTAAAGGGCTTACTTTCTGCCAAGGTCGGTGACGAACCGATTATCCAAAGAATTATTTCAGACTTATCATCTCCGAAATCCGCTAATGGAATGGATGCCAGCGATCTGAGTTACCGGCTTTATTCATTATCAGAGCAAATATCAGCTAACGATGGAATTGATCCTCGTATGTTTCTGGTAAAAGCAGAGGAATATGGCGTTCCGCAGGCCAGACACCGCATGTTCATAGTCGGAGTTCGAAATGATCTGCGCGTTAAGCCGGGCCTGCTGTGTCGACATGCGCCCCCCGCGATCAACGAAATAATCGGAGATCTGCCAAAAATTCGTAGCGGTCTCTCGCGCGGCAATGACAGTTACCAAAACTGGCGGAACGAAATTTTGAAACTTTCCGGTTTAGAACTGGTAAAACAACTTAACGGTCATGCTTATGCTAAAGATGTGGCTAACGGGATTCATTTGATGTTGAACGATTCGACGCACCCTCAAGAGCGTATGTCAACGAAATACCCGGGAAAGTTAAGAATAAATCACCCGACCGCTGACGTACTTTTCGACCCCCACCTGAATGTCCTGACAGGTCACGAGTCAAGAGGACACATGGGGTCTGATTTACGGCGCTACAGGTACGCTGCCGTCTTCGCACAAGCAACCGGGAAATGTCCCAGGTTGGCTGATTTTCCTGCGTCTTTGCTCCCATCTCATCAGAATGTCGGTTCTGAAAAACCCGACTTGCCGTTTTCTGACCGCTTCCGGGTTCAGCTACCGGCTCGGGTGGCCACTACCATTACTTCCCATATCTCCAAAGATGGTCATTATTATATTCACTATGATCCGACACAGTGCCGAAGTCTGACAGTTCGTGAGGCGGCGCGTCTTCAATGTTGATGCAGGATTACATTTTAAGAAGTTGAGATTTCACAAAATTGCAAATTG
>JAPORZ010000212.1 GCA_026709915.1 Gammaproteobacteria bacterium
CCCTCAACTCATCCATGTTCCGCAAGCGCCGTTGGAAGCGGTCGCAGGGTGTGTCTTCAAACCAGTTGAGAAACTCTCGCAGTATGTCGGCGGTCAGGCCCCAGACGTGGCCGCCGGGCCAATCGAAGGCATGGGTTGTGTGTGGTTTGCCACGAAATTGGACGGTACGCGTGGTGTTTGTTTCGGGATGTAACAGGGTGGCGACATCGGCGATTATAATTTCTGCGACTTCGCGGGCATTGGCCGTCATCACCGGTTTGTGATCGGTCCAGCCCACATAAGGGACGACATGGTGTCCGGCGATACTGTAAGCATCATCCAGGCGTCCCATGATAGTGACGACGGCGGGGTCGATATCGAGTTCCTCCTGCGTCTCCCGCAGCGCGGTGGCCGCCAGGTTTTCATCGCCGGTATGGAATACACCGCCGGGGAAGGAGACCTGACCGCGATGGCTGGAAACGGTTTCAGTGCGTTGGGTGAAAACGATTTCTACGGTATCGCCTGGCCCCGGCCAGAACAGCAGTAACACCGCAGCTCGGGAGTAGCCAGCGGGTAACACCTGCGCCGGGAAAGTCTGCGCTGCGCGCTGTTGGAGTTGTGACAGGCGCGCGCGGAACCGTGCGGTGGAATTCATGACAAACGGGGACCATACCTGCCCTCATGTTGCAAGCGCGGGGAGAGTGCCTGGGGTTGCAGGGGCGCGCGCAGGCGCCCCTGTGCCCCCGAATAAATAACCGAGCTACTGGCTGACGGCCTGGTCAAACTGTTCCTCTTCCGTGGAACCCGCCAGCGCCGTGACCGAAGAGCTGCCGCCCTGGATCACGGTGGTAACGTCGTCGAAATACCCCGCGCCCACTTCCTGCTGGTGTGAGGCGAAGGTGTAGCCGCGTTTCGCCGCGGCAAATTCAGGCTCCTGAATCATCTCGACATAAGCGGTCATGCCGCGTTGCACGTAGTTTTGCGCCAGATCGAACATGTGATACCACATGTTATGGATGCCCGCCAAAGTGATGAACTGGTATTTGTATCCCATCGCGCCCAGTTCCCGCTGGAACCTGGCAATGGTGATGTCGTCCAGATTCTTCTTCCAGTTGAACGAGGGCGAACAGTTATAGGCGAGCAGTTGGCCTGGATACTCGGCGCGGATGGCCTCGGCAAAGCGTTTTGCCTCGTCCAGGTCCGGCACTGCGGTCTCGCACCAGAGCAGGTCTGAGTAGGGCGCGTAGGCCAGCCCGCGGGCGATGGCCTGATCGAGGCCGGGGTTGGTCACGTAAAACCCTTCGGCAGTGCGCTCGCCGGTGATGAACGGGTGATCGCGCTCGTCCACATCGGAGGTAAGCAGAGCTGCGGCATTGGCGTCGGTGCGCGCCAGGACGATGGTCGGCACGCCCATGACATCCGCCGCCAATCTGGCCGCCGACAGCTTGTGCACAGCCTCCTGGGTGGGCACCAGCACTTTCCCGCCCATGTGCCCGCATTTCTTTACGGAGGCCAGCTGATCTTCGAAATGTACGCCCGCAGCGCCGGCCTCGATCATGCCTTTCATCAGCTCAAAGGCGTTCAGCACACCGCCAAATCCGGCCTCGGCATCGGCCACGATGGGCGCAAAGTAATCGATATCACCCTCGCCTCGGGCGCACTGTATCTCATCGGCGCGCTTGAAGGCGTTGTTGATGCGCCTGACCACGGTGGGCACCGAGTCGACCGCATACAATGATTGATCGGGATACATGGTCTCGGAGGTGTTGCCATCCGCCGCCACCTGCCAACCGGACAGGTAGATGGCCTTCACCCCGGCCTTCACCTGTTGCACGGCCTGACCGCCGGTCACCGCGCCTAAGCTGTTGATATAGTCTTCCTCGTTGACCAGTTGCCACAACTTCTCGGCGCCGCGTCGTGCCAAGGTATGCTCAATCTGCACCGACCCGCGTAACCTGACCACATCCGCCCCACTATAGTCTCTGCTGACGTGGTTCCAACGCGGGTTTTCCGCCCAATCCCGTTCAATTTGTATTGCGTTATCAGCCATTTATTGTTCCTTTCCTGTTGGTAAATCGGCCATTTTACTACCCGTTTTGTTGCTTTGCAATATTAAACGCAGCCCCGCTGA
>JAPORZ010000119.1 GCA_026709915.1 Gammaproteobacteria bacterium
AGCGATTGCGGGATGACCCGTTAGTCCCTGCTGCTCAACGATGCAAGGGCAAGGTCGGTGCAGCATTACTCAACGCCATAGACCGGGCGTTGCGGGTGGAGGAAGGGGAACGGCCGCAGAGTGTCAAGGAGTGGCGGAGGATAGTGGCTGATGGTGATAAAAGCAGGCAAAACACCACGAAGTCTCAGTGATTGGAATCCTCTCTGCCAATTCGCGAATGCATTTCATTGTTTCATGGTCGTTGGCCAGATATCCAGGCAAGGTTCCCCGACGATAATCCCGAATAGCATAAAATATCCTTGTCAGATAGTGGTCGCCCACTTCGTTACGACCTTGTTTCTCCTTGAGGTCGCTGATGACCCGATACGCGGCCGAAGCTACGGTATGGATAGCAAGCCCATCCTCCCCCGCAAAGTACATCCGGATTGCAAAATAAAGTTGGCGCCGTGCCGCCGTTGACTTGCTCAGGTGAGCTTCTGACATGGGAAACGATCATCGCCTGATTGATAGTGTTTTACACTTCGTTGATTATCCTGCTGCTATTTCGACCGCTGCTGTTGTTCAAGTTCCTGCTTTTTGAACCAATTCTCAATGCGCAACCCCTGTACCCGGTTAAATTCCCGGATATTATTCGTCACCAACGTCGCATCAATGCTGCGCGCATGTGCTGCAATCAACGTATCATTCGGGCCGATCGGCATCCCCGCCCGTTGCAGTTCGGCTCTTATTTTTCCATATTCCATTGCTGCTTTGTCATCGAAAAACAACACCGACACACGGCGACTGAAATCCAGCACATTTTCAAGATTTCTGAAACGGTTCCCCGACTTTTCAACGCCAAACATCAACTCTGCCAGGGTAATCGATGAAATCGCTAATTTTTGGAAATGCCGATTAAACGTTGTCTTCAATTCAACCGGACTCTCATTGATGACATAGACACATATATCCGTATCAAGCATGTACATCAGTCAAAGAGTTCCCGTTTCTCATATTCCAGTTCTTCAATATCCGGTATCCGCTCATCTACAGCTAGCGGCTGTCTGGCAAAAAAGTCGTCCCAACAATTTGTCTTGGGGCTGATAATCACATTGTCGCCAAGTTTCCGGACCATGACTTCATCAGCATCGAACCGACATTCTGCAGGCAACCTCACAGCTTGGCTACGGCCATTCATAAAGAGTTTGGCAATACTTGCAAATGCTTTCTCCATTGTGACTCTCCTCATCGTGCAAATGGGGATTTCAGGTTGAGCAAAGTATAGCCACATTGTTGATATATATCAAACGGCATATCTCAAAAACAGCTATTGCTGCCAACGCAAACGTAAGGGTTCAGAGTATTGTAATCTGACAGGTGGCGAGGTACACTGAAACATGATCGTTAATCCTCGCCACAAGGGTCTCAAACTTCTCTATGATAAAGGAGACTGGCGACGGATAAACCCTGATCATGCTGCCAGAATTGAGCGAATCCTCGCCCGATTAGATGAAGCAGTCAAGCCGGCGGACATGGACTTGCCGGGTTTTAGGCTGCATCCCCTGAAGGGTAGTTATGCTGGATACTGGGCCGTTGATGTGTCAGGTAACTGGCGCGTCGTTTTCCAGCAATGTCCACGATGTGCAACTGACTGATTACCATTAAGAGGATATTGAAGTGCCGATGAAGAACCCGCCTCATCCGGGCCTGTCTGTTCGCTACGATTGCCTGGAACCGCTCGGTCTTAATGTTACAGAGGCAGCAAATAAACTTGGGGTCAGTCGCAGGCAACTGTCGGACCTTGTGAATGGCCGCTCGGGGATTTCACCTGAAATGGCGATACGTCTCGACAAAGCCTTTGGTGGCGGCGCATCTACCTGGTGCCGAATGCAGGCCGCCTACAACCTTGCTCAGGCGATGAAGCGGGCCGGCAAGATCGAAGTTGAACGAATTGAGCGCGCCGTCTCAGCCTGAAGTTTTACACCACAACGAGGAACCATAAAGGTTCCCTGCGCTCATCAGCGCTTTCATGATACGAAGTGACTATCGTTTATGCCTGACTACCTCCACGCTCTGCCCACCGGCTACCGCCTCGACGAATACGAACTGGT
>JAPORZ010000051.1 GCA_026709915.1 Gammaproteobacteria bacterium
TATTGTCTGATTGGCCGGGGGCCGGATCGTCCCTGGCGCTTCTGGTGACGTTTGACTGCGGCAGCAGCCTTTCTTTTTCTCATCTGGGTGGGTTTTTCATAAAATTCACGTCGATGCACTTCGGCCAGGATACCGGCTTTTTCACAGGCGCGCTTGAAACGGCGCAGGGCGAAATCGAATGGTTCGTTCTCTTTTACTTTTACACTGGGCATGGAAGCTCCTGTTTATGCGCAAACCCCGGAGCAGGCCAAGGGCTACGCGATTACAAAAGGCGCGGCAGTCTAACAGAAATACAGCAGAATACAAGAAATAATGGGGATTGCGCCCCGACATTTAGCGGGAACTACTGGTAGTGAGGTAAAATACCGCACATGCGTGTCCTCGGTATAGAAACTTCCTGCGATGAAACCGGCGTCGCCATCTATGATTCACAGCTCGGGTTGTTGGCAAACCAGCTTCACAGTCAGGCGCGCCTGCATGATGCTTATGGTGGGGTGGTGCCGGAGCTGGCCTCGCGCGACCATGTCCGGCGTATCACGCCGTTACTGGCTGCGGCCATGGACGAAGCCGGCCTGCAACGGGGTGATATTGACGGGGTTGGCTACACCGCCGGCCCCGGTTTGATCGGGGCCTTGCTGGTTGGCGCCAGTTTTGGCAGGAGCCTGGGTTATGCCTGGCGCGTGCCTGCGGTCGCAGTGCACCACATGGAGGCGCATCTGCTGGCGGTCAACCTGGAGGAAGACCCGCCTGACTACCCGTTCCTGGCCCTGCTGGTCTCGGGCGGGCATACCCAGTTGCTGCAGGTCAGGGCCGCCGGTGACTACACGCTGCTGGGCGAGTCGCTGGATGACGCAGCCGGTGAGGCGTTCGACAAAACGGCAAAACTGCTGGGGTTGGGCTACCCGGGCGGGCCGCAGGTGTCGGCGCTGGCGCAACGCGGACGGGCCGGCCGCTACCGCTTGCCACGGCCGATGACCGACAGGCCCGGCCTGGATTTCAGCTTCAGCGGATTGAAGACCGCAGTAGCGCTGGTCGTAAAAGACCTTGCAGACGATGATGAACAGGCACGCGCCGATGTGGCTTGCGCGTTTGTGGACGCGGTAGTGGATACCCTGACAATAAAGTGCGCGCGCGCCATCAGGCAAACCGGCATCACCCGGCTGGTAGCAGCCGGTGGTGTCAGCGCCAACAGGCAACTGCGGGAGAAGTTGACAGCCATGGCTGCCGACAGCGGCGGGCGCATCTTCTATCCACGCCCGGAGTTCTGCACCGACAACGGCGCCATGATCGCTTACACCGGCTACGTCAAACTCAGCGCTGGCGCCAGCCAGCCCCTGGCTTTTGCCGCCTACCCCCGCTGGCCGTTGTAGGTTGTTGATAACCTCTAAAAATGCCTTCCATAGCATTTTTGGAGGCGCCTTATTGTTCGCCCCCGGTTCACTACATGGCGGCGCCTTTCAGCGTCCAGGCCTGATCCTGGTTTCCGTGCCGCGCAACAGATTTTGCATGTTGGACCGGTGGCGCCAGATGAGCAAGGCGGACATCACGCCGGTGACCGTGACGTAGGGCGCCGCAGGGAGTATCAGCCAGCAATACAGAGGGGTCAGCAACGCCGCGGTGAGCGCCGCCACAGAGGAATATCTGGATACCAGCGCCACCAGCAGCCAGGTAATAATAAAAGCCGCTCCCGATAGCCAGTTAAAGCCCAGCAGCGCGCCGATTAAGGTTGCCACACCTTTGCCGCCGCGCAAACCGAAGAACAGCGGGTACAGGTGACCGACAAAAGCAGCCAGGCCGCCCAGCGCGATAACCAGGTCAGGCGCGTGCAGGTAACGCAGCAACAGCACCGGCAGCAGACCCTTCAATACGTCCCCGGCCAGGGTCAGCAGCGCGGCAGTTTTGCCGTACAGGCGCAGCACGTTGGTGGCGCCGGGGTTGCCGGAGCCACCCTGCCTCGGGTCGCCCAGTCGCAGCGCCTTGCACACGAGCACGGCGCTGGCCAGCGAGCCGGCCAGATAGGCGATGATTACCAGCGCAGTATGGATAAGCATGGGGTTATTATAGTACCAGGTTGGTTACAG
>JAPORZ010000009.1 GCA_026709915.1 Gammaproteobacteria bacterium
TTACTTATGACAAGCCAAACAAACCTTAGCCTGTCCATACAAATCATCAATATCCAGTGGGTCACCATCCGGCCGTAGTGGGTTAGGCTGTATTTTCGAGCGCATACGCGATACCCGCTGTTTGTGTTCCAGCCGGATTTGCTCGACCCGTTCCGGCTTTTCCAGTTCATCTAATGATTCGCCCTGGCACCAAGTGAAAGGGGAGCCGTGCTCTACAGAGTTTTTTTCATAAGCTTTGGCTTCCTCAAAGGCGTCAGGATGATGCTCTTTTAATCTGACCCATTCGATTTTCTGTTGGAAGAAACAGAAGGTGCAGCCGCTACGGGTTCGCCATTCGTAGTATGTTGGCAGGCCGAGGCCGGCGCTGTCCAGTATTTCTAGTACGCCGGCTTTGTCGATGCCGACTTCCTTGAAGGGTAAACGCACGATGAGTCGGTCATTTTTTGAAGCGTAGCCTTCGCGGTATTCCTCGTCTGAACGGATGGCGACGTAGCTGTAGATGGTTTCCCCATCTTCCAGTTTGGGGCGTAGCCATTGTTCGAATGGCCGCAGTTTCAGTTGCCTGGTGCACCAACGGCTTTGGGGTGAGGGCAGGAAGTCGTTATATTGTTTGAGCCAGAAGTCAAAATCCCGGTCTGGGTTCAGTCGTAGGATGGGCTGTCCTAAGAAACCTTCCAAGCGACCGAGATACTCGTAGACTTCCGGCAGTTCCTTGCCGGTGTCGGTGAAGAAATATTCAATATCCAGTTCCGGGTGATGCTGCCGCATAAAAACCGCGAGTGCCGCGCTGTCTCGACCGCCGGATAATCCGAGTACATGCTTTTCGCTGCTTGCCATATTCATCAGGCTGTTTGTTCCTTTTGTTCCGTCTCTGCGGTGTCGGCGGCGGCTTTTTTAAGATGTTGGGCGCTGATCTCAGCCAAAGCGGCCAGGATGATGTTTCGGCGTTTCTCTCCGCTTCGCTCCAACACTTTGCCTACCTGATTGATCAAACTATCTACCTGCACACGCTCTAAGTCAGTGACAGTAAATTCATCGTGTACCGGCGCCGGTCTGCCATCCATTCCAACTACCACGGCCATGGCATGGCGCTTGTCGGGTCGTCCTTTTACTCGGGCGAATGTTTCGGCGCGCAGAAATTTTTGTGCCAGTTCTGCCAACTCCACGGTTGTTCGATCAAGATCGGGATCGATCCATTGTCGCGGGGGTTTGCTTGCTGCGAGGCTGGCTATGTCTTCGATACTCGTATCGGTTTCATCGAATTGTGTAAGCCGGCCGATAAATGCCTCTAGCTTGAAGTCCCCGACTACCTGACGGATGTTTTGGGAGCGCTCGCGTAACTCAGACATTGACTGCGCGGAGGTGTTGGGCACTTGCAACTCCGCCAGCATAATGTCACGCAGGCGCCGGAGCATGGAGGGATAAGCAGCGACCAGTTCACTCAGGCCATCTTGGACATTACTGACTACCTTGTTCAATGCGTCTGTATCAATTTGTGTCAGCTCTCCTCCCAGCGTTTCGGGTATATCATCGAACAAAAACTTGTTCGGGTCCCGAGCGCGCTTGAACATATCCCGGATGCGCACCGCATTGCTGGACAGGCGCATCGTGCGTTTGGTCCATTGCGGCAACTGGTCGTAGATGGCGACCAGGCCACGGGCAACGTCGATGGGTTCCAGATGAGTAAGCGGGTTGGCTGTGTCCAGGTCGCGAACGATTGTCGCCATTTCTGACAACAACCTGCGGGCGATGTCGGATAAGTCCATCCATCTCAGCTGGATAGTACTCGCATCCTTTGACAAATAATCCACGTCCACATCATCAAAACGGGCTTTGAACAACCCATCCCGATAGACAGCGAGTTTGTCACGTTGAGTCAGTATGAAGGCAACGGAGAGAACGGGCAGCAGGCCGTCTTTAACGCCGAAAGGTGGTTGACGCCACAGATCATACAAGTCGGAAACAGCGATGGCTGATTCTTTTATCTTATTGATTGCAGCTTCCCATATTGGCGTCAAATTACAGGAATCCGAATTACTATCAGGCATGGTGAAGCGCCACTCTCCATACTGCTGGCGATAAAGCCCTGACTTTTCGAGAATCGACACGAACAGACCGGCTTCAGCCGGGAACTTTACCATGCCCAACCGCGGTTCTCCCTCATGCGAGGTCATACGCCGTAGCAAAATATTTTGTGCAGCCACAGCGCTTCCCGATGGTTTTTGTCGATTCAATAATTCATTGTGCACGAGTGGAGATTGGTCGAAGCGCGTATCTGCAAGTTCGGAGGCGATGTTATTCAGTTCGTCTTGTCGCAAGAGTCGGGCATCGTGTTTAGCGCTGAACCACTCGGCATTATCAAAACATTTGTATAACTCCGTTTCGAGCAGGGATTGCAGCGCTGCCAGACGCGCAGCAACCTCCCGGCGCGCCACCGGGTCGCCAGCCAATTCGGGGTGTTCTTCGCCGACCAACTCTAAGGCGAGCAACTCGCGAGCTAAAGGAACAATAGCCCAGGAAATCTTTGACATACCTATCAGATTATCCCAGGGGCAAGGGTCACTTGCCGCCTTGCGACACTGTTTCCTGGCATCGTCTTCACTTTCACCTTTGGTTGGTAAGGCAAGTAAAAATTGGCCGATTGCGCCATTCTTCGGCTTGAAACAGGTTGCGGCTTCAGTGAGAGCGTCGAGCGGCACTATGTTGACATCAAACCAACGCAGCGCTCCGGTTGCATGGTAGTGCCGTTTGGCAACGATTGGCTGAATGCCTGCGAGCAGCTGGAGTTTTCCAAAATCCACCTCGCCTACTTCTTCAAGCGCCGACTTGGTGGCCTTGTCTATGTCAAAATCACTACCGGCAAATATGGCGTGGGCGCCCTGGAATTTTTTGAAGATCGTGAATGACCATTTTTCCAGACTCGACAAGGCATTATTGAGCGTTGCAATGGATGTATTCGGGAAACAGGTTTTCAATATTTCAAATTTCGCTACAAGTCCGGAGCGCTCCTTGAACAAGTCCATCACCGCGATGGTTTTTAACAGCTTGATATGAATTTCTTCTCCTCCCTGAGTCTCACAGCGTTCCAGCGCCTCGGCAGCCAAGGCCCAGCGATGCCCGTCCGGTGAGGCCAGGATAGACGGTTCAAGATTGGCGCGCAGGTAATCCCAGAGCATGTCCGGCGTATATAACTCTTGGAGGGATGCCTGCTTCAAAAAATCCTGAAATCCGTAAAGCTCTGCCGAGTTCAGAAAACCAAACAGGCTTCGCTGATTCTGTCCAAAGCGACGGCGAGATACGGGACCGAGCAGACAGGTGACGACCGGATGCAAGGGCCAGCATTCTGCGAGTTTGCAAGCCAGGCGTTGGGCGTCGGACACATTGCCGCTCCGGGCCACCTCAGCGACTTCCTTGCAAAGCACGCTTATGCCTTCAATGCGGTAGCTACTTTCTATTGCCCGGGAGAGCAGTTCTATCTGCTCCTCACCTGTTGCATTAACCACCAGGTCGATGAAACGCCCTTGTATCTTGGCCCATTCATCGCGTGTTTCATGGGAAAGCCGGTGGGTATATTCTTCAAATGACTGGTGCAGGATGCCGACTACCAGCAAGCGTCCGCGGCTTCGCGATGCGGCTTCGGCAAGCTGCTGGAAGATGTAGATGTCGGAACCGTTTTTGACAGCAGCCTCGAGGAACTTACCCATCTCGTCAATAAACAGCACCACTCCGCCGTACTCGTCGGGTTTGTAACGTGCTGCATCCGTAAGGGCTTTTATCAGGTTGCTTTCAGTCCAGCCGCCGCGCGGCCGGCGCGTTACAACCCTTTCTCGTCGCGCAGCCTCTCCAATAACTCCGACGGGATCATCCCGAACCCCCACGACCGGTAACACACGCCACCCTTTGCTCCCTGACGGCAATGCTGCCCCGATAGTATTCGTCAATTCCTGCCCAAACACTTGCTCGGCCCGAGTACGCAAAGCCACACTGCCGTTCAACAATGCGCTTAGCGCGACAACCAGACTGGATTTTCCGCTTCCGTATGGGCCGGTCCAGGTGAACGCGCTTTGACCGGTTTCGGATACATGCCGCGCCATGGTCAGCAGCACATCGTTGTATGATTGCGGGCAAAGAAAGCCGTCCAGTGCCGCACCTTCAGACAAGTCCGTGTCGATACGAATCGACCTTAAGAAGCGGCGAGCAATATGAACATGTTGCTTTAGCATTGTCGGGCCGTCCCTGCTACGGAAGCTCGATCGTAATCAGAAAATATGTAGGGGAATTTTGTCTCCGCGCCAATATCAATGCTACGCACCACCTGTTTCAAGCCGGCAGCCTCAGACCAACGCAATCCTCCATCCGTTTTTTCTTCCAGTATCGTCAAACGATCAACCATGTCATTCTCTTCCAATGCAAATACCCGTCCCGGACTGCCTGGCTCATAAGTGATGGCCTCAAAGGATAACGTGTTTGCGTTGGGATAGTGCGACCAAAAATCGAGTAGCGCATAAATAAAGACACCGTCCCCTAAAGAGGTCTTGGGGCCTCGGACAAAGCGGAATCCATCCTTTTCATCAAGCGCTTTGATGATACCTAATTCCGTCAGTGGTGATTCCAGTGCGTCGTCATACCCCGTTTTCGCCGATGCCGGCCGTGCTGCATAAGTTCGAATAAAACAGGCGGCATCATTTTTAATAGTTGTGTTTGAAACCCGGGGCCAGCCGCGATCTTGAACGAGGCGCTCGATCTTTTGCACGAGCAGGTTACGGGTGAACGTTATTGCCGGGTAATAGCTGAAAGCCCAGAACCAAGTGGTTTTCCTGGATTTTGAAGCTAGCTGCCAGTGCATCAACCAGAGTGTGGCGGGGTGTTCCATATACGGATCGTTCCCTTTTATCCCATTGTTTCCAAAAATATTTTGACCAAATTTTGTCGTTTTTACCGAAGCATCCCTTTCGCACTCTTCGATGATACCACAGCTTGTCGCCCAATGGCGTATTGAAGCCACCATATTTTTACCTACACCGAAACGTGCGATGGCATCCTCGCCCCAACACAGGGATTTATTATCAGGGTTGCCCTCTGTTTCAGCTACGCAATCGAAGGCTTTTTTCAACCATCCATAGCGCAGGGGGAAGGTCTCGTGTCCCGAGAACTGAGGTCGATAGTCATCTTCATTGAATGGTCTATGTGGCATCTTCACGCATCCTGTATTGATGGTTAACATTATTCCTTCCTGGAGAGATCCTCCAGTTCAATTTTAATGCAAGAGATGTGTTATATTCAATCTGTACAGCAAGGTTTTTTGTATTTTTGGGTTTCGTATCTTATCTTCTTGAATTAAATGAAAATATCAGGAACTATCTACTTGGACCATCAGGCCACTACCCCGGTCGATGAGCGGGTTTTGGATGAGATGTTGCCTCATTTCAGGGAGTCGTTTGGTAATCCTCACTCGGCAGACCACACCCTGGGTTGGAAAAGTGCCCTTGCTGTGGAGCAGGCGGCGGTGCGGATAGCTGAGCTGATAGGCGCTGATTCGGACGAAATTATATTCACTTCAGGCGCTACGGAGGCCAATAATATGGCCTTGCTTGGGCTGAAACGCAATGTCCGTTCTGAAAGTGGTAGAAGACGGTTTATCCTCAGTGATATTGAACACAAGTGTGTGCTCGCAGCCGGACGTGTTATTTCAAGTAGGCCTGGTTTTTCTGCAGATGGTTTGCCCGTTGATAAACATGGCTGTGTGCTGTTGGAGTCGCTTGAGGGCGCGTTGGACAATGACGTGCTTGCGGTTTCCATTATGGCGGTGAATAACGAAATCGGCACCATTCAGGACATCGGAAAAATTTCCGACCTTGTAAGGAAAGCCGGCGCTGTATTTCATTGCGATGCTGCCCAGGCTCCGATTGCGATGGATTTACGGGGAATTGCGGAGCAGGTTGACTTATTAAGCCTTTCCGCCCACAAGATGTACGGGCCGAAAGGTATCGGGGCGTTGTATATCCGCCGCGAGTTACAGGCTCACTTAGAACCTCTTATCCATGGTGGAGGACAGCAAAATGGCCTGCGTGCCGGCACTATTCCAACTGCTTTGTGTGTCGGAATGGGGGCGGCTGCGGAGTTTCTGAACAGTGATGAAGCTGTAGAAAAGCGTGCGCTGCTGCGTCAGAGACGAGATCGCTTTGTAAGAAAAATGGCAAGCCTGCCATGGTCAATCGGGGTAAATGGCGCTGGCGCCGCAGCCCGCCATCCGGGTAATGCCAATATGTGCTTCGCAGGTTTTACTGCACAGGATATTTTACAAGCGCTGCAGCCACACCTTGCGGCTTCGACCGGCTCGGCTTGCACGTCAGGTATTCCAGAGCCTTCCCATGTTCTCAAAGCCATTGGTCTTTCTCCTGAAACCGCCGAGGCATCCGTCCGCTTTAGCCTTGGTTTTGATACTACAGACACCGATGTTGATGACGCAGTGGCCTTGATAGATAATGTGCTCGGCGAGTTGTCAACAAATGGACTGTTCAACGATAAATTATGCAGGGCAGCATAGAAACTATGGAACACATCTTCACAGACATCGAATTAAGCAACGCGCGTGAGCAGGAACCGGCGCCGGTCAAGGTCAAGGCGCTGGCTGATACCGGGGCGTTGATGTTATGTATTCCGGAACATATTGCGCATCAGCTTAATCTTGCGACCGAGTCCATGCGTGAAGTTTCTGTGGCGGATGGTCGGAGTATGAAGGTGCCTTATGTCGGGCCGGTCAAGGTTGGGTTCGGGAACCGTTTCTGTTTCGTCGGTGCGCTGGTGCTGGGGAATGAAGTATTGCTCGGCGCGGTGCCAATGGAGGATATGGACCTGGTTATCAACCCCGGGCGCAGAGAGGTCACGGTTGATCCGGCAAATCCCAACTTTCCTCATGTGCGGGTCAAGTGACGCGGCTCAAGACAGATTAACGTCACAGCAACTCTATACTACACATCAAAGGAGACAACCAATGCGATACTTGCACACCATGCTTCGGGTCTCGAACCTCGATGAGACCCTGGCCTTTTTCTGTGGCGTGATGGGCATGCAGGAGGTGAAGCGCACAGAGAGCGAGCAGGGCCGGTTTACGCTGGTGTTCCTGGCGGCGTCCGGGGATGCGCAGCAGGCGCAGGGGATGGAAATGCCGGCGCCAGTGTTGGAGTTGACTTACAACTGGGACCCGGAGGAATATACCGGCGGGCGTAACTTCGGCCATGTTGCCTTTGAGGTGGATGATATTTACGCCACCTGCCGCAAGATTGCCGACAGTGGCATTACCATTAACCGGCCGCCGCGGGATGGTCACATGGCGTTCCTGCGCACGCCGGATAATATCTCTATCGAGTTGTTGCAGAAAGGGGCGGCGCAGCCACCGCAGGAGCCTTGGGCATCGGCGCAGAATGTCGGGGTCTGGTAGCTGCGCGGCGGGTTACCCCATGACCTTCTGATCCAGCAACAGGTTCAGCGTAAAACGCACCCCGAAGCCGGTGGTGTCGGTGGGGATGTGGGCCAGCCCGCCCTTGTTGTTGCCGGCAGAGAGGTCTATGTGTATCCATGGGCAATCGTGCTTGACGAAGCGCTGTAAGAAGCGCGCGGCAAGGATGTGGTCCACGCCAGGGTCGCTGCTGCATTGCCTGATGTCGGCGAACTTGCTTTCCAGCGCCTTGTCGTAGTCCTCATCCATGGGGAACGGCCACACCCGCTCGCCGCTGTCCACGCCGGCCTTGGTCAGTGTTGGCAGCAGCCCGGTGCGGTTGCTGAATACACCGCTGTAGGCCTTGCCGAGGGCATAAACGCAGGCGCCGGTCAGGGTCGCGTAGTCGATAATCAGTGCCGGTTTATTGCGGGAGGCGAGCGTCAGGGTGTCGGCCAGCACCATCCTGCCTTCGGCGTCGGTGTGCACGATCTCTATGCTGGTACCGTCGAGCGCGGTGACGATGTCGCCGGGGTTGCAGGCCTCCGGCCCGATGTGGTTAGTGCAAATCGCCAGCCAGCATTCAACGGGGAACGGCACTTGGAGCCGGGTCAGGGCCGTGAGTGTACCCAGCGCCACCGCGCTGCCTTCCATGTCTTCGTGCATGCCCATCATGTAATTGTGAGGTTTTAAGTTGATGCCACCGGTATCGAAACAAATTCCCTTACCCACCAGCGCCAAGGTCTTCGCGCCAGTCGGCGCCGCTGCCGGCTGGTAGCGCAGGCGCAGGATACCGCCGTCCCGTTGCGGGCTGCCCTGGGCCACGGCCAGGAACGCACCGGCTTTTCTTTTTTCCAGTTGGGAGATGCTGAAGAACCGGCTCTTCCAGCCGTATTCCCTGGCCAGGGCGGCGATACGTTTGCGATAGCTTGCCGGGGTCAGTTCATTGTGTGGCAACGCAGTCAGGTAGCGCGCCAGGGCGTTGCCCTGGTTTTCGGCAATAGTGCGGTCGAACCCGTATTTGTTCGGTACGCCGTACAAGTGGATTTTTTTCAGCCTGACGCTGTCTTTTTGGTTACTCTGAAAATCGGGCATTTGTGCGTCTGCTGCCAGAGTTGCCGCGAGCATGGCCTCCGCGACGCGCGCAGATTCTTTCGCGGCAAAGCCGACGATGGCAATGCCGAGTTCCGGCGCCGGATAGGCGTGGCGCCCCGCCACCAGTTTGCGCGCCAGGGTAAGCAGCTCAAACGCTGACAGGCCGGGTTTGACGGTGGTAAGTGCGACGTGGCTGGCTTTGTCGTTCGGCAAGTCGGTAAACAATGGTTCGTCGGCGCTGTTGTTGCGCAGGCGCTGGTAGCGCCGGTGCAGTACGTCCCGGTAGTGGAAAGACGGCCATGGTTGCTCTGCATCCGGCTCGCGCACTACGATGACCCAGTGTTCCAGGGCATCGAATCGATCCGGGCCCGGCAGTTGTGGGGATTGTTGCAGTTGCGCCGCGCTCATGCGGGGCAGTATATCAGGAAGGAATAAAAATCAGAGGGGCATTTTTAGAGTTTCTTGTATATAAAAAGTCTTGAACCGTGGTTCAAGGCAGACTATACTTGCCTTTGAGTAAACGGGCGACCCGGATTTATCCGGGTCCTCCGGATAGTTGCGGATTGCCTACCCCTGAAACCCTTTCTTGAGGTAGCAATCATGAGCGTAGATTATCAACTCATTGCTGGTATTGACTCTGCCCACCGGGTAGAGAGAAATGAAGATGGCTGGTACACGATTGTCAGGGACGGCGAAGTCGAACCCGGTCACCTGATTAACGACAGGTATCGGGAAATGACCTTTGAGGTCAAGGGCTTCGGTGCACCTTTCCGTGTTGCCGAGATCCGTATCGAGGATGCAAAGGAAGGTTACTGCTCCACTGTTGTTGTTGACTACTCTGATGCGGTCAATAATTTTGACAGTTTTGAGGAGATAACCGTCTGCCTGGCATTCCTGGAACCGGTGCGCCAACTTCGCAGCGTCCAACAGCAACGCGAGATGCCTCTTGCGCTTGCAGCAGGTTGGAGCTGACCGGCGGAAAAGGCGATCTTGCGGTCGCCTTTTTTTATGGCAAAAGCGCTGTTATGCGCTTGATTGATGGGCGCCTCTGAAAATAAGAGGTTCCTTGATCATCATCAAAAATACGGAGAACCGGATATGAAACGGAAATATTGCCTGTTGTTGCTGTTGCTGCTATGCGCCCAGGGGCCGGCAGTTTCCGGCGCTGAGTTGTTGACGGGCGTCACGCGCCTGTCCTGTGAAGCCTTGTTGTGCCTGTCTGCGCCAGCGCGCCCATCTGCCTGTAACGCCGCCTTGTCTTATTACTTCGGGATTAAGAAATTCACCTGGCCGGCTACCTTTGCCGCACGCCTGCGCTTCCTGAACAAGTGCCCGACCGGGACGCCGGCACTGGCCCGTGAAGTGGCAAGGAATGCGCCGCGCAAATGGCAGGAGGCGCCGGAATGACGGACGGGGGCAAACAGAAACAGGAACGATGTGCCAGGGTCATTCATTGAGCCACCTTCATCTCAGTCCAGGCAGGCAGGATCTGCCTCCACCCAGCAGGTGTGGATTATCTCCGCCAGCCGCCCCGGCATCTTGGCCATGGCCACCCGCGCTGGCAACATCATCAAGGTGTTGGGATGGATGTAGTACACATCTTCCTGGGTAATCAGGTTGCGGTCGGCATAGACCTCGCCGCCGGCCTTGTTGATGTCCACGTTCATGCGATAGCGGCTGGCCTGTTTGGTGCCGCTTTGTTTGGCCGCGTATTCGGCGGTTTCGAAGTCGGTGGGCTGGTAGTACAGCGACATCTTGCAGTTATTCTCCACACTGAACTCCAGCGCTTCCACATTGACCAGACGCCGGTTCACGGATTTCAGGTCGCCCAGGCTTTGGTAGGCGATAGCCAGGTGGCAGTCAAACCCGGTGATGGTCGCGAGCATGTCGCCGAGAATGTCGGTGGCGAGGAATTTCACCTCGTCTATGCCGATGAACAGGTGGCTGTCCCGGGCGCGTCCCCGGTACAAGCGCAGCGCCGCCTGCAACAGGCACAACAGGAACACCTGGGTGGCGCGTTTTACCACCGGGTCGGTGGTGGACGAGCGCACATACAGCACGGCGTTCTCGCGCAACACCCGCTCGATATCCACGCCCTTGCTGCGGCCCGGTTTCAGCGCCGATAACGCCAGCAGCTCGCGCGTCAGGTTGGTGACGGTGGGCGGCGGCTTGGCCGCAGCCCGCAGCAGCCGCGGCAGGTCAATTAACTCCTTGTTCCACTTGGTAAAAATGGATTCCAGAAACTCCCGCTCGCCGATGCGGTAGAAGTCCGCAGTGTCACCCCGTTCGGTCAGGTTGTAGGCCTGCATCAACCGGGTCTTGATCTCCCGCTCGGTGCCGGTTCTGAATGGCGACCACTTGCCGGGCAACTCACCGTTAAAGTCCACAGTGACCAGACGCCTGCCGGTATCGGCGCAGGCCTTACGCATGATGGCGAGCGCGTGCCGGTCCGGTTTGAGGTCAAAGAATACCGTACAAAACCCCTGGCGCACGGCCTGGTCCAGTTGCACCCCGAACAGGATGCCTTTGCCGGTCTGGGTGGCGCCTACCAAACGCTGGTTCCAGGTTTTCCAGTCCTGTACGGACAGGTACAGGGGGGTGTTGTCCTGCCGCAGACCCATGAACATCTTTCCTTGCCGGTAATGTTGCTCGGGCCGGAACTGTTTTTCCCGGAAGCGGTTGGCCTCGGTGCGTATATCAGAGACATGATCGCCGCGCTGCGATACCCGCCTGAAGATGTACCAGGACGAGAAGCGCGGGTACAGGTAGCGCAGGAAGACGATGCGGGTCAGCGCCCCCGCCAGCAGGCCGGCCAGCAGCAACGCCCAGGCGTTCCCGGCCGGGCTGACGATGACGATATCCACAATATTATTTGCTGCCGTAAGCGAACCGCTGGCATTGGCGGCCAGCAACCACAGACACACAGGGAAGCCCGGAAGCAACAGCAGGAACAGCAGCAACAAGACCCGACGCGCGTGCATGAGCAGGTGCTCAGCCGGCGCTAACTCCCGTGTTGAAGACAAGGGCAGAAAACCGATAACGGCGTTGGTATAGACAAGCGCAGCTATATTCACCCAGTACCAGGGGTCGCTCCAGCTTGCGATTCGGGTCAGCAGTTCATCCATAGTCCCGGCTGCCGACGTTCCATGCGCGCCGGCACCCTCCGGTTATTTCCTCAAGAATGGGAATTGTAGCAAAAAATAATTCGGTTACAATAGCGGAGGTAAAGTCACCGCTGATTTTTGCGGTACCCCTTATCAAGCGCCGGCCTCGGCGAGACGACTACTGGAACATTACGGAAATGAATAACGGATCATCATGCTCACCGCACTGATCAGCGCCGACTGGGAACTGGTCAGGTTTTATCTCGCTCCCATCCAGCCGTTGCTGGATGATGACCGGGTGACCAATATCATGGTCAACCGCTACGATGATGTCTGGGCAGATGACCCGCAGCGCGGCATGTACAAAA
This sequence comes from Gammaproteobacteria bacterium, assembly GCA_026709915.1. Taxonomy (GTDB): domain Bacteria; phylum Pseudomonadota; class Gammaproteobacteria; order Eutrophobiales; family Eutrophobiaceae; genus JAAXHV01. The sequence continues at coordinate 12,006 of JAPORZ010000009.1, forward strand.
CCACGCTGGCGTTTCGCGATGACGCCGAGGTCGCCACCTTGATCGAGCAGATCGCCAACGCCTTGTCGCAGTATTTCGACCCGGTAAAGACCCCGATCATCAATGCCCGCCTGCCGGACGGCAGCCGGGTGTGTGCAACCCTGCCCGCGGCCACGCCGGGCGGCTGCACCTTGTCGATCCGTCTGCACCGGCGCCACGGCCTGGACTTAACGCGCCTGGTGCAGACGCGTACCATCAGCGCCGCCATACAGGAAACCTTGCTGGAGGCGATGGCGCAGGGCCGCAACATCCTCATTTCCGGCGCCACCAACAGCGGCAAGACCACTCTGCTCAATGCGCTGTCCTGCGCCATTCCACCGCGCGAACGCATCGTGGTATGTGAAGACGTGAGCGAGCTCATGCTGAACGCGCCCAACGTTATCCGCATGGAGGCGCAACAACACGATTCCGGGAATACCCCGGCCCTGAGCCTGGCCAGGCTGCTGGCGACTTCTCTACGCCAGCGCCCGGACCGCATCATCGTCGGCGAGATCCGCGAACCCGATGCCGCCGAAGTGTTCTACCAGGCCTTGAACACGGGCCATCGCGGCGTTTGCACCACCTTGCACGCCAATAACGCCCGCGCCGCGCTCGGGCGCCTGGTCAGCCTGACCCTGGGCCGCTCCACACTGCCGTTCCAGGTGATTGAGAGTGAATACCTGCACAACCTGGACCTGGTATTGCATATAGATTACCTGGAAGACAGCGGGGTCAGGCGCTTGACAGAGGTTTGTGTCGTTGAAGCGGGTGAACTTAGGCCTTGTTTTATCTACAACGCTACCACCGATGCCTGGTCAAAATAAATGTGCAGGCAGCGGGTAGCGTCGCAATTTGTTCGGGATATTCATTTGCTTTGAAGATGAGTCAGGTGTAGTATGAGAGGCGATGTCGTAGGCACAGGGCAGTCTATGGCTGTGCCAACGGTGTAATCAGGTACCATTGCAGATTATTTTGCTGACCGGCGACCCAAACTGCCCTTGATTGGCATAAACGGGCCGCATCAACCTTACACAGGAGCAAAACAATGAAACACTTACTTACCCCCCCCCCCCCCCCCCCCATAAATTAATCACCCTGGCCGCCGCACTGGTGGCAATGATGATAGCCGGGCCGACCCTGGCACAAGTCCCAACAGTGAGTATGAACAGTATCCTGCTCGGTGACTGTCACGGAAACACATGCCCGGAGGATATGATGGGCTGTCCTGAACAAATCAATGCCGGGGGTGTAATGCCAGGCCCAACGAGCGATCTGACGGTGCGTCTCATCGCACTGACGCGTAGCGGCCATCGCCGTCTCTACGACTATGGCGTGCCGGTCTATCTGGACGAAGATGACACAAGAACAATCCGATCCAGCACGACCGTGACCATACCTGCCGGCAGCACCAGTTTTCATCCGGCGCAGTCCCAAGACCCGATCTGCTGGAAAAACGACCACCTTGACACTGGCGACAGTGTGGTTGAAGTCGTTATGGTCGGCGGGGCAGGTTACAGAGTGAACCCGGTGGGAAACAGCGTAACATTCACCATAGAAGAGGATGATGATTGCGCCAATCCGGGAAATGAAACTGTCTATGTGCCGATAGGCGGCAACATGAACAACACCTGCGTGTGCAGAACCCGCCAAGTGGCCGCCGAGCTGTATCCGGGCTCGGTTCAACAGGCCGACGGTAGCGACTGGGACCACAGCATCGATGATTACTATGTCACCATCAATGGCAACCGCTCCCTGCGGTCAAGCAGGGATACCTCGAACTATTGCCCGGAATCACCCTATCAGGGGCCGGGTAGCTGACGGCGTATTGCCAACGGCAGTAAACGGATACAACGGGGGCGGTCTGCGGGCCGAAGGCCGTCCCCCATGTTCATCCCGTCCGGCTTGACCACACTCCCTATCATCTGACGGGGCGGCTTCGGTCGCCCTGTTTCCTGTTCACATAAACATGTGCAGGATCTAGTACTCTTTCCATTTAATTCTGACCGGTTCAGCGGGTCGGGAAGCGGCTGAACGCAAGGCACGCCGCGCAGGTAATGGCGCGCCCTTGCCAAGCGGCGTAACGCCGTGAGCGACCGCTTCCCGGCCCGCCCGCAGGGAGCTAACCAGCGCCGCCAATACGGCGTTACAGCCCTTGTCAAGGGCGCGCCATTACCTGCGGGCTGCGCCTTGTCTTGGCAGCGCTGGTTAGCTCTGAACCGGTCAGAATTAAATGGAAAGAGTACTAGCAGCCGGATGCGCTTAACAACGCTCACACAGCCCACCCGTCTCATATATAGTGAACCCGGACAGCTCGTTTGCGGCAGGTAACGCGGCGCGCTATAATCACCCGATGAGGATAAGGCACAAGGGACTGCGGATGTTGTACGAACGGGACGATCCCGCGCGGTTGCCTGCGAGTTTGGTACCGCGCCTGCGGCGTATACTGTTTCGCTTACAAGAAGCAACACATCCGGGTAGCGCCGCCGCACCCGGTTTCCGACTGCATCCACTGAAGGGAGATCGGGTAGGCGAGTGGAGTGTGCGTGTATCCGGCAACTGGCGCGTGGTGTTTCGCTTTGAGGGTGACGAGGTTGTAGATGTAGACCTTATCGACTAGCACTGACTGCACAGAGAATATCACAAATGAACAAGAGTAACGGCGAAGGTGTCGGTCAGATGTTAAACCCACCCCACTTGGGTGAATTGCTGCGCGAGAGTATGGACGAGGCAGGCTGGGACCTGCCCGAAACAGCGGAGCGCCTGGGCTGCACGTGTGCGACGCTGTCCCGCCTGCTGAGCGGTGAGGCCTGCATGTCCGCTAACATTGCGCTGGCGCTGGAAGACATTGGTTGGGGCACGGCCGAGCATTGGATGCGGATGCAGGCAAGCTATGAACTGGCGCAGGCACGTCGAAGACAAGCCAAAGAAGAAAGAATGATGAGCGCAAATTTGTTGACGCCGGGGCAGGCCGTTGGCTAGCCAATCAATGCCAACCGATAATGACACAGCAAAACCCTGGGGTGGTCGCTTTACCGAAGCGACGGATCAGTTCGTAGAGGCGTTCACCGAATCCGTATCTTTTGACCGGCGGCTGGCGCCTTATGACATCGAGGGGTCTGTTGCTCATGTGCGGATGCTGGCGCGCGTGGGCGTGTTGACGGACGCTGAGTGCGAGGCGATTTGTACGGGCCTGAACGACATTCTGATGCAGATCGAGGCCGGCGAGTTCGCCTGGAAGCAGGAACTGGAAGACGTGCACATGAACATTGAAGCGGCGCTGGTGCAGCAGGTCGGCGAGGTGGGCAAGAAGGTGCATAGCGGCCGTTCGCGCAACGATCAGGTCGCCACCGATCTGCGCCTGTACCTGCGGGCAGAAGTGGCCGTGCTGCGCGCCCTGCTGGTGCAGAACATGCAGGCGCTGGTAGCGCTGGCGGAACAGGAGGCTGGCGCCATCATGCCGGGTTACACCCATTTGCAGGGCGCGCAGCCGATCACCTTCGGCCACCATATACTGGCCTGGTATGAAATGCTCAAGCGCGACGAGCAGCGACTCAACGATTGTCTGGCACGCATCAACGTGTTACCGCTGGGGGCGGCGGCGCTGGCCGGTACGCGCGTGCCCATCGACCGGGCTCTGAGCGCGGAGCTGCTGGGCTTCCCTGCCATTGCTGCAAACTCGCTGGACGCGGTCAGCGACCGGGATTTTGTGGTTGAGTTTTGCGCCGCTGCGGCGCTGGTCATGTTGCACCTGTCGCGGTTTTCCGAGGAGCTGGTGCTGTGGCTGTCGCCGGCCTTTGGTTTTATCGATATTGACGATGCGTTTTGCACCGGTTCTTCCATCATGCCGCAGAAGAAGAACCCGGACGTGGCGGAACTGGTGCGCGGCAAGACCGGCCGGGTGTACGGCGATCTGACGACCATACTGACCATTATGAAAGGGCAGCCGCTGGCCTATAATCGGGATAATCAGGAAGACAAGGAATGTCTGTTCGACGCGGTGGATACGCTGAAGCTGTGTCTGCAAGCATATCTGAAGTTGCTGCCGTCGATACAGGTCAAGCGCGAGGTCATGCACGAGGCTGCGCAGCAGGGTTACCTGACCGCCACCGATCTGGCCGATTACCTGACGCTGAAAGGAGTGGCGTTCCGGGACGCCCATGCCATTGTCGGCAAGACCGTGCAGTATGCCCTGCGGCAGGGCAAGGGACTGGAGCAACTGGAACTGCCGGAGTTGCAGCAGTTCCACGACGGGATAGACGTTCACGTGTATGATTACCTGAGGTTGCAAGACAGTGTCGCCGCGCGCGACCACGCCGGCGGCACCGCCCCTGCCAAAGTGCGTGCGGCGGCTGCCGAGGCGCGCCGTTATCTGGATAGCATCCGGAGTAAAGGTAACCGCTAAAGGGCGCCTCTAATTTTTAGAGGCGCCCTGATGTTGCAGGTAAAAATATGGGCCTTCTGAAGAAACTCATTAAACTCCTGGCCTGGCTGGCCGGGCTCGGTGTTATTGCACTGGCGGTCGTGCTGATCCTGATTACGCGCATCGACCCCAACGAACACAAGGACTGGCTGGAAGCCAGATTCCACCACCAAACCGGGCGGGCGCTCACCCTGGATGGGCCTGTCACCCTGACTTACTATCCCTGGCTGGGGGTGGAAGCCGTTGACGTCAGCATTGCCGATAGTGAGGAGTTTGGCGGCGGCGCGTTGGCCAAGCTGGACTACCTCAAGCTGCGGGTCAAATCCCTGCCGTTGTTACGGGAAGAATACGAGGTGGATACAGTCGTCATTAAGGGCGCGGTTATCAACCTGGTGCGCAATGAACAGGGCGCTGCCAACTGGGATGTATTCGGCGCCACGGATGCACACGCTGACAGGCCGGCCTTGCCGCTGGCCGCGGTGGCCCTGGGCGGCGTTTCCATAGAGGACGCCAGGGTTACTCTGGATGACCGTCAGGCCGCCGCCCGCTACGAGTTCTCCGCTATCGACATGGCAACTGCGGAACTGCAATACGGCGCCCCCGTTGATTTCAGTCTGAGCTTTCACGCCAACAGTGATAAACCGGCGCTGGAGGCAGTTCTGACCATGGCCGGCGTTATTACCTACGCCACGGACGGGCAACGGTTCGCGGTAACGCCGCTGGATGTAACTGCCACGATCAACAGCAGCAACATCCCCGGCGGCGCAACCTCCGCAAAATTATCTGCCGGGGTTGATGTGGACCTGGATGAGCATACAGCCATGCTGTCCGGGTTCACCCTGGAGGCGCTGGATACTGCGGTCAGCGGCGACCTGCACGCGCAGCGTATCAATACGCCCACGCCTGCCATTGTCGCGACGCTGCAGGCGCAAGGCCGGGATCTGGCCAAGTGGTTCAAGCTGGCCGAGATAGAGCCACTGGCGAGTCAACTGGCGCAGCTGGCAGACCGGAGTTTCCGTATTAACGCAACGCTGGACGCGGACCTGGAGCAGGGTAATATCGACCTGTCGGGACTGACGGCCAAACTGTTGGGAGCCGACCTCAGCGGGGCGGTGCAAGCCCGCAACATTCATTCCGCAACGCCCGCCTACCAGGGCGACCTGCGCGCCAGTGGCCCGGACTTGCCCACCTTGCTGCAGGTGCTCGGTCAGTTACAGGGCGGCGAGGATGCCGCGCTGAGCGAATACGGCAGGAAACTGGCCGGTGTGCCGGCAAAGTCATTTCGTCTCAATACGGTTTTCGATGCCGACCTGAAACGCGGCAACGTGTCTATGCCCACCCTGTCGCTGGCGGCGCTGGGGATAACAGTTGCCGGAACGCTGGAAGCGGTGGACATGGACGGTGGCAGGGGCACGGTGCAAGGCGATCTCAACATCAGCGGCGAGCATATCGCCGGTTTGTTGGCGGCGCTGGATCAGGCCGGTCTGGCCGAAGTGCTGCAAGCGGCAGAGCTGGATACGCGCATACAGGGGGACAGGTCGGACATCACCTTAGAGCATATATCCTTGAAGGCGGTATTCGCCGGCCCGGATATTCCCGGATCGCCGGCGACCGTGATGCTCGATGCCGATACCCGCCTCAACCTGGACAAGCAGACGCTGACTTTCAACGAGTTCACCCTGCAAGGGTTGGGGCTGGAGGCGGACGGCGCGGCCGAGATTACCAACGTTTTCGAGGCTCCGGTCATTGCCGGTCAACTGCAGGTGGCGCCGTTCAACCTGCGCCGACTGGCACAACAACTGCGCTACGAGCTTCCCCAAACTGCGGATAATACTGTCTTTGGCGATGTAGCCCTGTCCGGCAGCTTTGACCTGTCCGACGCCGGGATGAACCTGCAACACCTGCTGCTGCAACTGGATGAGACGCGCCTGAGCGGCGAACTGAGCCTGGCCGAAACCACATCCGGACCCCTCACCAACTTCGACCTGAATGTGGACCGGATCGACCTGGACCGTTACCTGCCGCCCGGGTCGGCACAGAGCCCGTCTGCCACCCGGGCCGGCGCGCCTGCCGCTGCGGAACCCCTGCCTGTTGCCGTGCTGCTTGCCACCGACCTTAAGGGCAGGCTGAAAGTAACCAGCTTGGGTATTTCAGGGCTGCGCCTGCAAGACTTCGGCATGCGCCTGAACACGCAGGACGGCGTGTTGCAGGTGGATGAGGCGACGGCGTCTCTGTATGAAGGCTTGTTCTCTGCCGCAGCCGTTCTGGACGCCCGCGCCAATCCACCGACGCTGGCCTTGAATACGGAACTCACGGGCATACAGGTAGCGCCGCTGCTGATGGACCTGACGGGTAATGCGCGCCTGCGCGGACTGGGAAACTTCAGCGCCAGACTGAATGCCCGCGGCAACAGTGTCGCCGCCATGAAACGTAGTCTGGACGGCCCCATGAGCATCAGCCTGCAAGATGGCGCCATTGTCGGTTTTAATCTGGGCCGAGCCTTGCGCCAGTGGAACCAGTTCAAAACCGGCAGGGTTGTAGCGCCGGAGCAATCCGAGGTAACCGACTTTACCGAATTAACCGGCAACCCTGTGGCGGCAGCCGGTGTGGTGCGCATGGATGACCTGGTACTCACTGCCCCGGCGTTTCGCCTGCAGGGTAGTGGGGTGCTGGCAGATCTGCATACCGGCGCCATTGATTACCAGGGCCTGGCGACGGTGGTTGATACCGCCAGATACAGCGGCGGCGAGGAACTGGCGGCCCTGGAGGGGCTGTCGTTGCCCGTCGAGGTGATCGGCGCGCTGGATAATCCCAAGATCAGGCTGGCGTGGGAAAAGATCCTGGCCGGGTTGCTGGTCGATACAATGCTTGACGCGCTCGACCTGAAGCTCCCCGGCAACGAGGCGCCGCAAGATGCCGAAGATGAGGCACAGACGGATGAGGAGGCCCAGCCGGACCCGCTTGAGGAGTTAATCAAAAAAGGCTTGCAGGAGATTTTCCAATGAAACCCACAACCCTACGGCTTTTTGTCATTTTCTGCCTGATTGTGTCAGGCGCGCAGTTGCGCGCTGGCGAGATAACATCTGCCGAAGTCAAGCATAAGGGCAATGATTACTGGCTGAATCTCACCATGGAGCTTGAGGTCGGGCAGGAAGGGATGCTGGCGGTCCTGACCGATCATGAAAATTACCGACAGCTCAGTGAAGTGATGCTCGAATCGTCCGTCATTGCCGGCGCGCCCGAGAACCAGACCCGGCGCCGCTTGGTGGTCAAGACCTGTGTCGCGTTTTTTTGTTTCGAGGTCACAATGGTGGAAGACGTGGAACAGTTCGCCGACGGCAGGATCGTGGCAACCATGCTGCCTGATGCAAGCGATTTCGACTATGGCAGGACGGAATGGCATGTCATCCCATTAGGCCCGGGCCAGAGTAAGCTCGACTACAGTTTCCACCTGCAACCCGGCTTTTGGATCCCCCCCGCGATAGGCCCGTTTTTTCTGAAACGCAAACTGATCAGGGAGGCGGAGAAGAGCATTCTCAGGATGGAGGCGCTGGCCAAGGGTGCGGATAGTACCAACCCCTGATGTCAGAACTCGCCGCCGCGTTACTGCCCTGGTTCCAGCGCCATGGCCGGCATGATCTACCCTGGCAGCAGGACGCAAACCCTTATCGCGTCTGGGTGTCCGAGATCATGTTGCAACAGACCCAGGTAACGACCGTCATACCTTACTTCCGGCGCTTTGTTGAACGTTGCCCCGACACCCGCGCCTTGGCCGAGGCGCCGCTGGACCGGGTACTGCACCTCTGGACCGGGCTGGGCTATTACGCCAGGGCGAGAAACCTGCACCGGGCCGCAGCTATCATCGTGCAGGATTACGGCGGCTGCCTGCCGGCTGATCCGGACTGCCTAACAGCCCTGCCGGGCATCGGCCGTTCCACGGCCGGGGCTATACTCGCTCTGGGCTACGGGCGCCGCGCCGCCATCCTCGACGGCAATGTAAAGCGGGTGTTGGCCCGTTACTATGGCATCCACGGCTGGCCCGG
>JAPORZ010000185.1 GCA_026709915.1 Gammaproteobacteria bacterium
TGCAAATCGTCTATCCTGACGATTTGTCATTTTCAAGCACTTACGTGCTTAAAAATGGCAGCATATCCATAATGCTGCACGGCCACCTCTAATTTTTAGAGGTGGCCATAAGACAGTCTCTTCCTGATCAAACTCAGGTGAGATACCCCCACCGTTCAAATTGTTCCTGTAACGCAGGCTCATTTTTGAAAGCCTGATAGTAAAGATACTCAGGCGCCAGATCAGCGCCATTAGGCCATGCTATGGTTTCCAGTTCTTTGTCAACAGCCAATGCGGCGAACAGCGACTTCTCCTTCAGGGGAGCAAATATCGGACCCTTCAATACGTCTTTCAGATCAGCCACACCCTGTTTGCCGTCGCTGAAAGATATTTCTACCCTATAATCGTCAAGATATCTTGCATCTGTAACATGGAAGAAAACCATATTTTACTCCAGGGGTTCGATAAGTTTCAGAGCCTCATTTTTTTGGCAAAGTTGCCAGTTTTCGATCAATTCTTTCTTGTGCATCCCGTGCCATTCAAGAACGTGTCGCAAGGCCCGTTTTGGGAACTCGCCATGCACCTCCCCAGTCAGAATATCCACTCGAATTTCATGTCCTGAATATTTCGCATGAAAGTGTGGCGGCCCATGATCGCGCCAATACATGGCGATGGATATGCCAAGGAATCTGCTGATTACCGGCAACTGGCTACTCCCTGATTTCTATCTCTCGCGCATCATAATCGGGATTCTGCTCATTGACAAGAGTGGGTGAGTGGGTGAGTGGGTGAGTTTTCATAACCTACCCCCGACAGACCCCTCAATCCAGGCCGACCTGCCAGTCGATTGTGACCCGGTCGCGGCTGGCCTTGCCTAGGATGGGGAGGATGCGACGTAGTGGCATCGGGGCTTCGGGGGAGAGTTGGCCGGCGCCCTGGAAGGTCAGGGTTGGTGACGACGACGGCTGCGTCACGGTGGCGGTCAGGGAGAACAGCGCCGGGTCGGTGAGGGTGTTGAGCCGGCCGCTGATCCCGGTCTGTTCCTGTGCGCGCAGCGCCAGGCGGTAGCTGCCCAGGGGTTGATCCGTAAGCAGCCAGACGGCGCGGATGTTTTCCAGTTGCACCTGCAGTTGACCGCGATCGGGCAGCGCGCCGTACCGTGCCGAAACCGTCTCGGCCTGTATGCTTACCCGACCTTCCAGGCCGGCTATTTCGAGTTCCGGCAGAGTCGGCAGGAATGCCGCCAACGGCAGTGTTCCTTGAGCTTCCGTCAGCGCCCAGCGTTGCAGGCCGAAACTGGCCGTGCCGGTCAGTTGTTCGCCGCCGTCATCGATGCGGAACTGTAGCGTGAGCCGTCCGCCCAACAGGGAGGACAGAGCCGGTTTCAGGGACACTGCGCGCAACCAGACCCGGCGCTCCCCCGGCAGGGTAAACCCCAGCCCGCGGATATCCATGCCGGTCAGCGTGCCCTGGGCCTCGCTCCAACTGATCCCGGTCGGCAGCAGGTGGTTGGCGCCGGCCAGTATCCAGGGCGCCGGGGTGCGCAACAACAACGCGCCCAGAAAAACCGCCAGGGCGGTCACGCCCAGGTAAATCCGGCGTTTTTTCACTTGCCCGTTACGCTGTCAGTGGATAGCGTCAGCTCTGCCGTGACCTGACCGTTGCGCGCGTCGCCCGCCTGCACGCGCAGTGCGGTGACGCGGGCCCGGCCCGTATCCTGCAACTGTAGCATCAGCGCCAGCAGGTCGGCAAAACCGATCTCGGTGAAACCGATGGTGATGCCGGCGCCGTCCCCGGCATTGATCCCGGCACCAATCTGGGGCTGCAGGGCGCTAACCTGCTCGCGCAGGCCGGCTTCGTGCAGCAACGCCTCAACCTGCGCCGCAGACAGCCGCGCTGGCGCTGGCGCCTGCTCAGCGGTCGCAGCCGACTGGCGTAGCTGTTCGACCTCGGCGACATGAGCCTGCATCCAGGCAAGGTCGGCCTGCAAGCCCGGCAACCCGGCGGACAAACGTCGGCGTTCTGCCGCCAGCGGTTCCAGCGCCAGCGCCAGCGCAACCACTAACAACAGTACCCCCGCAGCCGTCAGGCTCAGCCTTTCCCTGGCGCTGCGTTGCCGCCACCAGTCCGTCATACCTCCGCTCATGGTACTTCTGCTCATGGTACCTTTGCTCATGGTTTGGGGGCCAGACGCAGGCGGCTGACCACCTTGCCGTCCTTGAGTTCCGCGTTGACCACCTCCGGCTTCAGATCGACGCCAGCCAGTTGCTCTTGTAATGCCTCCAGCGTCTCAAAGTCCGGCAGGGCCAGATCCAGCGCGAGTTGCCGACCGTCAAAGTCAAGCGCGGCCAGACGCACACCGGCGCGGTTGCCCAGCGCCGGCGCCAGCCGTTCCAGCCAGGCCAGAACGTCAATACCCTGCGCCTGCCTGACCGCAGTGGGACGGCCCTCACCCTGCAACCATTGCTGCATCTGGTGACGCGGGTTGACCAGATGTCGGGCTTCAGGAAAAGCCTGTCGGTAGGTCTGTTCAATTGCGCGGTGCAGGCGCTCATGCTCCGCGTGCAGGCGGAAATAGTCAACAAACCACTGCGCGGACAACACCAGCAGCAGGGCTGCGGCCAGACCCAGCGCCGGCATGAACCGCCGTGCCTGCGACAAGTGGTCCCGGCCCGGACGGTAGCGCCCGGTCAGCAGGTTCACTGTTGCCGGCGGCGGCGTCTGGCGCGCCAACCAGGCGGGGCGGGATATAGACGCCTGCTCACATTCCAGTTCCAGGTCGTGCGCGGCCAACCCCTCGCGCCAGTTTTCAACCTGTGCGCGCTGTTCCCGGTCACGCACTCGCACTTGTAACCTTGTCGGCGCCACGGGCGCGTGATCCAAGGCGAGTTGCAGCCCTCCGGGCGGGGTGGCGCCCGGGTGTTCACTCAGCGAAGCGCCGCCGTGCGGCGCCGGGAAACGCAGCAGGTACGGTTTTTCCAGCACATCGAGCAACCAGGTACCCGGCGCCGGTTCAGGCAACAGCAGGTAGTCCGGGGTCAGCGTCTCAAGTTGCAGCCCGCGCGCCGCGGCGGCGCGCGTCCAGTCTGTCAACTGGTCATGCTCCACCACTGCGACCGGGGTCCCGGCGGCGCCGGCAGGTCTGCTCAAGGGCACGAAATGATAGGTCTCCGGCGCCCGGAACAGCTTGTCCTCAAGGGCAAACGGCAGGGCGCTGAGAAAACGCCGGCGGTTACGCGTGGGGATGCTGACCGAGTGGATGCGTACTTTTACTCCCGGCACACACAACAACAGGCGCGCCCCAGCCGGCAACGGCAAGGATTCCCAAGCGGCGCATTCGCCTTCCTCCAGGGGGACCTCGCCGGTGGGCGGGCGCCGGGCATAGTACAGCCCTTGCGGCCGTAACTGCACCCACCAGTAGTCACTCATTCAAATTCCCGCCAGTGAGCAAGCACGCGGGCGCGTCCGTCAGCGTGTTGCTCATCACGTTGCCCAGGGCGTTGATAGAGTGTCGCGGCGTTGCGGGCATGATCACCCAGTTCCACCCGGGTGTGGGCAAGAAAGAACTTTGAGCGCACGCTGAGTCCGGTCGGCGGTTCGTCCTCATCGTAGTCGAGCCCGGCCGCGTCATAAAATTCCTTGACCGTTCGAAATGGGGTCTGCCGCGCCTGCCCGACCCATTGCGCCGCTTCCACCGCAGCCGACCTGGGCGACCCCCAGTGCGGGACTGCGCTTGCCAGCACCTCCGGGCTTGCCGTATTGATATTGACCGCGACATCCGCCCGCGGCAGCGCGCTCACAAACGGTTTTAACTGCTGCCACACCGCAGCATTCACCCCGCGCACCAGACGCAGTTCGGCCGCGTCCCGGAAGCGCCTGTTGGCGGCAAGATAAGGCGGGTTCAGGCCCAGGTAGTAACCATCCTCGGCGCCCCAGGGGCCAAAGGGGCTGTTATCGGCGTCCAGCCAGTCCACGACCGCGTCGGCGATGCCAGGATTGAGGTCCAGGATGCGCAGCAGGCGCCGCAACCGCTGCAGCGCCTCATGGTTGGTAACGCCGTTGCTATCCAGCAGATTGTTCAGGTTAAGGCGCGCCTGCATGTCTTCCATGTAGCCCCGGACAAAACCGGAGCCGATGGGCAACGGCGCCAGGGGGCGCGCCCAGTCGTCCTGGAAGCTATCGTAATTATTATCATTCTGCAGCAGCATCAGGCTTACCCAGTCCTGCACCGCCCGGGTAGCCTGCGCGGACTGCAAAAATGCGGCGCCGTTTCCGGTCTGGCGTACCCACACCTGGTTGGAAAAACCCAGGCGGCCGACCATTGCCGTCAGCAGCGCCAGTGCCAGCAATACCGTGACCAGCGCCACGCCGCGCGCCCGAGCCACAGCAGCATAACCCCTGTCAGCGTGCCGGGCCGACATGAAACAGCCACCTGAAAGCGCCACGCGCCTCCAGTTCCAGCGTCAGTTCCACGACCCGGGGCAGCGCTTCTGCTTGCGGAGGTTGCGGCCAGCGTGGGCCCCACATACCGGTGCCGGCCAGATAACGCAGGCGCATATCACTGATGCCCTCCAGCAGCAGGCTCGGCGTCCCTTCAATACCATAAGGTTGGTCCAACCGTGCCTGCACGCGGCGGTATAACCTACCGTCATCCAACTGGTAAGCGACGCGCTGAAAGGGGCTGGCTGCGCCTCCCTGATATGTCGTATTGACGGCGCGGGTAAACTCCAGCAGGTGGCCGTACGCGGACGATGCACCGTAGTGCCGGCCGTCAAAGGAGTGGCCGGCGGCATGGCGTGGGGCCAGCGCTACAGCCTGTTCAAGATCGGTGTGAATCAGGTTGAACACCGTATCGAAACGCTGCCAGAAATGGCGTTGCTGCGCCAGCCGCTCCTGCACAACCAACCCCTGGCTCAAAGCCCCGTACGCGGCTGCGGCCACCAGTGAGAAAATTGCAATGGCGACAATCAGCTCCAGCAAGGTCATACCTGAATGACGTGATACAGAGGCAATCATCACATAGTCAGGATGCTGAGCAGGTTCTTGTGGTCTTCCGCAACCCGGTTGTCACGCCGACACAATCCGGTAACTTTCCTGTAGGCGTACAGTAATTCCTCGATACGCTGCAGGTACTTATCGTTGACCCAGTCCGGCACGAACCGATGCGGCGCCGGCCAGCGCAACTTTCTGCTGCTCTCCACGGCCTGCAGCGGTCGTATCCACTGGCTGAACCGGTCCGGTGGCAACTCATCGGAAAGTTGTTCAAGACATGTTTTCCAGGCTGACATCTGTACTCAGCGCCCTCGCAAGAATTAAAATGGGGAACGAAAGTCTATACCTGTTCGATAGGCTTGTTCAACCGCTTATTCCGGCGAATGCCAGTGTTGATGATGCAGACCAAAACGACGGCGGTTACGTTTGGCCTGCGCCGGCATGGCAGACGCAGGGCGCCGGATACGTTAGTCGCAAGCAGTCACCATATTGTAATATTTCTGTTCTACGCTGCCCGCTTCATCATGTTGTCTGGCGCCAGCGTTGTGCTGGTTGCAGCCGCCTGATACCGGTAACCCTGGCATGGTAATACTCACCGAACATCTGATTTCTCGTGACACCACTATCGATTAAGCTCGGAATTTCACCACGGTGGCTGCTGCGCGGCGTGGAGCTGGCGTTGGCACTGACCCTGGCGGTGGCGTTGGCAGATTTTGCCTGGCTGTTGCTGTCGCGGCCCGGGGACAAACAAGCGCCGGGGCCAGCGGCGGGCCGGTCTGCCCTGGTGCAACCCGCAGTGGCCCGCGCCGGTAATGCCGGGGGCGAGAACTTGTCTCCCGCGCTGCTGAGGTTGTTCGGCCAAGCCGAAGGCATCGCGGAAACCGAACTGGACCTGACCCTGAAAGGCATCCTGGCCCAGCGCGGCGGCGCCCGCAAGGTTGCCTTGATCGCACAGGGCGGTGGCAAGGAGCAGGTTTACCGTCTGGGTGAGCGCGTGGCCGGCGCAGAGATCACGCACATTGAGGCACGCCGGGTTATCCTGCTGTATAACAGCCGGCGCGAGGCGCTGGCGCTGGAGACAGCCGTGCCGCGCCGGGGCAACAGTTTTGAACAGCGTCAGGCGAGGGGCGGCATCACCACGCTTGACGCACATGCGCGAGTTGTGTCGCGCGACCTGTTCAAGCAGCAGCTGCAGCGCTTGCCGGAGGTGCTGGACCAAGCCCGGGCTGCACCGTATTGGGACCACAACGGCTTGGAGGCAGGCTTCCGCGTCGTCGATATCGAGTCGGATAGCGTGTTTGACCGGCTGGGCCTGATGCAGGAGGACGTTATTGTCTCGGTCAACGGTGAGTCGGTGCGCAATAACCAGGAGGCCCTGGCTGCGTACCAGTCTTTCAAGTCCGCCGAGGCGCTGCAGCTGGGCCTGTTACGTGACGGTCAGGAAGTAACCATCGATTTTTCCATCCGCTAACCGGCACTCAACATGATTTCTCTTTATCGGACGATTCACCCCTTGCTGTGCTGCCTGTATGCCGCCCTGCTGTGCTCGCCCGTTGCGGGCAATGCGCAGGATATCGATTTTGATTTCGAGAAGGCGGAACTGCGCGCCGTGATTCAGGCCGTGGCGGAGTTTACCGGACGCAACTTCCTGGTGGACCCCAGCGTTGAGGGCACAGTCACCGTGGTGGCGCCGGAGCCGCTGACGGAAGCAGAGGCCTACCGGGTATTCCAGTCCGTGCTGGAGGTAAACGGTTACACCACCGTGGAAGCCGCCGGCGTGACCAAGATCGTGCCGCAGGACAAGGGTAAGCTGGAGGCGACATTCCCGTCCGGGCGGGAGACAAGTGCAGATGACATTGTCACCCAAGTCATCCACTTGGAACACGTACGCGCAGAGCGCTTGGTGCCGATCCTGCGGCCGTTGATGCCGGCTTATGGCCACCTCGCCGGCGATGCCAAATCCGGCGCGCTGATACTCACCGACCGAGCTGCCAATGTGGCGCGGCTGGCCGGCATCATCAAGCGGCTGGACCAGCCGGCCCGCACCGGCGAGGTGGAGCTGGTGGCCCTGACCCACGCCTCCGCCGAAGAGCTGGCGCAGCTGTTTAACCGCCTGCACCAGAGTGGCGGCGCGGACGACTCCCTTAACGGCATGGCCCTGATTGCCGACCCGCGTACCAACAACCTGATTATCAAGGCGGATGCCGACACCCGCAAGGAGGTCAAGGCACTGGCGCAGGAACTGGATACACCCGCTTCGGGGCGCGGTAACACCCACGTGGTCTACCTCAAGAACGCCAGCGCAGAAAACCTGGTGCAGGTGCTGGAGCGCTCCCTGGGCAAGGCCCCGGATGCAGGCGGCAACAGCCTGCCCCAGGAAATCACTATCAATGCCGACCCGGAGACCAACGCCTTGGTGGTGACTGCGACACAGTCGGATTTTGCCATCCTGGAACGGGTTATCAGCAAGCTGGATGTGCGCCGCCTGCAAGTCTATGTGGAGGCCCTCATCGCCGAGGTGGATACCCGCACCATCCGCGAGGTGGGCGTGCAGTTCGGGGTCGGCGACGGTGTGCGTTCGGACCGTCGGGGCGTGGTCGGCGCCACCAACCTGAGCGCGTCGCCCGGCACCACCTTGACCGAAATCCTGGCCAACCCGCTGGCCGCTGGGGCCGGCTTATCGCTGGGCTATGTGGACGGCACCATCACTTTGCCGGACGGCACGGAAATCTACAACCTCAGCGCCCTGGCCAAGGCCCTTGAAGGCGAACGGGACGCCAACGTTCTATCCACACCCAACATACTCACCATGGACAACGAGGAAGCCGAAATCGTCGTCGGCCAGAACGTGCCTTTTGTTACCGGTTCGTATTCCCAGATCAGCCAGGGCACAGCGGTGGAAAATCCATTTCAGACCATCCGGCGCCAGGATGTGGGCCTGACCTTGCGCATCAAGCCGCAGATTACCGAGGGCAACGCCATCAAGCTGGAGATATATCAGGAGGTCTCCAACGTGACGCAACGTGGTGAGGCGCGCGATATTGTGACCAACACCCGCTCCCTGTCCACCACCATCGTCGCGGAAAACAACCAGATGGTGGTGTTGGGGGGGTTAATTCAGGATGAGGTCTCCGACAACGAGCAGAAGGTGCCGCTGCTGGGCGATATCCCGGTGCTGGGTCGGTTGTTCCGCTACGAGAACCGTACCCGGGAGAAGACCAACCTGCTGGTGTTCCTGCGTCCGCAGGTGATCCGGGGGCCGGCAGACATGGATGAACCCACCCGCGCAAAATACGAGTACTTGGGCCGGCTGACCGACCAGAACGTATTCAAGGACACTGAGGACGCACAGTCCTTGCTGGAGGAATGGGAGTTGATCACAGCAGACCCTGCCACTGACAATGCCGGACCGGCGCAACCACAACCGGGACCTGGCGCGCCGGCGGTCGGGCCCGGACGGTCACCCAGGCTGCCCCTCGGCGGCGACCGGCCAATCACCGACCAGGAAGTATGAACCCGGCGGCCGCCAGCGCTCGCGCGCAACGCTTGGGTTGGCAGCATGAAACCCGGCCGGACCTGGCGCGGCTGGACTCGGAGCTGGCCGGCCGTTTCGGTTTCAGCCAGGTGCGTCGTATCGGCGCCCTGCCGGCGTACCGGCAGGGCGATACGACTGTCGTCTGGGTGCGCCCGGACCTGGACTGGGGCGCCCTGCTGGAGGCGCAGGTGGAGTGTGCCGGCGACTTCACCCCGGTCGTGGTGCCGGAAGACGCCTTCAATCTGGCCTTGCAACGCGCCTTCGAGCGCGCCGGCGCGGTAGGCGATGTGGTGCAGGACTTGGACCAGATAATAGACCTGGAGTCCCTGTCCAAACACCTCCCGCACACCGCCGACCTGCTCGACAGTCAGGACGATGCACCCATCATCCGCCTGCTGAACTCGGCGCTCACCCAGGCCATTGAGGAAGGCGCTTCCGATATTCACATCGAGCCGTTTGAAACCCGGCTGGCGGTGCGCTTTCGCGTGGATGGGCTGCTGCGTGACGTGGTGGAACCCCCGGCGCCGCTGGCCGGCAGGATTGTCGCCCGGGTGAAGGTCATGGCGCGGCTCAACACTGCCGAGAAGCGCGTGCCCCAGGACGGCAGGATCAGCCTGCGTCTGGGCGGACGCCTGGTGGACGTGAGGGTATCGACCTTGCCTACCCATTACGGCGAGCGCGTCGTCATGCGCATCCTGGAGAAGGAACAGGGCATCCTTTCCTTGGAGCAACTCGGCCTGCCACAGGCGGCACTGTCCCGATTCAATGAAATGATCCGTACCCCGCACGGCATCTGCCTGGTGACCGGCCCCACGGGTTCGGGTAAAACCACCACGCTGTACGCGGCCCTGCAACAGTTGCGCACCCCGGACCTCAACATCATTACGGTGGAGGACCCGGTAGAATATGACCTGGAGGGAGTCGGTCAGGTGCCGGTGAACGTCAAGACCGGCATGACCTTCGAGAAGGGTTTGCGCGCCATTCTGCGCCAGGACCCCGACGTGATCATGGTGGGGGAAATCCGCGATCTGGAAACCGCGCAGGTCGCAGTGCAGGCCAGCCTGACCGGACACCGGGTGTTCTCCACCCTGCATACCAATGACGCGGTGGGCAGCGTCACGCGCCTCATTGACATGGGCATAGAGCCCTACCTGGTGGCCTCCGGCCTGCTGGGCGCTATGGCACAACGGCTGGTCAGGAAGCTGTGCCCCGAGTGCCGGGTCGCGCGCCCACCCGACGCCGGCGAACGTCGCCTGCTGGGCATTCCCGAACACCGCGATGTGTCGCTGTTTAACCCGCGCGGCTGTGCGTCATGCCTTTATACAGGCTACCACGGTAGAACCGGAATTTATGAGCTGCTGGCAGTCGATGACGCGCTGCGGGACGTGATCCATGACAACCGGGGGGAACACGCCTTGCGCGAGGCCGCGCAGGGCAACGGTATGCAGGTATTGTGGCAGGATGGCGCTGCCAAGGTCCTGGCCGGCACAACCAGCTTGGAAGAAGTGCTGCGGGTGTCTCATAACTGACTCACATAGCTCACCGGACACATTATCAATGGCTGCGTTTGAATATACCGCCCTGGATGAATCCGGCCGTAACCGGCATGGCGTACTGAGCGGCGACTCGGCGCGCCAGCTCCGGGCGCGCCTGCGGGCGATGAACCTGTATCCGGTGGCCGTGCGCGCAGTCCGGGAAGACGGCACAAAAACGACCGGCCAGCTCCGGGTGCCACGCGTGTCCGCGGCAGCCCTGGCCCTGCTGACCCGCCGGCTTGCCACCCTGGTGCGCGCCGGTATGCCGCTGGATGAGGCCCTGCGCGCGCTGATTGATCAGGCTCCGTCGCGGCGCCTGCGCGCCATGCTTGCCGACGTTTGTGCACGCATCTCGGAAGGTGCCGCCCTGCATGAGGCAATGTCTGTGTACCCGACTGTGTTCCCGGAGTTTTACTGCAACATGGTAGCCGCCGGTGAGGTCGGCGGGGGGCTGGATGAAACGTTGGAACGCCTCGCCGATTACACTGAATCCCGCCGTGCCCTGCGCCAGTCGCTCAGTACGGCGTTGATTTATCCGGCGTTGCTGACCCTGGTCTCACTGTTGGTAGTGGCCGTGTTACTGATCTACGTCGTGCCCGAGGTCGTGCGGGTGTTCCAGGACACCGGTCGGGCCCTGCCCTGGTTGACTGCCGGCCTGATTGTCACCAGCCAGACCGTGCGCGATATAGGCTGGTTACTCGGCGCCGGCGCCGTGGTCGCCTTGCTGTCGGCGCGCGCTCTGCTCAAACAACCAGTCATCCAGGCTCATTGTCACCGGCTGTTGCTCAACCTGCCGTTTATCGGCAGGGTAAACCGCACGCTACACGCTGCGCGCCTCACCCGTTCTTTGGCTATCCTCACGTACAGCGGCGTACCCCTGCTCGAAGCGCTGGAGATCAGTAGCAGGATGATCACTAACATCCCCCTGCGCGCCGCCGTGCAGGACGCCGCCGTGTCCGTGCGCGAGGGGGGGCGCCTGCACCGGGCGCTGCGCGCCTGCGGCTGGTTCCCGCCGTTACTGGTGCAGATGCTTGCGGCCGGTGAGGAGAGCGGCGAGCTTGATGACATGCTGGCGCGCGCCGCGGATTATGAGGAACAAGAGCTGCGCACTACCCTGACCACCGCCACCGCCCTGTTCGAACCCTGTATAATCCTGGTGATGGGCGCGGTGGTGCTGGTGATAGTACTGGCCATCCTACTACCCATCTTTGAGATGAACCAACTGGTGGGGATCTGACGTGGCTGACCGTTATGAATTACGCATCGCGCACACACCAGCGCCGCGTCCCGGCGCCGGTCGTGGTCGGCAACGGGGCTTCACCCTGGTTGAACTGATGGTCGTGGTGGTCATCCTCAGCATCCTGGCGGCAGTTGTAATCCCCCGGGTCATGGACCGGCCGGAGCAGGCGCGCATCAGCGCGGCAATGAATAATATCCGTGCCATCACTTCGGCGCTGGATATGTATAAACTGGACAATTTCAGGTACCCGACCACAGACCAGGGCCTCGACGCCTTGGTCGCACCGCCGGACTTACAACCGCTGCCGGAAAACTGGAACCGCTACATGAACAAGGTCCCCTTGGACCCTTGGGGCAGTGAATTTCTCTACCTGCACCCCGGCACGCGTGCCGAAGTCGATGTGTTCAGCTCCGGCCCCAACAAATACCCCGGCGATGGGGATGACCTCGGGTCCTGGGATTTGTAACGCCGCCGCACGACGCTACCATGCCGCCGCCCGCGTCCATCGCCAGCCGCCCGGATAACGCGGGGTTTACCCTGCTGGAACTGCTGGTCGTGCTCATGGTCATCGGCATACTGCTGAGCCTGTTGACGCCCAGCCTTGATGTCGTGCGCGGGCGCGGGCTTGCTGACTTCACCGACAGGTTGTGCCTGACGCTCAATCACGCCCGGCAGGAGGCGGCGCTGACGTCCCGTCCCTGGCGTCTGGAGGTTGACCCGGCGGCAAAAACCTTGCGCTTCGAGTACCGGCGCGATGTGGAGTTTGTGTCGTCGCACAACCCGCTATTTGTCGAACAGCAATTACCACCGGGTCTTGATATAGCCGAGCTCTCAATTAACGGCGAACCCGTTGCCGGCCCGGGGCGGGTTTACCTGTTCCCCACGGGTGCGCAGGACGCGTTCAGCCTGACGCTGACTGAGGGCCTGCGCCGACGCACCTTGTCCATGGGTCCCGTGGGCGCCGCGGAGGTGGGGCATCGGTAACGTCAACTGTGTCGCGACGGCGCGCGGCTTTACCCTGTTGGAAGTCCTGGTGGCAATGGTGATCATGGCATTTGCCCTGGCCGCATTGTGGAAGGCGCTGGAGGTAAGCACAGCCGTGACCGGCGCCCTGCCGCAACGGGTGCAAGCAAGGTGGGTCGCGCACAACCGCCTGGTGCTGCGCCAAGCCACTGTACAGTGGCCGGATGCGCAGGTTTACCGGGGCAGTGAAGAGCTGGCGGGCACGACCTGGTACTGGGAAGAGCAGGTAACAACTACCAGCGAACCGCAGCTGCGACGCATTACCGTGCGGGTGGGCGCCGCGCCCGAGGCGCTGACATTGGCTACCTTGGAAGGCTTTCTCCGACAGCCTGCTACGGCTCAGCCTGAGGTGCGCTGAAAATACCACTGAATGCGCGTCACCAACTTTGACACAGGTCAAAACAACACCAACGCCCACACAACGATAACGTTGCACAGTGCCAGGAACACGGCGGCAGAGGCGATATCCTTGGCCTTGCCAGACAGTTCATGGATTTCCCCGCCGAACCGATCGACGACATGTTCGACGCCGGTATTTAACAGTTCGGTAATTAACACCAACAAAACGCTGCCCACGAGCAGCGCTCGCTCCACCCCGGAATTACCCAGCCATAGGCCGAGCGGTACCAGAATCGCTGCCAGGGCCAGTTCCTGTCTGAACGCAGCCTCGGTCTTAAAACAGGCAATCAGGCCGCGGTAGGAATAAATCGAAGCATTGATGATGCGGGTCATGCCGGTCGCGCTTTTTCCTCTCATGGATCTATTACTTGTCGTGATAACCCTGCTTTATAAAACTCGGCTTTGATCTCTATACAAAATCAAGCTATTATGCACCAATAAGCAGATTGTCCGGAGCGTTCACGAAATAACTCTGCATCGGTGCAGGTCAGCGCGTAGGGTTGCCGAGGGGTCATGGTAGCCTCCGATATTGCAAAGAAACGGAGCATTATACTACCAAAACCGGCAATGTCAGTCAAGAAAAAAATGACGGCTACATCAATATAATCAACTAGTTATAAGAAAAAATCGGGTTTTTCAAGGGTGGCTAATTCTGCAACAGGCGTAGCATACCGATAACATTCACCTGTTCCACGCTGACAATTTGCAGCGAGGCCGCAACCTGCTGAATCTTACTAAAAGAACCATCTAAAAATGCCCTTCAGCCCGCGCCGTACGCAAAGCAACAGGACAATGAGCGTTCTCGCCGCAGTCCTGCTCTTGACGCTTGGGCTGACGGCACCGGCGGAAGCTCAAGATACCGAGGTCAGGACCTACAATGTGACCTTCACCGGGAAGTGGAACAGCAGCAGCACACCTGGCGGCGTCGCGCCGGGGGCCCACTTCACGACCCTCATCGGCGCAGTCCACAACAGCAACCATACTTTCTGGGCGCCTGGCGGACGCGCCACGGCGGGGGTGGAAGCCGTTGCCGAGACGGGCTCCACCGGACGCTTCAGTAGCGAATACAACGGGGTTGCTAACGCCCACAAGCGCGCGCTGATCAGGGCGGGCGGCACGGGTGCAACCGGCACGCGCAACTTTACGATCACGGTGAGTGCGACGCACCCGCTGGTAACGCTGCTGTCGATGATCGGCCCCAGCCCGGACTGGTTCGTCGGTGTTCCCGGGCACTCGTTGCGCAACGGGCAGGGTGGGTGGAAGACGGTCGAAAGCATCAATCTCTATGCCTGGGACGCAGGCACGGAGGACGGCGCCGGGTTCTCCCTCAGTAACCCGTCAACGACCCCGCAAGGGACGATCACCAGCCTGCGCGGGCGGGGACGGTTCTCGACTGCGCCGATGGCAGAACTTACCTTCACCCTGCAGGCGCCGCCACCCCCGGACGATGGCGGTGACGGCAACACCACATCCCCTGCAGACGATGGCGGCGACACTACCACATCTCCTCCAGACGATGATGGTGGCAGTGACGATACCACACCCCCCACAGATGATGACGATGACGACGCCACGCCCCCCACAGGCGGCGGAACCTACACCCCACCCCCGGCGCCGGTCGCAGTCCTGCCGGCGCTGGTGGTGACCGGCAACGATGCCTCCCCTGTGACCCTGTCCCCGGCCTTTGATCCGGATGCCAGCCACTATACGGGGTTCGTAGCCAACCGCGTCACCGCAGTCACCCTCACCCCCATGACTCATGACCAAAACACCCGCATTGCCATTGCCGGGAAAACCGTTGCCAGCGGCACGGCCGGCGCCCCTGTGCCCCTGCGCGTCGGCAACAATCCCGTTGCCATCACGGTCAATGCCGGCGCCGCTACCCGCACCTACACTGTGACCCTGACCCGTGCCGCTGCGCCCCTTGCCACGCCCCTTACGCCGGACCGCCGCAGCCTGCCGGATCTGGCCCTGACTTTGGCGGATGACACCCAAAGCAGCATCGCCGCGCGTCTTGCAGCCGCACCGCGGTCGGCTGCCCTCGACGCCGGGACGCCGACCCTGGCCCGGCTGCAGCAAGCCCTCGCCGGCGTCCTGTCCGGGGGCATCTGGCAGGTGCCGGACGCGGACGTGTTCGACCCGATCCGGGCAGGCGCGCGCGTAGACTCCGGTTGGGTCGCGCCGTCGGTGTCGGTTAACTGGCAAGCCCTGCTGGACGACGCCGACTTTGTCCTGCCGTTGACCCCCGCACACGCTACCGATGCCGCCCCCACCGGCCTTGCCTCCCTGTCCCTGTGGAGCGACGGCGCCTATCGCAACGTCAGCGGTCACGATGACGGACTCAACTGGGACGGCGACCTGCTGGGCGCGCGCCTTGGCGCCGAGTTGCGCCTCACCGAGTCCCTCACGGCAGGGTCAGCCGTGGGCTGGCAACGCGCCGGCTGGGACGAACGGAATGCCGCCGGCAATGCGCGCCACAGCTTGTCTCTCATCGGTGTCCATCCCTACGCCGGATGGACCCATGCAGGCATGAGCGCCTGGGTCAGCGGCGGACTGGGCTGGGGGCAGCTCAACAGCCGCCGCAACGACCTCACCCGGCGCACAGACATTAACACCCGCACCCTGGGCGGCGGCCTTGAAGGGCAGCTGCTGGACACGGCGGACCTGAGCGTGCGCATCAAGGCCGAGGGCTTGCTCACAGGGCTGGAGACCGAGTCCGACACGGTTGACGCCCAGCGCCTGCGGCTGGCTCTGGAGGCCGGCCACACCCGGCGCCTGACCGCCGGCGCGATGGTCACCCCGACCCTGCAACTGGGCC
Source organism: Gammaproteobacteria bacterium (assembly GCA_026709915.1). Taxonomy (GTDB): domain Bacteria; phylum Pseudomonadota; class Gammaproteobacteria; order Eutrophobiales; family Eutrophobiaceae; genus JAAXHV01. The sequence continues at coordinate 15,522 of JAPORZ010000185.1, forward strand.
TGCGCCACGATGGCGGCGACGGGCAGGGGGGGCTGGGCGCGGAGCTGGGCGGCGCACTGCACTATACGGCTGGCCCCCTGACCCTGCACGGACGAGCGCGTACCCTGCTCGGACGCGACGGCTACCGGGAGTGGGGACTGCAAGGCCACGCCGAGTGGCAGAGCCGGCCTGACGGGCGCGGCCTGACGTTCAGCCTGACACCCGGCTACGGCCAAGCCGAGCGCGGCATTCAGCAGCTGTGGACACAGGGCCTGCGCCAGCAAGCGACTACCCACGCGCGCCGCAACTACGGCGCCCGCCTGAACGCGCGCCTGAGTTACGGCTGGGACGCCCGGCGGCGCGGCCGTTTTACCTCCTATCTGGAAACGCAATGGGAATACGCCGCGCATTACCGCGCAGGCGTACGCTGGCACGCGAGCGAGGCCCTGGAGCTGCACCTGGTCAGCGAACGCAACGGCGATGGTGGCGGTGGCGAGCCCGACAATGCCCTGCTGCTGGAGGGGAGAGTACAATTTTGACGGTAGGATCCAGGAGTCAAGGAGTGGCTACCTTACCCCTTCGCAAGAGGTGAAACCATGGTAACAATAAAGGAAATCCCCGCTCTGGATGCCGCGGCCGATGCCGGCACCGTGTACTTTATGCCGTACTTTGCCGACCGCCTCGAAGGCGCCTTGGCCGATCGCAACGATGAAGACTGGATAGCCATCGAACTCACAGCCGGGGAGACCTACGACATAACCCTGGTCGGACACGGCGAGAATCCGTCTGCGGACACTATTCTCACCCTGTACAACAGCGCCGGTGCGCGGCTGGACTATAACGACGATATTGACCTGTCTGCGGGGAACCGTTACTCCATGCTCAGCTTCACCCCGGATCGCGACGGCACTTACTACATCAGCGCCACCGCTTACAAACTCAACCCGGCGCAAGACAACTCGGGCGGGTATGCGCTGACGGTTGCGGCGCGGCGCGGCGAAGGCCTGATTGAAAGTTACCAGGACGCAGAGACCGGCGTGGACGCAACCCTGGCGGCGGATGCCGGGGCGTGGGCGCTGGCAGGCTCCGCGCATGATGACACGCTGACCGGCAATGACGAGGCGAACTGGCTGTTCGGGCATGGTGGCCAAAACAACACGCTGCGCGGCGCTGACGGTGATGACTGGCTGTATGCGGGGACGGGCTTTAACACCTTGGAAGGCGGCGGCGGCGCCGACGTGCTGGTGGGGTACACCGACCCCAACCCCGACTACGACGCCCGCTTCGAGTGGGCCGCCTATACCGCCTCACCCGCAGGCGTGACCGTGCACCTCCATGACGGCACGGCCCAAGGCGGGGACGCCGCCGGGGATACGCTGCACGGCATCGACGGACTTATCGGCTCCGCCCACGCCGATGCGCTCACCGGCAATCGCCTCGGCAATGAACTGTGGGGCGGGTCTGGCGCTGATACCCTGGATGGCGGCGGTCTCAGCCCCGGCCACTGGGATTACCTGGAAGGCGGCCCGGGCGCAGACCGGCTTATCGGCAGCGCCCGCGTCGATGCCAGCAACACCACGTTCGCCGGCTACCAGCGCTCGCCTGCAGGCGTGACCGTGCACCTCCATGACGGCACGGCCCAGGGCGGGGATGCCGCCGGTGACACGTTCGTGGCCATCAACAGCCTCATGGGCTCCGCCCACGCCGATAGTCTGGCCGGCGATGACGGGGCCAATGTGCTGACCGGTGGCGACGGCCCTGACCGGCTGGCAGGGCGCGGCGGCGGCGATGTGCTGCACGGGGACTACCTCTCCGGCACTCGCGGCGGCAACGATGTTCTGGACGGTGGCCCCGGCGACGACTGGCTACGCGGCGGGCCGGGTGCGGACACTCTGATTGGGGGGGCGGGCCGGGATACGGCCAGCTACCAGGGCTCGCCCGCCGGGGTGGTAGTGCGCCTGCACACCGCCACCGCTCAGGGCGGGGACGCCCAGGGCGACAGCTTCGGGCAGCCACTGGCCGTGCAGTATCAGGACGCGGCCGGTAACACACAGACCGAGCAGGTGCCCGACATTGATGCCCTGCATGGCTCCGACCACAACGACATACTGGCCGGCGACAGCCGCGCCAACACCCTGCTGGGACAGGCCGGTAACGACCGACTGTACGGCGGCCCCGGCGGCGGCGATGATACCTTGTACGGCGGCGCCGGGGATGATGCCCTGTACGGTGGCCGCGGCGACGATCTCCTGACCGGTGAGGCCGGCGCCGACACCCTGTACGGCGGCGCCGGCAACGACGCCCTGTACGGCGGCGCGGGGTATGATACGTTTGTATTCAAACCCGGCCACGGAGACGATGCCATCCGCGATTTCGAGCGCGGCACAGATCGCATCGACCTCTCGGCATTCACTGAGATTGAAACACTTGCAGACCTCACCCTGGCGCAGACCGAGCGGGGCCTGGTCATTGATCTCAGCGCCTACGGCGGGGTGACAATTACCCTGGAAGGCTATCACACAGACATGCTGACCGAGGCCGATTTTATCTTCTGATCCCAGTTATCAGATTCAGGAACCCTCTAATTTTTTAGTCCTGAATGGTCGAAGTTAAGGTAAAAATACTCATAAAAGTTCGATATTTTCGGACCGTCACAGTTGCCGTACACAACGTTGCCCAAGAAGTGTTTCCGATAGTGTTGCAATTCGTTTTCAATATCCGGCAACTGCGTATAGAAATCATCGCTCTTTTGCCGCTTAGCTTTGTGCAGGCCATGGAGATATTAGGAAACCAGATTACCTGTGGGTGACCCGCTTAGCGAAGCAGGCGTACTCGTCAGGGACAGGGAACAATCTGAAAAGTTGTGCTAAACTGATCGCGTTGGCAGCTTGTTCCTTTGTAACAGACATGTTTATAGCCTCATTAACTTTTTGCTAATTATTACAACTGATTATAAATCAAGCGCCTAGTACTCTTTTCAACTTCTTGAATTTTTCACATGGCAATTCACATCTTTCAGGCGGCTAAATACGCAGGAGCTTATACTGATTGGTCCAAGTCCAACCTGGAATTGCAGAAAATCATTTATATCGCTCACATGCTCCATATCGGGAGAAGTGATGGCCCGCTTGTTGACGGTTTGTTTCAGGCTTGGCACTTGGGTCCGGTGCATCCGGACTTGTATCACAGGGCTAAAGTATTTGGGGCCGATCCGGTAAGAAATATATTTCGCACCTTTGACGTGGATGAGAGCGCGTCAGAAATAGTAAGTCTTAGCGATACACTGAAAACAGTATCAGATTATTCTGGTTCCAAGCTCGTCGCTATTACTCACTGGGAACAAGGCGCGTGGTATAAAAACTATATACCTGGAGAAAAACATACCATCATCCCAAACAGCGATATTCGTGAAGAATATGAAAATCGAGTGGCCCGCGCTCAATCCGGGAGGTAGCAATGACTGACAAGCTGGAAACGGACCCTGAATCTTTGCTGCCCGAGGAATCGGATAGGCTGCGCGGGCAGATAGAGGAACTGCAAAAAGACCTGGACAGGGAAGTTGATGCCCGAAAGGAAGAGCGGATGTTGTGGGTTCTGGCAGTCTTGATCCTGTTTGACGCTTACCTGTTTACGTTCATGGAAAACATAATGGGGCCGATTGTGATCCTGGTATTTCAATTGATTGTGGTTGTCTTGGTTGCACGAAAAATGGGCATGGAACAGGTGACAGAAATGATTGATAGAATGATGGCGATGCTAGCCAAGGGCATCAGCGGCGACTAACCTTTGCTGATACGGTTGTTTTACACCTGTCATCGACTTGCTCATCCCCGAACCCGGCTTACTCTATGTCATGGGCCGCACCTAACTGGACTTCCGGTGCCTGTTCGCACCTGACTCTGGAGATGTTATCCTTTGAATACCCATGAGAATCGTTACTGAAAGACGTTTGCGTTCCATGACGGACAGCGCTAGGTTTCAGCGGGGACAGGGATATTACCAGAGCGGCGCGGTGACCGGCTTGCGTCAATACCGGGGCAAGGTCAGCGCAACGGTGGCGGGTAGTCAGGATTACCGGGTAAATTTGTGGGAAGAAGATGGAGAACTGGAGTATGAATGCGATTGCCCGGATGGTATGGACTATGAATTCTGCAAGCACTGCGTGGCGGTAGGGCTGGCTTTGCTGGATGACGCCGGAAGCAAAAATGCCGGCAGCAAGTCCTCCCGGAAAAATGCCCGCAAGGAAATTACCGCCGAAGATATTCATGGCTGGCTGGAACAACAGGATGTCGCCATGCTTGCCGACCTGCTGATGGCACAGGCAATGGACGCCCAAAACCTGTACCGGAAACTGCAACTCAAGGTCGCCGGGGATATTGGCGGAGACGCCAATATCTCAACTGTCAAGCAGGCGCTCGGGGAGGCAATATTTCCCGGCTATTTCATTGATTACCACCATGCTTACGACTACGCCAGAACAGTCGAAACCGCTATCGATGCCATAGCAGACCTGCTCAACAATGGCCAGGCCAAAGCGGTCATTGAACTGGCCGAATTTGGCTTGCATAAGGCAGAGCAGGCGATGGATAACATTGATGATTCGAGCGGTCACATGCACAGTATCTTTGAAAATTTGCAAACCCTGCACCTGGAGGCATGCAAAACCGCAAAACCTGACCCACAAGCCCTGGCAGAACGGCTGTTCGAATGGGAGTCGGTGGGGGAATGGGATGTTTTTTCAGGCGCCGCCACGCGTTACGCCGATATTCTCGGCAAGTCTGGCATGAAACGCTACCGTGAGTTGGCCCAGGCAGAATGGCGCAAAGTTGAGCCACTGACGCACAATGCCAGGAGGGAGAAAGTTCACGAAAATACCGGCAGGCGTTTCAGGATAACAAACATTATGAAAGCGCTGGCACAACAGACCGGTGATGTAGAGGCGCTGGTTGACGTATTACGTCATGACCTCTCCCAACCTT
>JAPORZ010000256.1 GCA_026709915.1 Gammaproteobacteria bacterium
AGAGGTGCCCAAGAGTGATTATAGCCCGTTGAGAGGCGGGACTGCATGTTTTTTTATGGAAAAGTGTGAGTTTTCTCACAAAACTGCAAAGGTTTTGCTTTGCGGGATGGATCAGCGTGATCCTGCCACCGCCGTACTCTTCCAGGTTGATGATAACGGTGAAGCAAAGCTGGGTCCCGACGCCTGCAGGCGCCTTTAAGCTATAGCGGAAAAACCCGACTCTGCGATATAATGGCGGAGTGTCATTTCCGGAGCTATTCTTATGCGTAATTATCTTCATATCGACCTGGGCAATCGTACCGTTCGAGCCGTTGAACAAACCGGGGAAGAACTGGTGCGGGTGGGGCGTTATCTGATCGCCAGGACCTTGTTGGCTGAGAACATTGCCGGCGTCGGGGCCTTGTCACCCGATAACCCGTTGATTTTCTCTGCCGGGCCCTTTGCCGGCACCAACTTCTCGAACGCCAACCGTACCAGCGTCGGCTGCAAGAGCCCGCTCACGGGCGGCATCAAGGAAGCTAACGCCGGCGGTACCTTGGGCGTGGCGCTGGGCCAGTTGCACCTGTCGGGTTTTACCTTGCATGGGGCGGCCACCGACTGGGTGATCGTCCATCTTAAGAAAGACGGCAGCGTCAGCTTCGATCCCGCCGCCGACTTTATGGGCCTGGGTAACTTTGAGGCGGCCGCCCGGCTGCATGAGAAATACGGCAAGAAAGTCAGTCTGGCGCTGTGCGGTCCGGTGGGTGAATACCAGGGGTTACTGGCCGGGATTGCCGTGAGCGACACCGACCGGCGTCCTTCCCGGCTGGCTGCGCGCGGTGGCGTGGGCGCCGTCATGGGCAGCAAGAAGGTGAAGGCCGTGGTTGCCGACCTGAACCGCATGCCCACGCTGCATGAACGCAAAAAAGTTATCGGCGCGGTGCGCAGCTATGCGGACAAACTGGGTAAGGACGCGATGATCGACAGCTTCAAGCGCTTCGGCACCGCCGCTATGGCGGACTATACCAACCATGTGGGCGGCCTGCCGGTGCGTAATTTTTCTGCCGGGCGTCTGGTCGATACCAATGTCGAAGCCATGAAAATGGGCGGCGATTTCATCCGTGAGCAAAATCTCGCCCGCGGCGGTGAGCATGAACATGCCTGCATGCCCGGTTGCCTGATCCAGTGCAGTAACGTTTATGCCGACGCCGACGGCAACGAGGTGGTCTCGCCGGTGGAGTACGAGACTCTGGGGCTGTTGGGCACCAACTGCGGCATCAAGGAACCTGATGATCTGGCGCGGCTGAACGCCGTCGCCAACGACCTGGGTATCGACACTATCGAAGCCGGCGCCATGGTAGGCGTGCTCATGGAAGCCGGTCTGGCTGAGTTCGGCGATGTGGATTTTGCCAATAACGTGCTGGAACAGGTTCGCGCCGGCACCGAACAGGGCCAGCTCTGGGCGCAGGGCACGGCTGCGGTCGGGGCGCACTATGGCGTCAAACGGGTGCCGGTCATCAAGCGCCAGGCCATCAGCGCCTACGACCCGCGCGTAATCGAGGTCACCGGCGTCACCATGATGCTCACCGCCCAGGGCGCCGACCATACCGCCGGCAACGTTCCGAAAATGGAAACCGCGGACAAGTCCTTGGGTGAGATCGCTGACGCCAGCCACGACGCACAGGTAGTCACCGCAGCCACCGATTCTCTGGGGTTTTGCATATTCGGCCGCAGCGTGACCAATGCACAACTGGATATGATCACAGACGCCATCAATGCCGCAGTGGGGACTGAGCTGCAACCTGCCTTCTTCCACGCACTGGGCCGGGAAACCCTGCGCCTGGAACGTGAGTTCAACCGCGCCGCCGGCTTCACCGAGGCCGACGACGAACTGCCCGAGTTCTTCTATACCGAGCCACTGGAACCGAGCAACCGCGTGGCCCGCTTCCGTGCCAGGGAGGTCAACGAATTCGCCGACAACTGGTGGCGGCAATGAGGTAATCTATAAGGGAACCATCTAAAGGCCACCTCTAAAAATGCCCTCCG
>JAPORZ010000197.1 GCA_026709915.1 Gammaproteobacteria bacterium
CTGCCCACTATCCATTTAATCATCCGCGTCTCCTGTTTTGCCATATTGACTTCCAAGGCGGAAATATCAGACTTTGTTGCCATACGGGCTTCCAGAACTGAAATATCAGCTTTCGTTGCCATATTGGCTTCGAGAACTACAATATCAGACTTCGTTGCCATATTGGCTTCGAGAACTACAATATCAGACTTTGTCGCCAGTTGCGGTAGCTGAGACACTTGAACAACATCCTCCGCGGCCAGGGTGGCCTTTTCTTCTGACGCGCCAGCGTCGATGAACGCTCTGTAAAGGGCTGTACTGCTCATTCGGGTAGCCTCCGTTGATGGTTATTATCTATCTCGTTCCAGGTCGGAAAGCCATTTCATTCCCGTCCTTCCAGGGTCAAGCTACCACTCGTTGCCGGGGTTGTCAACAGTATTTTTGTATAAAACAAGGCGCGTGTGTTCATCTGCCCGGTTACCGCGGTCACAACCAGAGACCGAATCAACCTGGTACATATCGTGCTTTTGGTTACTGTGGCTGTTGTAAAGGATGCATTTGTGTCTGCTTACAGGAGCACTCCCAGAAGCTACCGGATTTGTTACTTGAAGGTAAGCTACCACAATGGTGGCAAACCAACGTATCTGCTAAGTTTAGCGCCAATTCGGCCATTTCCTTAACTTCTTGATTGGATAACTCCCCCGCCCACTCGTTGAAATGGCAGCCGACTAGGTTACGTACCTGTATGGCTTGTGTGAGGCTATCATATATAGGCTTCAATGGGGTTTCACAATTATCATGCTTAACAATTTTGAGTGCTTGCTTGAGTTTTGTGTTTGGTGCGCTCTGTAGTTGACCAAATGTAAATCGCGGTTCTATCAGGTGCGGAACTTTGCACTGATAGGTTTGTGAGATGAATTCGAGCAGACTTTCAAAAAGGATTCCCGCCTGGGTAGCTATGGATTCTCTTCGGAAATCGGTCTGCTGTAACTGTTCTTGTAAATCCTCAACATAGGTCAATGTCTTGCCTGCCTTGATACCCTGCATAAAGTTCCACGGTTTTAATTCGATCAACTGCACATGGTTTGCAGGTTGTCTGGCATAACGAAATTTATCGCGCAATGGTCGGTAGTGAGTGGTGATTATCAGCTGGGCAAAGTTGTCAGCTTCTTCCATTGTCATGGATATGGCTTTTTGCAGGTGTTGCTGATCAACGGAACCCAGCACATCATCCAGAATCACAAGCGTTCTGCCAGAATCACCTCGCTTGGCCAGCGCCAGGAAAATGCAAAGACCCAGGGTATCCAAGTGCGATTCACTGTAGTAGGGTTGGGGCTGGACATCTTGTTTACCACCAAACGCAACGCCATATACCAACGAGCCGCGCTGGTTTTCGTCTAACTTGAGTTTGATGCCGCCAATTTCCTCTTGTGGGTGAATTTTCTGGTAGAGGTTATCCACCTCTTGGGCAATATCTGCGAGTACGCCTTCCACATAGCTCTTGCGTTTGGCCTCGACAATGTTGGCTGCCTGCTGTAAACGTTTTTTCAGTGACTCCTGCTTGTTTGCCTCGGTTGATTTTTCGTTCAGAGTCTTTACGTACTGCCTGATACCAGTCAGGTTATTCACTTGCTTCTGGATGATCTCCAAATCTTCCCTTAGCTGTGTGAGGCCAGTTGCGAGCTGACCGTGCAGTTGACTGGCTTGGTTTAATGCTTCTTCCTTGTTGCTTTCGCGCAATTCCTCAATGCGTTTATCTTGTGATAGTTCAGGAGAAAAATGCCGTTGCGCGTCTTGGGCGACATTGAGTAATTTGTCTTTAGCCGAGAGGAGCTGATCCTGCTTTGTGCTCACATTTTTTTGCGCCTTCTGTTTTGCATCACTGGCCTGTTTGAGCTCTTTCATTCCTTCTATACGCTGCTGCAACCGCTGTGCTAATTCGGCAGGCACTATGGTGGTTTCTTCACACACGGGGCAGAGCGTATCCGAGCTTTTATTCAAATAAGTTTTGGCATCTTCCAGCAAAGTGACCAGTTCGGCGTTGTTTTGGCTTTCGCTTGATTCAACTTTAGCAAGCTGTTGTTCTGCTTGTTCCAGTAGTTGTTGAGATTGGTCAAGTTCTTGTTGCGCCGCCGTTACGGACTCACTCTGAACAAGCAAGGCTTCACTATGCCTAGTTCCGTCCCTCAGTTTGGCTAACCTGACAGTAAGCTGTTCAATGGGCATCGCCGCTTGTGTTCTGGCCCATGTCTCAGCGTTATGTTGCTGCTCCGTCCCGGGACTGCCTTCAGCTTCCCATAAACCTTGCAGGTTTACCAATGCCTGATTATTTGCGGACACTGCGAAGTCATAGCTTCTTTGAGCCCCACTCAGCGCTTCCCGCAGGGATGCCTCGGAAGCTTCTATTTGCGGAATATCGAGAAATCTACCTACTTCCCTGTAACGCTGAGCCGGGTCTGCATCCATGAAAGCCTGCAGGGACTTGCGACGCAGGACTTTCGTAATGGGGCGTTTTGCTGTACTGCACAGCTGCAACCCGCTCGCGGCAAGTTCCGCTGTATAAGTGTTGCCGCCAAACTCCAGACTGATACTCACATCTGAAAACGTTTTGCCCAGTGCCGGGATATAATTTTCTTTGCGTTTGCCTTTTCCCAGCTTCCAATTATCCAGAAACGTTGTTGTGCCCGCTCCCACGGATTCTATGGCGTCGACTATGGTGGACTTACCGGTGCCGTTTTCGCCAAAAATCAATACGACAGGCTTGCTATCATCAAATACCAGATCCAATGGCTGGGTTGTACCGCGAAAACCGCCTACTTTCAGGCGTCTGATACGGTCAGTCATTGTCGTCTCCTGACTTGTCTGGCGCAGATGCCCTTTCTATATATAACGACCAGTCTTCGCGCTTGAGTTGTCCTGCGGTAAATTTCCTTTTGACCTCTAGTTCTTTCGCTTTATCCAGCAATCCGTTTTCTATCAATACATCCACGATCTCCTGTGTCAATTGTTCTTGTGGTGTCAGCACTACGGTTTGCTCCTTATCTGTTTGGTGAAATGGTCGGGATGGATTATGGGGATTTTCGCTAAAGAGTTGTTGCAATTTTTCCATTGCCTGCCTCTTTTTGATAACGTCCATTTTTTCCAGGTTTTGCTGCTTCCAACGCACTGCTGGCAACTCCTGGATATTATTGAACGGTAACAGGTTCCAATTTGGGATTCCGCTTTTGAACCCCAGTAAGAACTCTCGCTGGGAGTCATTTAATGCTGCAAGGACTTGTCGTGGCAGCGTATTTTGCACTTCGATTAGTCTCTCTAACGCCACAACTTCAGTCGTCATACCAACGAACTGTTTGTTGAACAGTTGCACTATATCCTGAATGTTTGGGTTCAGCTGTTCGTGAATTGGCTTTCCCTGGCTGATCAGGTAAACGACAAAGACATCCATCATCTCCTGGGAGAAGTTATTGCCCTGCAGGAACAGCAACATATCGAACAGGTCTCGCGGGTGTTGCCTGCCTAGGGCTGCACAGAGCTTTCCTGCGTAAAGTTCATGTTTCGCTACGCACGGCACGGTAACTGCCTTGCCATAGATCTGTTCCAGGTTGGGGCTTAACGACTTCTCCTCTACTGGAAGCAAACAGCCTCTAATAACAGTATTCGGCTGAATTTTGATCTGTACATCCTTGCTGCTGACAACTGTATTGAATGTACCAGGATCCACCTTGGCGGTAGTTTCAACAAAAACATGCTCTATGCTTTCCGCTATCGCCCGCATATTTTTATGTATGTCAGACATAGCTGTGTCGCGATCATTCACCGGCAAATAGTGCAAATCAATATCTACCGAGAGCCTGGGACAGTCGAGGTGGAAAAAGTTAATGGCTGTCCCACCTTTCAAACTGAAGACTTCTGACCTGGCAATAAAAGGCAGAACGTCGAGAAGCAATTTGACCTGTTGTTGGTAGCGCTCTCTCATTCGGTGATCCATGTTTCAGGTACGGTTATACCAAACCGAGGGTGTTGTGAACCCTCTATCGACAGGGTACGGTTGCTTGATCCCAAGTAGATTGCGTCAAGGTTAAGCTCCTTGTACCAGTTGTGCCCAACTGCGCTGGCCAACGCCAGGAATAGCCGTTTTGCCTTTACCGATTGGCAGGCCTGCAATGTACTTTGCAGCAACCGCGGCCGTAAGGTGGTCAGCCCTTGCATCAGTTGCCAAGCCTCCTCAAAATCTGCTTGCTTTGACAGCAGTTGGCAGTACTCCAACATAGCTCTTTCAGGGCTGCTGGCCTTGATCATCAGCCCCTCGATCTTCAGTTCGTTAAGGCCTGTAAAAACTGGAGCGAATAGTCTGCTGCTATTCATTACATGCAGATTTTCGGAAAAATCCAGATTTATGAACCAGGCAGGGAGTCTCTGATTTACTTCTGCGCTGACCTGGAGCACTGGGAATTGTCCGACAGGTACGTAGTGTGCCTGCCCTTGCAGTTCCAATGCTGTCTTGGCGGCAGGATATATATTAAGTGATATCCTTTGCAGAGCATACGTTGCTCCAAGCATAGTAGGCTTCGTCCCTGCTCTTATCCATGCTCCTCTACCCAGAGATTCAACCCATCCTGTTTCCTTATACTTCTGCATCAACTGAGGGGAGGCACCCTTCGATCCCAGCCAAGCACTGGTCATAGGCACCCCTGCCGGGCAGTCTGCCAACAAATCGTTGATCTTTGTTGTAGAGCGTCCTAGCATGTGAGTGTGCATGATACCTCAACCAAGGGGTTTCAAAGGTATTGATAAGTACTATAAAGATAAACCATTTGTTTATCCAGAATAATTTTTGTAATTTTATTAAGAGGGATTTGGAATGATCAAAGCGGGAATGGCTGTTGCACACCGCATCTGTTCCGGCTGTACCGCCGAATGGCGCTGGCAACAGTGGGTCAGATGGGGTGCGCTTTAACGGAGTAAAAGGATAGCGGCAATAATAATGCTAGTATTCAGCAAGCCACTACCCACTATCCATTTAATCAGCCGTATTTCCATTTTTGCCCTTCTGACTTCCAAGTCCGAACCGTCAGCTTTTTTTGCTGTATCTGAAGAGTTAGACTTTGTCGCCAGTTGCGGTAGCTGAGACACTTGAACAACATCCTCTGCGGCCAGGGTGGCCTTTTCTTCTGACGCGCCAGCGTCGATGAACGCTCTGTAAAGGGCTGTACTGCTCATTCGGGTAGCCTCCGTTGATGGTTATTATCTATCTCGTTCCAAGTCGGAAAGCCTTTTCACTCCCGTCCTTTCATGGTCAAGCTACCACTCGTTGCCAGGGGTATCAATAGTATTTTTGTATCATACTTTCGTATAAAACAAGGCGCGCGCGTTTCAGGTGTGAGTCGTCACAGTTCCTTCACAAACTCCAGGTAAACGTCTTCATCCATAAACTGCTCCAGTTCGCCCACATCATCGGGCACTATTCTGAAAAACCAGCCGCTGTTCATGGGGTCGAAATTGACTGCTTCAGGCTTGTCTGCCAGGGCGCCATTCACTGCCAACACTTCGCCGTTGATGGCCGCCTTGATCTCGCCGGCGGCCTTGACCGATTCGATGACCGCGGCGTCACTGCCGGCGCTTAGAATTTCACCGGCGTTGGGTAACTCGACATAGACTACATCACCAAGCTGCTCCTGGGCATAATCGGTGATGCCGACCGTCACTGACCCGTCATCTTCCAGCCGCAGCCACTCGTGCTCTTCGGTAAACTTGACAGTACTGCTCATTTGCGAAAAATCTCCTCGTTGAACTGTGTTTTGGGAACCGCTGATTTTCAGAGGCGGCTTTGTGCTATTTTGACGTATAACCCCGGTGGATACAATATCAAAACGGACTCAGCCCGGCCAATGCACCAGGCGCAGCTCGCCCGGATGCTGACAAGGCAGTTCAATTTGCTGTAGCATAGCGTTAAATGAAAAAACGCCACAAAGTCAGAGGTGACAAGATGACTACAGATACCATCACACTTGCAGAAGAACTGGAATCCTCCGGATTAGATACAGCGCCGGCCAAAAGAATTGCCAAAGCGATTCATGAACATCAATCTGAGCATTTTGCCACAAAAGCGGACTTGGCAGAGTTAAAAATTTCGTTGATGATCGGGAACGCCGTGCTTGCGGGGCCGGTTGTAGCTCTGATTAAACTTATCTGAATTTCCCCACCTTCCGGATATGCGAGTTAACTCCCTGCTCAATGCCACCGCTCCGGTGCAGGAGGTGGAAGTATCCGGCTGGGTCAGGACCAAACGGGATGCCAAGGACTTTTCCTTTATTGAACTGAACGATGGTTCCTGTCTGGCCAATATTCAGGTTATTGCCGATGCAAACCTGGAAAATAGTGAGACGCTCAGGCACATCGGCACCGGCGCTGCGGTCAAGGTGAGGGGGGATCTGGTGGAATCGCCGGGGCAGGGGCAGCGCTGGGAGCTGCGGGCCACCGCGCTGGAGGTCATCGGCGCCGCGCCGGAGGACTATCCGTTGCAAAAGAAACGGCATTCCGACGAGTTTCTGCGCAGCATCGCCCATCTGCGCCCGCGCACCAATAAGTACGGCGCGCTGTTTCGCCTCCGCTCGCAGCTGGCGCACGCCATTCACACCTTCTTGCAGACGCGCGGCTTTAACTGGATTCACACCCCCATCATCACCGGCGCTGATTGTGAGGGCGCCGGGGAACTGTTCAAGGTGACGGCGCTGGACCTGGACAACGTGCCGCAGCAGGCCGGCAAGACAGACTTCAGCCGGGATTTCTTCGGCAAGGAGGCGAACCTGACGGTGTCGGGGCAACTGGAGGTGGAGGCCTACTGCCTCAGCTTAGGGCGCGTTTACACCTTCGGCCCGACGTTTCGCGCCGAGAACTCCAATACTTCGCGTCACGCCGCCGAGTTCTGGATGATCGAACCGGAAATGGCATTTGCCGACCTGAACGACAACATGGACTTGAGCGAGGCAATGATCCGCTACCTGGTGAACTTTGTACGGGAAGAATGCCGCGCCGACCTGAACCTGTTCTGCCGCTTCGTGGACAAAGCCCTGCCCGCCACGCTGGACAACATCGCCGACAACGACTTCGTGCGCCTGCCGTACACAGAGGCCGTGGAAATCCTGCAACAGGCCGGGTGCAACTTCGAGTTCCCCCCGGCCTGGGGCAAAGACCTGCAATCCGAACACGAGCGCTTCCTGACTGAGCAGCACTTCAAGCGACCGGTGATCGTGTACGATTACCCAAAAGACATCAAGGCGTTTTACATGCGCGGCAACGATGACGGGCGCACGGTGGCGGCCATGGATGTGCTGGCGCCTGCCATCGGTGAGATTATAGGGGGCAGCCAGCGCGAAGAGCGCTACGACTACCTGGAACAACGCCTCCGGGAACTGGGCTTTGACCCCGCCGATTACTGGTGGTATCTGGACTTGCGCAAATACGGCAGCGCCCCCCACAGCGGCTTTGGCCTGGGCTTCGAGCGGCTGCTGATGCTACTCACCGGCGTCAGCAACATTCGCGACGTCATCCCGTTCCCGCGCACACCCGGTAACTTGGAGTTTTAAGGAGCGGCGCAGCCAGACAGTAGCTGTAGCCGGTGCTGGTTACCTTCAGGCATTACCGTCAAGCCGACCTCCATGCCCCCGCAAAAACACTTCCACATCCGCTAACTCCCTGGTATGTCCCATCTTCGGCAGGCTGTTCAGGAACGTCCTGCCGTAGGGCTTGGTGGTCAGCCTGGGGTCGCCGACCATCAGGATGCCGTAGTCGTTGCGGTCGCGGATCAGGCGGCCGATACCTTGTTTCAGGGTCAGCACCGCTTCGGGGACCTGGTATTCCAGGAACGGGTTGCGGCCCTGCTCCTGCATGCGGGTCAGCCGGGCGCTCATGACCGGGTCGCCGGGGGACGCGAACGGCAATTTGTCGATGATCACGCAGGACAGCGCCTGGCCGCGCACGTCCACGCCTTCCCAGAAGCTGCTGGCGCCCAGCAATACCGCATGAGGGGTGGTCCTGAAGGTTTCCAACAGTTCGGTGCGCGGCGCCTCGCCCTGCACCAGGATGGGGTAAGCCAATGCCGCACCTATCAGTTCGGCAGCTTCCCGTAGCGCCCGGTGGCTGGTGAACAGGAAAAACGCCCGCCCCTCGGTAAGGCGCAGTAGCGGGATGGCTGTTGCCACCAGGCGTGCGGTGAAATTTTGGGATCTGGGCTCGGGCAGACCCCGGGGCAGGTATAACAGAGACTGATCCGCGAAGTCAAACGGGCTCTGCCAGCCGCGCGCCGGCGCCTGCTCCAGCCCCAGTCGCGCGGAAAAATAGTCAAACCGTTGCGCCACGCTCAGGGTGGCCGAGGTAAACACGTTTACGCACTTAAGTCCCTCCATGCGCGCGCGGAATATGTCGGCCACATCCAACGGGGTCTGGTGCAGGTAAAAATGCCTGCCGCGCACTTCCAGCCAGTGGATGTAGCCTGCCTGTGCGCCCTCTGCGGGCAAGGCCTCAGACTCCGGCAATAACGCCCTCTGTTCCTCAGCCGCTAGCGCGTCTGGCGAAGACGTGTCCTCTGCGCTCGATGGCGCCGGGGCCGCGCGCGCTGCAAACCGCCCCAACAATGCCAGCGCGGCGCCAGCCCGCTTGCAGCAGTTATCCAGCGACTTGCCTCTGCCGGCAAAGTCTGACAACACCTTGCGCACTTCGGTCAGCTTCGTCACCAGCGCCGTCAGCGTCGCCGCGACTTCTGTCCGCTCTTTCACCCCGGCCCAGGCCAAGCGGCTATCCTCTCTGGGCAAGGCCAGTCGCAGGTCGCGCACCGCCTTGTCCAGCCCGTCCAGCAGCGCCGGGAAATCCGGCAGGTCTGCCGCTTCCTCAAAATACGCCGCCCGGGAGTCGGCCACCAGCTCCAGCAGTTGGCGGCTGCTCAAGGTCTCGCTGAAAAACTGTGACGCCAGTTCCGGTAACTGGTGCGCCTCATCGAAGATCGCCACCTCGACAGACGGCAGCAACTCGCCGTAACCGGCCTCCTTGAGCACCATATCGGCTAAGAACAGGTGATGGTTGACCACGGCCAGATCCGCGTCCACGGCGCGGCGGCGGGCGCGGAACACGAAACAGTCGTCGTAGAAATCGCACTCCTGGTTCAGGCAGTTATCCGTGGTGGAAACACAGGCTGTGCGCACCGCTGAGTCTTCCGGGATGTGAGTCAATTCGGCCAGGTCACCGCTGTCCGTGCGCTGTGACCAGGCGCGGATATCGGCCAGATAGCTGCGCGCCTGCCGGTCGAGCCGGCGCCCATCCAGCTCTGTCAGTTGCAACCGGTGCCGGCACAGGTAATTCGCCCGCCCCTTGAGCAACGCCACCTTGAGCGCCCGCCCCACGGCCTTGCGTACCAGCGGCAGGTCGCGGCTGAACAACTGGTCCTGCAGGTGTTTGGTGCCGGTGGAGATGATCACCTTGTGACCGGACTGCAACGCCGGCACCAGATAGGCAAACGTCTTGCCGGTGCCGGTGCCGGCCTCGCAGATCAGCGTTTCCCCGGCGTCAATCGCCGCGCCGATGGCCTCGGCCATTTCCACCTGCTGCGGCCGCACGGAGTAGTCATCGATTAACTCTGCAAGAATCCCTTGCGCACCAAGGATGTCGGCTGGCGTTTGCATGTGCTGGTTATAAAATCCTTTTGCAGAGTTGGTGACAATTTGCGTGTTTTTGACTTACCGCGTTCAGACCGGCCCGGGCGCAGTGCAATCTACCGCGCATACGGAAATCTTTTTTCGTTGCTCATCACTATCGAGCAGCCGGCTTAACCGTTCTTCGAGTTCTCTCGGCGTTTCGGGTTTGGAGTCACCTGCGGGAGGTGGCGTGGTTTTTTCATGTCCGAACCAGAATACCAGATATATGCCGTAACCGTATGCCTTGGTATCTATGGTGTAGCGCTCGATCAGTTGCTTCCTGAGTCCATGCCAAAGGTCTTTGCTGTCATTGCATTTGATTTCGATAGGGACGTTATAGCTGCTAAATGAAACCCGGATATCTGCCCGTCCTTCATCGGCATAGCGCCCTTCAGGCTGCGCGTCGACTTGCATGTTTTTGAGAAGTGGTTTGAGATCTGACAGAAACTGATCGCGACAGGTTTCTTCATGTCGGCGAGTGACGGGATATTCTTTCCAGTATTGTCGAAAATCATTCGTGTTTTCATATTTTATTCTTTCAGCTAATTCCTGAATGCGCTCGTGCGTTATGCAGGCCAGGTCGGCAACATTTGCCGGAGGGCCGTTATTCAGGGCAGAATGCACCTGCTCCAGGTCGGCATGTCTGAACCTGGCCTCACGTTTGGCGGCGCGTTGGGCATGCAGTGTCCGTCTTAACCAGGGATGCCATTTTGACAGTTGGTCTGATCCAAGCAGAGATTCAATTGCGTCAGTACCTTCGTCTTCCAGGGAAGTTGCCAGCCGGGAAATCAGTTGCATGACTACCTCTGATGCATCATCTGACGTCGAAACAGGCGCATGATAAGGGCCCAGCAGCTCCACCAGTAGCGACGCCCCTGATAGGGGCACCTTGTCAACAGGCTGCCATTGCTTACCGTGGTAAGAAAGGAATCCGCCCAAATAACTCATGCGCGCTTCTTTTCCTGAGATAAATCCAATCAGTTGTTGAGCGAATTGTTCCGGTGCAAGAATGATACCGGCAGCCAGCCATAGTGTGCGCTGTGCAGCATCCATACTTTTCAAAGAGAGCTTTTTCCTGGTCAATTGTTTAAGGTCGTTGCGGTCTGCATGTTGCAGCGCAGCTGCTAACAGATCATAAAGTGGGACGAGCTGTTCTGAGGTACTGCGTACCCGAAAACTTTTCAGCAACGGTAGCACGACAAGGGCGGCCAGTTGACGGTGATTTTCATCAAAAGCAAGAGAGTAACTGCCGGCAAGATGCGTCTTGCCGGCCCGCAATGCCATTTTGCCATACATGGTATAAATCCTGACCAGAAGCTCAGGGCGCTCGCGTAATATGGCTTTGTACCATCCGGTTTCTTCTGTCCCATCGGCCAAATGGAAAGCCAGCGCTTTTTCGAGTTTATCCTGTTCCAGTTCCAGCAATGTTCGTAAAGCGCCTTTGGCTAACTCATCTATCCCAGCCCGATAAGTATGGGAATAAATGGAGTGTTTACCATCCACATGCGCTTGCAGGATTTCTTTCGAGTCCGGTATGTCTTCCCGATAGATGAAGCGTTGCAAGCCGCTTAACATGCTCTGAACCAGGCCAATATCGTTATTGAAAAAGTGCATCAGCCTTGCGCGCGGATTATCACCTCTCGCCTCGATAAAATAGCCATAATAGGCTGAGGCTAGCTTGCTGAATAGCGCGGGTTTTGCCGTGCCCGCTTCAATCTCTCTTAAGTTATTCCGCACATATTGCAGGAAGGCCTGTTTGGCCTGTTCTTTCTCATTCCCGAAGCGTTTACGCGCACGGTTGGATTGGCCGTACTCGGGACTGATTTCCGCTACGCGGTTTACGTTCCAATACTGTTTGAGGCAGCTATCCCTTGCCACAGCTTCTTCTACCAGTTCCAGAGACATGCCGGTATTTCCGTTTTCTGCAAACAGAGTTGAGATACTTTCTGAAAAAAAATATTTACGGATGTTTTGATCATCACCAGCCATAGCCTTATGCAGACACCAACGGCCATAGTCTTCCGGAAAATCCGCATTAAACAACCGCGCGCTGATTCTGGAAACACACCAGTTGAAGTTGTCTGACTTGCTGCATTGGTGCAGCCGACATTCAACCAGCTGCTTTTGAATTTCCGGGTGTTGCTGCAACCATGTTCTGATGCGCGTGGCATCCTGCTGCGAAAGTAAAATCGAGTCGTACTCATCAAGCCCCAGCCCCAGCCAGCCCAGCAGTCTTGTCGTTTCCACATCGGCGCCGTATTTTTCAACGCCTCTTACCAGCAGGTTGCCGACCATAGTCCGATAAGTATATTCATCAGAACCGTGCCGCGGCTGCGCCGGTATTGTTACGAAGGCATCCAGCAGCGGAGGAATCTGACCATCACTGGACAGTTTGGTTAATTCATAGCTCCAGAAGTAGTCATAGATACCGATGTAATCAGTTCGTTTGGGTGATCGAAGGTAATTGAATATTTCATCAGGTGAGATTTGATTCGGATATTGAGAGAGCAGCAATTGTCCCAGGAGTTCGTCTTCCGGGTCAGAGATGATACCTTGCCAGACATCCTCCAGAATTTTCTGCAGCGCTTGTTGATCATTGAAACGGACCAATACCTGCAGTGCCTGCCTTCGGTTCCACAACTGGTAATCAGGATCCTTAAGCAAGCTGATCAGGGCGTCTGATAATCCCGGCAGCGCTTTGCCAGCAGTCATGGACGCCAGCACATACGCAAGCAGGTATTGATGCGTATCACTGTGGTCACGGGATTTAAGAATACTTAGATATTCTTGCTCCATATCAGTCTGACAAAGCGCGCCGAAAGGCTGTGTGTTCCGATAATCAATGCCGATATTCCCTGCTTTTTCAGCATGGTTACTCAACTCGTGCAACAGTTTAAGGCGGTCTTCTTTACTGAACAGACTGACATCGCCGTACAAAACCACTCCGAGCGGGTCGCGTTGCATCAGTTTATCCCGCTCAGTATGGCAAAGTGCAGCAATCCAGGCATAAATACCGCGTAACCCGGAAACTATTCCACCATCGGCTCCCGTTATGAGAGCTAACACCCGTCCGACTGGCAATGCCTCTTGAACGATTTTATTCGATAAATAATAAGCGCTCAGGTATTCCGCAAAAATACGGTGGCTGTATTCAGAGTGTCCATCATGCGTGGCGAACAATCGTGTTTTTGCCACCCGTTGCAGTAGCGCCGGGTCGCCATCTGCCATATCCCCTACGAAGGGATAATCATCGTTTGCGTTTGACCGCATTGACGCGAAACCCGGTTTGTGCGCCAGGAGCATCACCGCGCAAAGCATACCGGATGCCTGCATAAGTTGTTCAGCGGGAGGAGTTTGATTACGGTGAGCAATATTATGAGTTTGATTCCATTCTTCCAGTAGCAATCTTTCGCAGGCTAACCTGAAAACATCTGCTTTCCTTTCAGGCCACTGGCTTCCTTCGCCCACGGCTACAACCAGCATTTCCAGGATTTGCGGGTTTTTGATTAACTCAATAAGTCCCCGGTGTTGTGCCTCTTGCAGGAATGAAGACGCATCAGACTCTGTTTTATGGTGATTGTCGATAAGGACTTGTAGTAAGTCTTCCTCTGTAAGCTCAGCCAGGAACAATTCTTTAGGCTGCTCAGGTGACACCTTCGTTAATGCTTCCCTATCGCTTGCGCCGTACCAGTCCGCTGCGCGACAGGAGAGGCGAAACCTTGGCCGTTCAAGTTGAGCCAGTTTTTTACGAATTTCGTCGAAGGGAGATAATGCATTATCTTTTCCCGCCCTGACTTCGTCCAAGCCATCGATAAAGAGGGTATTAGCGCGCCAATCAGAGTTGACATCGAAAGTAATAAAGTCCCTGGCACTGACGTATGCACAGCCATCTTGTTTTGCCTCTTCCTTGAAGGCCGTAGTCTTCCCGCTGCCTGGCTGTCCCAGTAGCACGTATGCCGGACACTTCCGGTAAGACGATAACTCCCCTGACTTTCGAATTTCCGGCCCCGCGCTGTCTTTGACGAACTCATAGCACCTCCTCGGCGCATAATAATTCAGACTCATCTGAACCACTCTTTCGGGTCAGTCAACAAAAAAATGTCCAGCGGCACACCTTGGGCGCCCACTAAAACCTCATTGTGTGGCTTGAACTGCCGGGAAAAACTGTCCAGCCCGCGACGGGTTACTTTGCTGCTTGCGGACTTTACCTCTATGGCGACAACTCGATTCCCCTTGACCAAAATAAAATCCACTTCATCATGTCCATGCCGCCAGTAGTAGAGCCTGCAATCCGGGATGCTGTGGTTGTAAAGGTGCGCGCCTACGGCGCTTTCTACCAATCGCCCCCAGTAGCTGCGGTCTCCCTGTGCCTCCTCAAACGAATAGCCTGACACTGCGCTCATCAATGCCGTATTGAGCACATTGAGTTTAGGGCTGGAGGAACGCCGACGCTGTGGTTGATTGGCATATTTTTCCAACCCTGCCAACAATCCTGCCTGGGTCAGCAAATCCAGGTAATGCGCAAGTGTTGTGGTATTGCCCGCGCCTTGGAGTTGTCCCAGCATCTTGTTGTAGGACAACTCCTGTCCTGAATAATGACACCCCAGATCGAACAGGTTTTTCAACAACATCTTCTTGTCAACCCGGGTCATCATGAAAATATCTTTTCTGATATTCGGCTCGATTAACGAATCCCGCACGTAGCTTGCCCAACGCTGTTGATCGTGAATGTACCGGATACTGCCGGGATAGCCGCCATAATAAATATACTGCAGCAGATCGATGTCAAAGGCGCCATTCATTTCCTCAAATGACCAATGCGCCATACGCAGCAGCTCAAAGCGGCCGGCCAGACTTTCCGTCAGACCTTGTTGCACCAGCAGGGGCGCAGAGCCCAGTAAAACGACATGCATGGGCCTTTCCAGGGCGCGGTCGGCATCCCACAGACCTTTCACCGTCTCCGACCAGTTCTTGATCTTCTGTATCTCGTCCAGTACCAGAACGAAATTTCGTTGAGCTTCTGCCTGATTTAGAGGACCAGGGCGCAGGGTTAATTCATCAGCGGCGATACGCGCCTTTTCCCAATTCTTTACCAACCAGGCCACATCGTATTCCACCACTCCTGAAGCGATAGCCTCGTCGGCATCATGCAGAGACGGATAAAGCGCTGGTAGAACCGGCTTACCTATATCATGGTAGTGGTAGTATGCAGACGGATAGTGCGCCGACAAGGCTCGTCTGACCAGAGTTGTTTTACCAACCTGACGTGGGCCGGCAACGATAATTATCCGGCTGACCGGTTCTCGAAGCCTGTCTATTAACGTTTTTGCATGTATCCGTTGATACGCCATAAACGCTATTTTACACCATTGAGTAAAATTACTCAATGGTGTAAATAATCTTGGCCGTTCCCGCTAAATAGTATCAGGCAACCACTAAAATACTCTCCGTGGCATTTTTAGAGGCACCCATCGGGCATCGCAATGGCATATTGCTTCAGCTTTTCACCCGACTCACATATTCCCCCGTGCGGGTGTCCACCTTGATCTTTTCTCCCTGCTCTACGAACAGGGGCACCTTGACGGTGGCGCCGGTTTCCAGGGTGGCGGGTTTGGCGCCGCCAGAGGCGGTGTCGCCGCGGACGCCGGGGTCGGTTTCGGTAATGGTCAGTTCAACGAAGTTGGGGGCTTGCACGGACAGCGGGGCGCCGTTCCACAGGGTTATCCCGCACAGCTCCTCGCCGGTCAACCACTGCTCGGCAGCGCCCAGCGCCGTGCGGCCCACCTCGAACTGTTCGTAGGTGTTCAGATCCATGAAGTACCAGAGTTCGCCGTCGTTATAGAGATACTGCAATTCTGCGTCAATCACGTCCGCGGCGGGCACGCTCTCCCCGGACTTGCAGGTCTTGTCCAGCACCCGACCGGTCTTCAGGTTGCGGATTTTGATACGCGTAAACGCCTGCCCCTTACCCGGCTTGACGAACTCGCTGTCAAGTATGATGCAAGGGTCACCGTCAATAAGTAATTTCAGGCCCGGCCTGAATTCGTTGGTGCTGTGGTTGACCATAAGTTCTTCAATCCGGTTGGATGGCTGAGACCTGTCGATACCCCCGCGGCAGGACATTGCCGCGCCGGCCGCGCTCGTTATGATAATGGCTCCAGTCCTTCGGTTTCAAGGTCAGGTGGCGTTTGCCGGCTTGCAGGCGCAGCTTGTCCTTGGGACCGAGTGCGGTGACACCGGTCAGGTACTCGTCCCGGTTTTTCAAGTGTGCCGGCGGGATTTGCATGATCTTCACGCCTTTGCCCCGCGCCAGTTGCGGGAACCCGGTCAGGTCTGTCACCAGCAGGCGTCCTGCGGAACTGACGGCAGCCACCAGGCCCTGCTGCGGGTCGGGCACCGGCGCCGGGGGCAGGATCAGCGCCGGGGGCGTCACGTTCAGTGCGCTCTTGCCGGCCTTGTTCTTCACATACAGGTCACCGAGCCGGACGACAAACCCGTAGCCGGCGTCGGTGGCCAGGAAGTAGCGGGCGTCCGCCTCACCGAGCATCACGCCGACCATGGCGGCGCCGTCCGGTGGCGTTATCCAACTCGATACCGGCTCACCGTGGCTGCGCGCCGAGGGCAACAGGTGGGACGGTACGGCATAACAACGGCCGGTGGAATCCAGGAACACCGCCAACTGGTTGCTGCGCCCCATGGCGGCCTGCCGGAAACCGTCGCCGGCCCGGTAATTGAGGGTCTGCGGGTCGATATCATGGCCTTTGGCAGCCCGCACCCAGCCCTTCTCCGAGAGTATCACCGTCACCGGCTCGGTGGGCAGCAGGCGCGCCTCAGCCATGGCCCGGGCCTCTGCGCGCTGTGCCAGCGGCGCGCGGCGGGCATCGCCGTACTGCTCCATATCGGCCCGAATTTCCTCTTTCACCAGCTTCTTTAAGCGCGCGCTTGCAGCGAGCACCTGTTGCAGCGATGCGCGCTCGCGCTCCAATTCATCCAGTTCACCGCGTATTTTAATCTCCTCCAGCTTCGCCAGGCGCCGCAGCCGCAGGTCGAGGATGGCTTCGGCCTGGGTCTCGGACAACTCAAAGCGCTCCATCAATTCCTGCCGGGGATGATCTTCTTCACGAATGATGCGGATTACCTCGTCGATGTTCAGGTACGCCACCATCAGCCCCGCTAACACGTGGAGGCGCTGTTGCACCTGTTCCAACCGATGCTGCAAACGCCGCCGCACCGTTTCCGTGCGGTACTGCAACCACTCGCTAAGAATGGTCTTTAAGTCCTTGACCTGGGGTCGCCCGTTGGCGCCGATCATGTTCAGGTTGACCCGGTAACTGCGTTCCAGGTCGGTGGTGGCAAACAGGTGCGACATCAGTTCGGCAAGGTTGACCCGGTTCGAACGCGGGACCAACACCAGCCGGGTGGGGTTTTCATGGTCGGATTCATCGCGCAGGTCTTCCAGCATGGGCAGTTTCTTCGCCTGCATCTGCGCCGCCACCTGTTCCATGATGCGGTTGCCGGAGGTCTGGTACGGCAGCGCAGTGACGATTGCGTTGCCGCCCTCCTGCTCCCAGCGCGCCCGCAGTTTCACGGAACCGTTACCGCTGCGATACAGCGCCAGCAGTTCCGCCGCAGGGGTGATGATCTCGGCCTCGGTGGGAAAGTCCGGCCCCTTGACGTAGTCGAACAACTCCTCCAACGTGGTTGCGGGCTGCTCCAGCAAACGGATGCAGGCGCCGGCCACCTCGGTCAGGTTGTGCGGCGGAATGTCCGTCGCCATGCCCACGGCAATGCCGGTGGCGCCGTTCAGCAGGATATTGGGCAGGCGCGCCGGCAGCAGCTTCGGCTCCTTCAAGGTGCCGTCGAAATTGGGTATCCAGTCCACGGTGCCCTGCCCCAGTTCCGCCAGCAAGGTCTGGCTGTAGGGTCGGAGCTTGGCCTCCGTGTAGCGCATCGCTGCAAACGACTTGGGGTCGTCGGTAGAGCCCCAGTTGCCCTGGCCGTCAATGATGGGATAGCGGTAACTGAACGCCTGCGCCATGAGCACCATGGCCTCGTAACAGGCGCTGTCCCCATGCGGATGAAACTTGCCGATGACATCGCCCACCGTGCGCGCCGACTTCTTGAACTTGGCGGTCGCGCTCAGCCCCAGTTCCGACATGGCATAGATGATGCGCCGCTGCACCGGCTTCAAACCATCGCCGATATGCGGCAAGGCCCGATCCAGGATGACGTACATGGAATAGTCCAGGTACGCCCGCTCGGTAAACTCGTACAGGGGCTGGGCTTCCCTGTGTTCAAACTCCAGGCTTAGATTTTCCTGCATGTTCAGGGTTCATCCGCAGCTGACGCAGATGTGTTGCCACTAAGGCATCTACTTACCCAGCCTGGACAGCTTCTTGTCGATCTCTTCTGAAATGTACTTGGATTGAGCGGCAAACTGGGCTGCCATGTTCTTGTTCGTCGTCTCAATGCTTTGCTCCATTGAGTCCATCCTCTGCTTCATTGAACCCATGTCTTTCTCCATTGAGCCCATCCTCTGGTTCATTGAACCCATTTCTTGCTCGATCCGATCTATTCTGTACCCCAGCCCATCGATCTTTTTATACAACGGACTGACAGCTTCCACAATAACATCCCGGAAAGCATAAGCCAGCGTTTCCACGCTACCGTTAAGTTTATCGTTAGTCATTTCCAATTTCTCCTAGTTAATATGTTCCAAACAACAGGCGCAATATAGACATGATTTGAGTGCTGGTCAAGGAGAATTTCCGACAGTGAAATAGTGTTGACACCCCTGGCAACGAGTGGTAGCTTGACCCTCAAAGGACGGGAGTGAAAAGGCTTTCCGACCTGGAACGAAACAGATAATAACCACTTATGGAGGCTACCCGAATGAGCAGTACCGCCCTGTACAGAGCGTTCATCGACGCTGGCGCGTCAGAAGAAAAGGCCACTCTGGCCGCAGAGGATGTTGTTCAAGTGTCTCAGCTACCACAACTGGCAACAAAGTCTGATATTGCAGTTCTCGAAGCCAATATGGCGACGAAAGCTGATATTGCAGACATGGCAACAAAGGCTGATATTGCAGACATGGCAACAAAGGCTGATATTGCAGTTCTCGAAGCTAATATGGCAACCAAGGCTGATATTACAGATATGGCAACCAAATCAGATATTTCAGCCTTGGAAGTCAATATGGCACAACGGGAAATCCGACTGATTAAATGGATGGTGGGTAGCGGTTTACTTTATACCGGCATTATTATTGCCGGACTCAGTTTGCTTACCTGAAGCGTGCTCCGTCTGGCCCACTGTTGCCGGCGCCATTCGGTGATATAGCCGGAACAGACACGGCATGCAACAGCCATTCCCGCTAAATACCGGGGTCATAGCGGGAACTGCCAAGTGTGCAGCACCCTGATCACGAGGGTTTGGCAATAACAAGGCTGGAATTGACATCCATGTTCTTATGCAGGACGCGAATGATTATAACCTGCTCGTCAGCGCCAACTTTATAGTACACGATATGGCTTCCTTTTGGGAATTTCCGGTATCCTGATTTAATAAAATCGCAAGCTGCACCTATGGAAGGGGAATCTGCAAGCAGCTGAAAAATGTCATCGAATTGCTTGAGGTACAAATTGCGTTGCATTCGTCCCCAGCGTTCCTCGGTAAATCTGGCTATTGATTTGAGATCCTCTTTGGCCAGTTGAGTTAAAGTAAATGCACCCATTGTTGTGTTGACGTACTTCCTTTGTTTCCCCGACAGTTTTTATTTCCGAATATAGCAAGCGCTAACCTCGAAAAACCGATAGACGGCTACAGAAGCTAACAATCGCCCTGAGCATGAATATGGCTTTCCTCATCCAACTCGGCAATAAGCGAATTACAGCTATAGTCAGTCAACCCACTTTGCTCACCGGCAGTAAGCATTTGACGTAATGCTTGGAGCTTACTCTCCGTATCTTCCAGCAACCTCAAACCTGCCCGCACCACCTCACTGACAGAACTGTAACGTCCCCGTTCAATTTGCTGTGATACAAATTCATCAAAGTGCTTCCCTAAGGTAACGCTGGTGTTTTTGACCATCTATATCTCCTGCAAGTATTAGTAAATACCAAATACTAATATAGAACCTGTAATCAATCAACTCAGTTTTACCGATAATGTCGATACCGAGAAATTTATCCGCCGGGGGTAACTACTCGCCCCCCGTTTGTCATTCCCGCTCTCCTCCCCGTCATTCCCGCGAATGCGGGAATCCAGTGAGAAAAGTCCCGAAGGGACACTTTATAAGGTGTCGCAAGCAACTGTTTGATCGACTGGATTCCTGCATTCGCAGGACAAATCGGCAGGATAGCCGATTTGCAAACTACATCCGTGTAGTTTGCCCCAATGGGGCCAGCTGCGCTGTCCAAATT
>JAPORZ010000102.1 GCA_026709915.1 Gammaproteobacteria bacterium
TACACGGCGGCCCCGGTGCCGACTCCTTCATTTTCACTCCCGGTGACAACAGCGCGGACTTCATTGCCGACTTCACCGATAACGAAGACCGCATCGATCTTACAGCCTTCCCCAACCTCTCTTTCACCGATCTGGCAATCTCTGCAGAGGCCGTTGACGCCATCATCGACATCACGCCCCACAACGGCGGCAGGATCATATTGCGCAAGTTCAATCCCGCCGACCTGGATGCCACTGATTTTATATTTGCCCGCTAGCTTAATTTACTATAAACTGTGCCCTCTTGCAGGCGCGTAGCTCAGTTGGTTAGAGCACTACCTCGACACGGTAGGGGTCGTTGGTTCGAATCCAATCGCGCCTACCACTTTCGACCTGCGTCCCGGAACCCCGGGCGCGGGCCACAATCCGCAACATTGAAGTTCTCTGCCCCGGCGCGTGTCTGTAGATGCAAACCGGGATAACAAGTGGCCTGTTGTGGGGGCCA
The DNA here is from genome assembly GCA_026709915.1 of Gammaproteobacteria bacterium. Taxonomy (GTDB): domain Bacteria; phylum Pseudomonadota; class Gammaproteobacteria; order Eutrophobiales; family Eutrophobiaceae; genus JAAXHV01. The sequence continues at coordinate 485 of JAPORZ010000102.1, forward strand.
CCACTGGTTGAGCCCGGTTGTTCTGAAAGTCCGGGTCAAGGAGGCGATATGCCCGTTATTTCCCTGCCTGACGGTAGTCAGCGCAGTTTTGACCGCCCTTTGTCGGTGCTGGATATTGCCGCGGATATCGGCCCGGGTCTGGCGCGCGCGACCCTGGCCGGCGAGGTGGACGGCAAACTGGTCGATGCTGCGTACCTGATCGACGCCGATGCCAAGGTGCGCATCATTACCGCGCGGGACGATGAGGGCGTGGAAGTGCTGCGCCATTCCTGCGCGCACCTGATGGCGCAGGCGGTCAAGGAGTTGTTTCCCGAAGCGCAGGTGACCATCGGCCCCGTCATTGAAGATGGGTTCTATTATGACTTCGCCTTCAAACGTTCCTTTACCCCGGAAGACCTGGCCGCGATCGAGGCAAAAATGACCGAACTGGCGCGTCAGGACCTGCCCGTGAGCCGTTCTGTCATGGCGCGCGACGAGGCTATCGCGTTTTTCCGCGAGCAGGGTGAGGAGTACAAGGCGCAGATTATCGAGTCCATTCCCGAAGATGAGAAATTATCGCTCTACCGGCAAGGCGATTTTATCGACTTGTGCCGCGGCCCGCACGTGCCCGCCACCGGCAAACTCAACGCGTTCAAGCTGACCCGGCTGGCGGGGGCTTACTGGCGCGGCGACTCCCGCAACGAGATGTTGCAACGTATCTATGGCACGGCCTGGCCGGACCGCAAGGCGTTGAAACAACACCTGCAACGTTTGGCAGAAGCGGAAAAGCGCGACCATCGCAAACTGGGTCGTAAACTTGACTTGTTCCATTTTCAGGAAGAAGCTCCCGGGCTGGTGTTCTGGCATCCCGATGGCTGGACTTTGTACAACCTCATCAAGGATTACATTCGTAACAAATTGACGGCACGAGGCTACCGGGAGATCAATACCCCGCTGGTATTGGACCGCAGCCTGTGGGAAAAATCCGGTCATTGGGACAAGTTCCACAGCGACATGTTCACCACCAGTTCGGAAAACCGCGATTACGCCATCAAGCCTATGAGCTGCCCCGGCCATATCCAGGTTTTCAACCAGGGCCTGAAAAGCTATCGCGACCTGCCGCTGCGCTTTGCCGAATTTGGTTCCTGCCACCGCAACGAAGCCTCCGGCACCCTGCATGGACTGATGCGGGTCAGGGGGTTTACCCAGGACGATGCCCATATCTTCTGTACCGAGGAACAAATCCAGGCCGAAGTGTCCGCTTCCATCGACCTGTTGTTCGAGATCTATGCCCATTTCGGCTTCCACGAGGTGATTATGAAGCTGTCCACCCGCCCGGACAACCGCGTCGGTGACGATACTATCTGGGATAAGGCCGAGCAGGCCCTGGAACAGGCGCTTAATGATAAGGGCGCCGAGTGGACGCTGCAACCCGGCGAGGGCGCATTTTACGGCCCCAAGATCGATTTTTCCTTAAAGGACAGCATCGGCCGTATCTGGCAGTGTGGCACTATTCAGGCAGACTTTTCCATGCCAGGCCGGCTGGGCGCCCAGTATGTGGACGCCAACAGTGAGAAAAATACGCCGGTCATGTTGCACCGGGCCATGCTGGGCTCGCTGGAACGCTTCATCGGTATCATCATCGAGCATTACGCCGGTTCGTTTCCGTTGTGGCTGGCGCCGGTACAGGTCGTCGTGTCCTCGATCACGCAACACCAGGCCGACTATGCCCGGTCTGTGGCGCAAGCGCTTGCAACCGCGGGGTGGCGGGTAAATTCAGACTTGAGAAATGAGACGATCAACCTTAAAATCCGTCAGCACACTTTACAACGAGTGCCTTACCAGTTGATCATCGGCGCGCGTGAGCAGGAAAATAACTGCGTCGCGGTACGTACTCGTGACGGGAAAGACCTGGGTGTGCTAGAATTACCAGCCTTTATCGAGCAGGTGCGTAAAGAAGCGGTCAATGGTTCCCGTTAGCTTTTACTCTGAACCCGTAATCGGGTATGATCGGGCGTTTGCTGATATATCGAAACCGCGGAGGAACAGCGAATAGCAATTAAAAAACAGAATCGCGTGAATGAAGAAATCACGGCCGCACAGGTCAGGTTGATCGGACCTCAGGGCGGGCAGGTCGGTATTGTAGATCTGGATGAGGCCATGAGACAGGCAGACACTGCGGACCTCGATCTGGTCGAGATCGTCCCCAATGCGGACCCCCCGGTTTGCAGGATCATGGACTTCGGCAAATTCCTGTTCGAGCAGAACAAGAAAAGGCACGCCGCAAGGAAAAAGCAGAAGCAGATTCAGGTCAAGGAAGTGAAGTTCAGGCCCGGCACCGACGCGGGGGATTATCAGGTCAAGCTGCGCAATATCGCGCGTTTCGTGGAAAACGGCGACAAGGTGAAAGTCACTTTACGCTTTCGCGGTCGCGAGATGGCCCACCAGGAGCTCGGCAGCAAGATGCTGGGCCGGATAGAAGCAGACATGCGTCAAAGCGCGGATGTGGAGCAAAGAGCCAAACTCGAAGGTCGTCAGATGGTGATGATCCTGGCGCCGAAACGCTAGCGCTTTTATAACCGCTTCCTGACCTGCTGAACATGGCAATATCAGGTTGCAAGAGTGCTGGTACGCTTTCAACCTGATAGAGTACCAAAAACTGAAAACTGTAAAAAATGCCTAAATTGAAGACAAATCGCGGCGCCGCCAAGCGCTTCAGCAAAACCGCATCAGGCCGGTACAAGCACCGGCAGTCCCACCGCAGCCATATCCTGACCAAGAAAAGCGCCAAGCGGATCCGCAAGCTGCGCCACATGCAGTTAATTAACAGGAACGACGAGAAAGCGCTGGCGCAGTTGCTGCCGTACAGTTGAGGAATACCAGTTATGCCCAGAGTAAAGCGTGGCGTTACCGCACGCGCCAGACACAAGAAAGTCATAGCGCAGGCCAAGGGTTACCGTGGCCGCCGCAAAAACGTTTACCGGGTCGCCAAACAGGCGGTCATTAAGGCCGGCCAGTATGCTTACCGGGACCGACGCCAGCGCAAGCGCCAGTTCCGCGCGCTGTGGATTACCCGCATCAATGCTGCGGCCAGAGAGTACGGCCTGTCCTACAGCCGCTTTATGGAAGGTTTGCACAAGGCAGATATCCAGATAGACCGGAAAGTGTTGGCAGACCTCGCCGTCCACAGTAAAGACGCATTCGCACACCTGGTGGAGCAGGCCAAACAACGTAGTTGATACGGGCCGGCACCCCCGTTTTCTCATGCACGATCCAGAGGACTTGCTTGCACGGGCACGGCATGATATTGCTGCGGCCGAGGACGCACGCAGCCTCGATGAGGTGCGCGTGCGCTACCTGGGCAAGAAGGGCGAGGTCACGCAGCAGTTAAAGCAGTTGGGGAGTTTGCCGGCGTCGGCAAGGCCCGCCGCGGGCCAGGCCATCAATCAGGCCAAGCAACAGCTTCAACAAGCGCTGAGCCAGCGCAAAACGGCGCTGCAGCAGGCACAACTGCAACAGCAGCTTGCCCGTGAGCATATCGATATCACCTTGCCGGGGCGCGGCCAGTGCAGTGGTGGTTTACATCCCATTACCCTGACCCTGCAGGAAATCGAACGTTTGTTCACGGAAATCGGGTTCACCGTGGCCGATGGTCCCGAGATCGAAGACGACTACCACAACTTTGCCGCGCTGAACATCCCGGAACATCACCCGGCCCGGGCCATGCACGATACCTTCTACTGTGACGCCGGCCTGTTGTTGCGCACCCATACCTCGAATGTGCAGATTCGTTACATGAATGAGCGCCAGCCGCCGTTACGGGTCATTGCGCCGGGCCGGGTCTATCGCTGCGATTCCGATATGACGCACACACCCATGTTCCACCAGGTGGAAGGCATCCTGGTGGACGAAGGTATTACCTTTGCGCATCTGAAAGGCGTGTTGGAGCAATTTGCCGAACAGATTTTCGGCGCCGGTGTGCGCACCCGTTTCCGCCCCTCATATTTCCCGTTCACGGAGCCCTCCGCCGAAGTGGACATCATGGGCGCCAACGGCTGGCTGGAGATTCTGGGCTGCGGCATGGTACACCCTAAAGTACTGGAAAATGTAGGTATCGACAGCCAAAAATATTCGGGTTTCGCCTTCGGCATGGGGGTGGAGCGCATCGCCATGTTGCGCTACGGCATCAACGACATTCGCCTGTTTTTCGATAACGACCTGCGCTTCCTGCGCCAGTTTAATCAACACCGGCAATGAAATTCCGCGAACAATGGTTGCGCGAGTGGGTGGACCCGCCCGTTTCCAGCGAAGATCTGGCCGACCAGCTGACCATGGCCGGCATGGAGGTGGACGAGGTTGTTAACGCAGCGCCGGACACGAAGGTATTTGACCTGAGTCTGACGCCGAATCGGGGCGATTGCCTGAGCATTCTCGGCATCGCCCGGGAGGTTGCAGCGATCAACTGTATGCAACCTGCCCCGGGGTCCGACCTCACTCCGGCGCCGACGACGCATACCGGCGCGCGCACCGTCAACCTGCCTGTGCCGGACGCGTGCCCGCGCTACGCAGGGCGCATCATCCGTAATATCGACATGACTCGCAACAGCCCGTTGTGGTTGCAGGAGCGTTTGCGCCATAGTGGCGTGTGCAGCCTCAACCCGGTGGTTGACGTCACCAATTATGTGATGTTGGAACTGGGCCAGCCCCTGCACGCGTTTGACGATGACAAATTAAACGGCGCCATCAGCGTGCGTTATGCTGTCGAGGGTGAGGAACTTACCTTGCTGGACGGATCATCCCGAGTGCTGCCGGCTACCACCCTGGTCATCGCCGACGCCGATCGGGCAGTGGCCATGGCCGGCGTGATGGGTGGTTTGGCATCAGCCGTGAACGCGTCCACCCGCCATGTGTTCCTGGAAAGCGCATTCTTCGCCCCGTTGGTGATAGCCGGTCGCGCCCGGCAGTTCGGTTTGCACACGGACGCCTCCCATCGGTTTGAGCGGGGAGTCGATTTTACCCTGCAACGCCGCGCCCTGGAACGGGCAACCGGCCTGATCCTGGAAATTTGCGGTGGGGAACCGGGCCCGGTGACCGAGGCCCTGGAGGCACAGGCGCTGCCGCAACGGCAGACGGTTGAGTTGCGGCCGGCGGCGGCCACAGCCTTGCTGGGTGAAGCCATAGGAGAAGAAACCTGTGTGGAGATACTGACCCGTCTCGGCCTTACGCAAGAGGCGGGCGCGCCCGACCGGCGCTGCTTCCGCGTGCCGCCGCATCGGTTTGACATTACCCTGGAAGCAGACCTGATCGAGGAGATTGCCCGCATCTACGGCTATCGCAACATAACCAGCGCGTTACCGCCGGCGTGCATGAGCATGCGCAAACCGGGCTTCGGTGCGCCGCTCGGCCAGGCGCGTACTGCGCTGGTCAGCCGCGGCTATCAGGAAGCAATCACCTACAGCTTCGTCAGCCATGAGTTGCAATCCCTGTTGTTTCCGGAAGTTGCCGGCATCAGCCTGTTAAATGCCCTGTCCGCCGATATGGAACGCATGCGCGTCAGTCTGTGGCCGGGGCTGCTGACAGCGTTACGATATAACCTCAACCGCCGGCAGACGCGCGTGCGCCTGTTTGAAACCGGCAAGGTTTTCAGGGCTGACGGTGAACTGCGGCAAACGCCGGCCCTGGGCGGGCTGAGCTGCGGCCCAACACAACCGGAACAGTGGGGCCAACGCAGTACGAGTGGCGATTTTTACGATATCAAGGCCGACCTGGAGGCAGCCCTGAGCGCCTGTGGCGGGCTTATTGCCCCGGACTACCGGCCGGCCGCCGTGGCGGCGCTGCACCAGGGCAAGTCGGCGCAGGTCTTAGGCAACGGCCGTCCTGTCGGCCTGGTCGGCGCACTGCACCCGGGCCTACAGTCGCAACTGGAAATAGACACCGAGGTTTACCTGTTCGAGTTATATCTCGAGCAAGTTCCGGCCCGCGGGCCACTGAGCTACCGGGACATTTCCAAATTCCCGATCGTGAAACGGGATTTGTCGATCCTGGTTGACCGTGAACTGCCGGTAGCCAGTCTGTTACAAAGCATCAACAAGTTGGCGCTCACCTTACCTACGCTGGTCTCCGCACAGCAGGCGCCGCCGCCGGAACAGGAAAATTTTCTGGCTGAACTGGAACTGCTTGATGTCTATCAGGGCGAAGCCATGCCCGCCGGAAAAAAAAGTGTAACATTGGGCTTGACGTTTCAAAGAATATCAGACACTCTAATCACCCGGCAAGTAGATGACATGATGGTGCAGATACTGGAGTGCTTGCGGGCGGAGCATGAGGCTCAGTTAAGAGAGTAACCGCCCGTTCGAGAAAATCACAATGACGACACTGACAAAAGCGGATATGGCCGAGCTGCTTCATCTTCAGGATGGCCTGAATAAACGCGAGTCCAAGGAGTTGGTGGAGATGTTTTTCGAGGAAATTCGCGCGACCCTGGAAGCGGGCAACAAGGTGAAACTCTCTGGCTTTGGCAACTTTGAATTACGAAACAAAAATCAGCGACCGGGACGCAACCCCAAGACCGGGGAGGAAATCCCCATCAGCGCCCGGCGCGTGGTCACGTTTCGCCCCGGACAGAAGCTGAAAGCACGGGTTGAGGCCTATGCTGGAACCGACACAAAATAGCGAGTTACCGGCAATCCCCACCAAACGCTACTTCACCATCGGGGAGGTCAGTGACTTGTGTGCGGTAAAGTCACATGTATTGCGTTACTGGGAGCAGGAATTTCCACAGCTTAAACCGCTGAAGCGGCGCGGCAACCGGCGCTACTACCAAAGACAGGATGTCATCCTGATCCGGCAGATCAGAAGCCTGCTGTATGAGCAGGGCTTCACCATCAGTGGCGCAAGACACCGCTTGTCGAGCGATGAAGCCAAGGAGGATTCCAACCAGAGCCAGCAGATCATCCGCCAGTTGTGCACTGAACTGGAAAAAGTCAGGGACCTGTTGCGGCGGTAGTCGCAAGTAGTTTCCTGCTCCCGTATCTGCGGGCATTATCATGTTGACAGAAAACGGCCGGGGCGTGGCGCAGTCTGGTAGCGCACTGCAATGGGGTTGCAGGGGTCGGAGGTTCGAATCCTCTCGCCCCGACCAAGTAAAGGTAACCTCTAAAAATGCCTGCCATGGCATTTTTAGAGACGCCTTAAAACTGCTTGTTATCCCGTCGCTTTGTTTGCTTCTGCTCATGTCAGCCTGCGGCAGCGAAAAAACCGCGCAACAGGCGTTCGAGGCCGGTGACTACGCGGTTGCCTACAAGCTGTTCAGAACCCGGGCTGAAGCCGGCGATGCACAAGCGCAGAATTACCTGGGGATGCACTACTACCTGGGGCTGGGTGTGCAACGGGATTGGCAGCAGGCGCTGCAATGGTACGACAAGGCGGCCACGCAGGGAGACCCCCGGGCGCAACTTAATTATGGTTTGATGTTCCAGAACGGCTATGGCGTCAGCCCCGACATGGTCGCCGCGTTCACCTGGTATTATGCTGCCTACCGGCAGGGCAGTAAGACTGCCAGATATTACTTGGATGCATTGGCGGCGGATAACCTGCTGAGTCCGATCCAGATCGACTATGCCAAGGTGCAGGCCGAACCGTATATTACCAACCCCGTGGTGACCGGGCAGGGCAGCTGAGGCAGGTTAACGCAGTAACCCCTGTACTTGCAGCGATAGTTCTTCGTCGGCGCCGCGGATCCATTCGAACAGCACTGACTCCGCATCGCAGATGATGATGCCGGCGCGGGCCAGACGCCGCAGCGCGATTTCGTAGTTTTCCCGTTGTCGGGAACAAACGCTGTCGGCTACGACGAACACGATGTAGCCGCGTTTATGCAGGTCCAGGGCGGTTTGCAGAATGCAGACATGAGCCTCCATACCCACCAGTATCGCCTGTTTTCTCTTAGTTGCGGTCAGGTCTTCGGCAAAGTTCTTCGCACCCATGCAGGTAAAAGAGGTTTTCTGGTAAACCGGGGTTGTCTCCGGCAGCAGCTTGTGGACTTCCGGTTCTATCCTGCCCAGTCGCTCTGGCGAGCGTTCCGTGGCAAATATCGGCAACCCCAGGCTGACAGCAGTTCTGATAAGCAGGCTCGTGTTCCGTTGCAGCCGGGCCAGCACCTTCAGCGGCGTAATCGCGGTCAACTCCGTTTGTATGTCTATGACCAGCAACACGGAATTCCCGGCTTCACAAAGTGAGGTGTAATGCTCAGCGTGGGCCTGCATGTCAGCTACCCCTCATAGCGGTGCGAAATTGTGCAGGCGGGACCAAGACAGGCAAGGGCGCATCGCTTATTCCAGCCAACGGTTCACCCCCCTCAGGTCATCTATCGACAAGCTGCCGGCGGCCTGTTTCAAGCGTAGGGTGTCCAGCAGGTAGTCATATCTGGCCCGGGCGTAGTCCCGCCGCGCCTGAGAGGTGGCGCGCTCTGCCGCCACCACGTCCACCGCGGTGCGGGTGCCCACGTCAAAACCGGCCTCAGTGGCTGCCAGCGCAGTTTCGCTGGAGACCACAGCCTGTTGCAGCGCCTTGACCTGACTGATGCCGGAAATTACGCCCAGGTAGGCCTGGCGCGTCAGGCGTTGCGCCTGCCGGCGCGCCTGCTCCAGCCGTTCCAGTTCGGCGTTCAGGCGCTCCCGGGTTTCCCGTACCCGGGAACTCACGTAGCCGCCCTGAAACAGCGGCATACTGACCTCGACGCCGATGGAGTTGGTCGTGTTATCGAGACTGCCGAAGCGTCCGCCGGTGCTGAAATAGCTGTGCCGGGCGACCATGTCCAGCGCCGGCAGGTGGCCGGCACGTCGTTTCTGCACTTCCCGACGCGCGCTGTCCACGGCATGGCGCGCGGCCTGCACCTCCAGGTTCTGCTCCAGCGCCGCGCCGGTCCAGGTCTCGATCTCCTCCGGTTGCGGGCTGACCAGGGGCATGGTCGCGCCCAGTAGCGCCAGATCGGAAAAATAGCTGCCGGTGATGGCGCGTAATGCTTCCAGGGCATTGTCCACGTTGTTACGCGCGGCGATTTGCGCGGCAACCGCCCGATCAAAGCCGGCCTGGGCTTCCTGTACGTCGGTGATGGCGCTCAGGCCCACTTCAAAACGCTGTTGTGCCTGTTCCAGTTGCCGGCTCAGGGATTTTTTCTCGGCCTCGGCGAAGCCCAGGTTGTCATGGGCGGCCAGCGCCTCAAAATAAGCCTGCGTGGTGCGCACGATTAAATCCTGCCGGGCTGCGCCCAACTCGGCATCGGCCCGGTTGATCAAGCTGTCTGCTTGCAGGTAAGAGACAATCCGTTCGCCGTTGAATAACGGTTGCACCAGGTCCAGGCTGTAGCCGTGGCTGCCGAAGCTGACCTTGCTGGGTCTATCGATCGGGTTGAATACAGAGGTAATATCTTCTTCGTTGGTAAACGCATTGGCGCTGATGCTCAATGACGGCAGTAATCTCGCCCGCGCCTGCGGATGCTGCTCCAGCGTCGCCCGTCGGTCTGCGGCCACCTGCAGGTATTGCGGGTCACTGTCCAGGGCATGGCCATATATGTCCATCAGGTCAGCCGGGTATGCGGGACAGGCGACGGCAAGAAACAGCAGGGTACACAGAGTTTTGGGCAAGATTTTACTCACAGGAAACTAATACCTCGGCATGTCTCCATCCACCCGTTCCGCCCAGGCGTCGAGACCGCCCTGCAGGTTTGCGACATCCTTGAACCCTGCTGCTGCGAGGTAGTTGCCGACCTCCATGCTGCGCATACCGAAATGACAGATCGCTATCGTTCTGGCCTCCGGATCCAGTTCCTGCACTCTCTGTTCGATCTCGTTCATGGGGATGTTGACTGAGCCGGGCAGGCGACAGATGTCAACTTCCCAGGGATCGCGCACGTCAAGCAGGACCAGCTGGTCCCACTCGGGCCGCAACGCGGCCAGTTGTTCGACGGTAATACTTTGCATGAACCTTATTCCTGATACCCGCTTTTTTGCTATTATAACCCATTACGCATCCATCCGAGGACTTTCCTTCAATGCACAGCAACCCTGAATTGCAACGTTCATTCAACGGCGCGGCGCATGGCGAACGCCAGCCCACGGTTGACAGCAAGGCCGTTCAACCTTTCCCCAACTCCAGGAAAATTTACGTGTCGGGCAGCCGCGCCGATCTGCGCGTGCCCATGCGGGAGATACGTTGCAGCGACACGCTCACGTCCTCGGGCGCGGAAAAGAATCCGCCGGTAACGGTGTACGACACCTCCGGGCCTTATACCGACCCGGACGCAGCTATTGATATCCGGCGCGGACTGGACGGCGTGCGGGATACCTGGATCAAGGAGCGGGCAGATACCGACCAGCTCGACGGCCTGTCATCTGCGTACGGACGCGGGCGTCTTGATGACGGCAAGCTGGCTGAATTGCGCTTTGGCCTGCGTCGCCAGCCGCGCCGCGCCGCCGCCGGTCGCAACGTGACACAGATGCACTATGCCAGGCAGGGTATTATCACCCCGGAGATGGAATTCATCGCCATCCGCGAAAACCAGCGTTTGGATGAATACCGCGACCAGGGTCTGTTGCAACGGCACCGTGGCCACCCTCTGGGCGCCTGCCTGCCAGACGTGGTCACGCCGGAGTTCGTGCGTGCCGAAGTCGCGGCCGGACGCGCCATCATTCCCGCCAATATCAATCACCCGGAAACCGAACCGATGATCATCGGCCGCAATTTTCTGGTCAAGGTCAATGCCAACATCGGCAACTCGGCGGTGACTTCGTCCATAGGCGAGGAGGTGGAAAAGATGACCTGGGCCATTCGTTGGGGCGCGGACACAGTCATGGATCTGTCCACCGGTCGGCATATCCATGAAACCCGCGAGTGGATCATCAGGAATTCGCCCGTGCCCATCGGTACCGTGCCCATCTACCAGGCCCTGGAAAAAGTGGACGGCAAGGCCGAGGAACTGACCTGGGACATCTACCGCGACACCTTGATCGAGCAAGCCGAGCAGGGGGTGGACTATTTCACCATCCACGCTGGCGTGCGCCTGGCTTACGTTCCGCTCACCGCCCGGCGCCTGACCGGCATCGTATCTCGCGGCGGGTCGATACTGGCGAAATGGTGTCTGGCCCACCACCGGGAGAATTTCCTCTACACCCATTTTGAAGAGATCTGCGAGCTCATGAAGAGCTATGACGTGTCGTTTTCATTGGGAGACGGCCTGCGTCCGGGGTCCATCGCCGATGCGTGTGACGCGGCTCAGTACGCGGAACTGGAAACCTTAGGAGAGCTCACCCAAACCGCCTGGCGGCACGATGTACAGGTGATGATCGAGGGTCCCGGCCATGTGCCATTACACCTGATCAGGGAGAATGTGGAGAAAGAACTGGCAAGCTGCGCCGAGGCGCCGTTTTATACCCTGGGTCCGTTGACCACGGATATTGCGCCCGGCTACGATCACATCACCTCGGCCATCGGCGCGGCCACTATCGGCTGGCACGGCACTGCCATGCTGTGTTACGTCACCCCGAAAGAACACCTGGGCCTGCCTGACAAGGATGACGTCAAGGATGGCATCATCGCCTATAAGGTGGCCGCCCACGCCGCGGACCTGGCCAAGGGTCACCCGGCCGCACAGGTGCGTGACAATGCCTTGTCCAAGGCGCGCTTCGAGTTCCGCTGGGAAGACCAGTTCAACCTGTCGCTGGACCCGGACAAGGCGCGGGAGTTCCACGACCAGACCCTGCCTAAGCAGGCGCACAAGGTCGCCCACTTCTGTTCCATGTGTGGCCCGAACTTCTGTTCTATGAAGATCACCCAGGATGTGCGCGAGTATGCGCAGCAACAGGGACTGCAAGATCCGCAAGCAGCGCTCACCACTGGCCTGGAACGCAAGGCCGAGGAGTTCAAACAGCATGGAGGGGAACTCTATAACAAGATTTAAGAAGTGGGTTCATCCGCGGACAAGTAACACAAAAATAATCTGCGCTAATCTGCGCCATCTGCGGACAAGTAACACAAATGACTGACTTCCAACGACTGATCGCGACGGCGCCAGAGCCGGAGGTTGCCGCGCTACGGCTGGCAAGAATGCAGGAAGATGCCGGGCTGCGCGCAGAGCTGGACCTGTTGCCGGCGGAGCTGGCGGCGGATTTCATCAATCTTGTCGGTTACTCCAACTTCCTGTTCAATTACCTCTGCCGGCATCCGCAACATCTGCGCCTGTTGGGGCAGCCCTGCGAGCTTGACCCCGCGCAACTGGACGCACTGCACGACGCGGAAGCCTTGCGCCGGTTCAAATATGAACAGCTGTTGAAGATAAGCTGGATGGACGTATCCGGTCGTTATCCCTACGAGGTGGTGCTGGCGCAGCTGAGCCTATTGGCAGATCTGATTCTCACCAGAGCGTTTGAGCTCTGTTTCAAGCCGCACAACAACCAAGCCGTGGGTGAACACATAGCTATTTTTGCGCTGGGCAAGCTGGGCGCGAGTGAGTTGAATTACAGTTCGGATGTGGATCTGATCTTTGCCTGTCGTAACCATGACGAAAGCGCTGGCTTGCAGGCGCAGGAACTGCAATCATTACTCACCAAAGGGCTGAGACAGTTCACCCGGATGCTGGAAGAGACGACCCGCAACGGTTTTCTGTACCGGGTGGACCTGAAGCTGCGGCCCTGGGGCAAGAGTGGACCGTTGTTTTTGACCGTGGACGAGACCGAGAACTATTACCAGGCCAGCACTGAAGCCTGGGAGCGGCTGACCTGGTTACGCGCCAGGTGTGTGGCGGGCGACCCGGAACTGGGCGCCGAACTGCTGGCCAGATTGCGCCCGTTCGTATTCATCCGTTCCATGAGCGCCACGGACCTGGAACGCTTTGTTTCCATCAAGGGCGAAATGGCGAAAATTCGGGCGCGCGTGGGGCAGTGGCATGTCAAGCTGGGTCGGGGCGGCATCCGCGACATCGAATTTTTCGTACAGATACTGCAACTGGTCAGCGCCGCGCGGCACGCGGAACTGCGTACTACCAATACCCTGGAGGTATTGGAGAGCCTACGCAGGTTGAATTTCATAGGCGGCGAGGAAGAGCAGGAGCTCAGGACCGCCTACCTGTTCCTGCGGCGCCTGGAAAATCGCTTGCAGATGGCTGATGAGAAGCAGGTACATGCCTTGTCGGACGACGCTGCCGACCGGGTCAGGGTAGCCCGTTCCCTGAGCATGACCGAGCGTGCAGATGATGCAATCCTGGCAGATTTTGAACAAACTCTGCGGCAGCACCAGGCCGTAGCCGAGAAGTATTTCGAAAAGATCCTGCCGGAAGCGGAAGATGAAGCGGCGCTGGGCAGTCCTCAAGCCAGTTTCGATGGCGCCTGGAACAAGGTACAGGCGGAAGTCAGTTTTGCCCGCTGGACCGAACTGTGCGAGAAGGAGCAGTGGGGAGACCGGCCGCTGGACAAGACCCTGCTGGTCAATATTTTTGGCGCAAGCTGGTATTTCACCCGTTATATTTTTTTCCGGGGCTATGAAATTACCGAATTGATCGACCATTACCGGGAGAAACCAATCAACCCCGAGGAGATGCTGCGCGCCTTGCAGGTGGATGTGTTAAAACAGGATGCCGAAACCGGGCTGACGATCCTGTCATCGGTAAAGAACCAGTGGATGCTGCTGTTGCTCATTCGCTTTCTGCAGGGTGAGATGGAACTGGCCGAAGTGGAAAGGAACCTGACCCTGCTGGCGGAGTGCGTATTCGACGCCATGGTCAGGCAAATGCCCAGGGAGCACCGTAAATTGTTCGACAACGTGGCGGTGTTGGGCATGGGCCGCATGGCCGGTTATGAGATGATATTCGGTTCCGACCTGGACCTGATCTTCCTGTACCGGCCGCAGCCCGGCAGCGATACCTCCCAAGTCGCCCGCGAATTGCAGGCGCTCATGCGTCACCTGGCCCGGGTGTCTCCCGCCGGCCTGCTGTACGAAGTTGACATGCGCCTGCGCCCGCATGGCACCTCAGGTTCCTTGATCACGCCGCTGGATTCATTCATCGATTATCATCATTCCGACCGCGCAGTCTGGGAACGCCAGATGATGACGCGCTGCCGCCCCATCTACGACCCGCAAGACATGGGCCGGGAAGCCTTGCAGGCGATATCCGGTTCCATCTACGCTGATCACGACCGCGCAATACTAAGGGAAGAAATCGTGAGTATGCGGGCGCTGATAGAGGACACCCTGGGCAGCCCGCGCCACAAGCACGACATAAAACGGGGCGCCGGCGGGATCATGGATATCGACTTCATTACCCATTTCCTGCAGCTCAGCCACGGCAAAGACCACGCACAACTGCAAACCGGCAGCACCAGAGTGGCACTGCAGCAACTGGCCGAACTGCACTACATCGACGCGGAAACCGCCGGGATATTGCTGCAAGCCTACGATTTTCTGAAACAGGCGGAACTTTGCATGCGCTTGATCGACCTCAAACCCAACAGCACCATCCCCGCCGACCATAACCAGAACGCGGTCCTGTCCCGCGGCATGGGCTACCCCGAGAGCGGCACTGAAGAATTTATGACCGGGTTCCTGCAGACCCGGACGCGGGTGCGGGAGGCATTTACTCAGTTGGTGGGCACACCGACACCATGATCCGTGTCAGCGTTAGAGGTTATAACAGCTTCACAGGGAAAGAATTTTTCCTCCGCAACGTAGTTCAACAACGTATCCCGACAAAACGACAACAACTCCCGGCGAATACTGTCCCGGTAAGCGACCATCCCGTCCGCAGTTTCCTCCAAGGGGGAGGCGAACAGGACTTCATCCGGGTATAGCCGCGTCAGGTTGCGGTAAAACGATTTGGGCAGACGGAAACTGCCCAGGCTGACCGAATGCAGTCGCGCCGGCTCTACCACGTCGAACACCTGTCCGAACAACCGCTCGTATTGTTGCCGCGCGCCGTCCTGGTAAATCAACGGATCGAACCGCAGGCCGATCGGCCAGCCATGCTCCTGTAAGCGTTGCAACGCTTGCAAACGCTTGGGCACCGGTGGCGCCTTGTGCTCTATGGCAGCGGCAATCTCCGCCGGGGTGAAACTGAACGCGACCACGCAGTTGGGCATCGGTTCCTGCGCCAGCAGCGCGCGGATTTGCGTGCTGCGGGTGCGCAGCTCCAGCAAGGCCTGCGGATGGCGCCGGAACACGGGCAGGAATTCCCGCACGAAATCGGTCACCGGGTCCAGGGCCAGGCTGTCGCAGTCATAACCGGAAAAGAAATGCGCCGAGGCTGCGCCCGCCGCCTGAATTTTTTCAATAATAGCCTGGCAGAAATCCTCGTAGTTGACGAACAGGACATAGTGCGCCGAGCGGTACATGCCCTGCAGAAAGCAGTAGCGGCAGTCGTAAATGCAATTCAGCATGTGTGAGAAATAATAATTCACAGCGCCGCCGATAGCGTATTCGGGTGGCGAGGGTAACACGTGGTTGGCGAACTTGCCGGCCAGGATCAGGGCCGGTTTGCGCTTTTGCAAACGGAAATTCTGCGCCTTGCGGTTAAAGATCTCGCCATAACGATCACACACTGTTACCGTCGCATGCGGAAACCGCCCCATTACCGCCCGCGCCCGCGGGTGCTCCAGCACGGCTTTTTCAATGTAAATCTGGTCGATCATCACGCTGACATTAAGGCGCCTCTAAACCCCTATGTTCAGGACGCTGTACCATGTAAATTCGTCATGCCGGAACGGATTGAGCACAGGACAGCACTATCCAAGCCTGATTGGCGTTTGCTCCAGACCTGCCTGCAGGTGGCGCAATACCTCAGCGGCTGTTTGGTGGTGGCGCAGGCGCGTGGTCGGGCTGGTGTCGTCGGGATGCAGCGCCTGCCATTTTCTGAGCAGGGCGCCTAGCTGATGGCGCTGACTGACGCTGAAATGGTGGCGCCGGGTGAGCGCCTGATAGTCCGGTCCCGGGTCTTCCAGTTGTTGCAGTAATGCTGAGAGTGACAGCAGTTGTCCGGTTACCTCCTTGATGACGGGCAGGTTTTGCGTTATCAGGCGCCGCACCAGGGCCGGGGTTACCGTCGCCAGGGATTGCCCGGCGTTATCAGAGATGATTTTCATGGGTTGCACCAGTTCCAGGGTGGCTTGACCGCTCATGGCTCGGAAGAAACCGGCGCACTCCATATCGTATAATTCCTGGCGATAGTTGGCGTCGGGTTGCTCCAGGGTGATCAAGTCACGGCAGGGCAGCGGGACGCTGAATACCCGGGACGGGAACCAGGTCTGCCCGGACCTTGCGTCCGTCACCTTGTTGATCATGACGGCCTGACCGACCGGCAGGTCGGTATGGCCGGCAATGCCCAGGTTCAGCCAGGCGTGGGTTTTGTCGGCGTTGAATTGAGTGTAGGTCCGGGTCACGGCCGCGGCCGCGGCGGCCTGGCCGATACCGGACAGGGTGAGAGAGATACCTGTCGCAGGATTATAGTACATGCGCGCCGCGCCGGGCCGCGCGCGCAGTTCGAAATGATCCAACAACGGCCGGGCTTCGGGTTTCAGAGCGCAGATGATATGCAGCATCAGGGCGCGTACCGGGCCAGCAGGGCTTCACATTCCGGTACGAACACCGGATTGTTGTGTTTTCTGGCGCCATTCAGGTAAATTCTGGCCTTGCTCACCAGGGTCTCAAGCGCTGCTTGTCGATCGCGGGGCGCCAGTTCCACCTCGTTGAGAATCCGTTGCAAGGCGCGGATGCGGTAGCGGTCCATACCCCGGTAACGCGCGGAAAGTTGATCAGCGTGTCCGCCGTACTTGGTAAGCAATGGCTCTGCGATGAACGTAACCGGCATGCGCGCGCAGATACGCAGCCATAAATCGTAGTCTTCACACACCGGCAGCGTCTCATCGAACAGGCCGACCTGCGCGAAGACGCGGCGGTGTATCAGCACTGATGAAGGCGAGATGACGCACCGGGGCAGGCAATGCCGGAAGATAAAACCGCCGTATTTTTGGTGTTTGCGCTGCGGGTTGACGCGCACGCCGTTACGTATCCAGATTTCATCCGTATGTACGATATTGACGTCGGTACAATCCTGAACGGCCTGCGCTTGCCGTTCCAACTTTGCTGGCAGCCAGGCATCGTCCGCATCCAGCAAGGCCAGCCAATCACCCGCTGCCGCGCGTATGCCGGCATTCCTGGCCGCGCTCGGCCCTTTATTTTCCTGTGCGATCAGCGTCACCCCCGGGTAGTCACGGCGCACCTGCGCCTGGGTCGAGTCGGTGGAGCCATCATCGACAACAATCACTTCCAGGGGTTTGAATGTCTGTGCAGACACCGAATCCAGACATCTGGGCAACAGCCGGGCACGATTGTAAGTGGGGATGATGACGCTGATGGAAGTCATGGGAGTATCTACAAATGACACAGATTATTATGGGTGGTAAAACCACACGCGTCATGCACGGATGAATAACTCTATGACCCGCGCATCCTCTGTGGCTATACTATACCCCATGACACGGCTTCAGGACAAAGTGACAGTCGTCACCGGGGCGAGTTCCGGCATTGGCCGGGCGATCGCGCTGGCTTTTGCCGGGGAGGGCGCCCGGGTGGCGGTCAACTACAACAGGTCCGGGGAGCGGGCGCAGGAGGTGGTCAGGGAAATACAGAAACTATCCCGCCCGGCGCTGGCAGTGCAGGCAGATGTTGCCGACCCGCAGGCTGTCGCCGGCCTGGTGGCAGCAGTGATGGCAGAATTCGGTCGCATCGATGTCTGGGTGAACAATGCCGGCACCGACATTCTCACCGGCGCTGGCGCCACCATGACCGACCAACAAAAGCTGTGCAGCCTGATCGAGGTCGATCTGAAAGGGACTATTCAATGCAGCTGGGCCGTGGCCGAGGTCATGCAGCGCCAGGGCGGCGGCGTCATCATCAATATGTCCTGGGATCAGGCCCTGCACGGTTATCAGGGCGCCAACCCGCAGATGTTCTCCGCAGTAAAAGCCGGGGTGCAAGCCTTCAGCAAGTCACTGGCCAGAACGATCGCCCCAGCCGTGCGAGTGAACGTACTGGCGCCGGGCTGGATTGCCACCTCATTTGCCACAGACCTGATGGACGAGCAATACTATCAGGCCCGTTGTGCCGAAATACCCTTGCAACGTTTCGGCACGCCCGCAGATGTAGCCGGCGCCGCAGTATTCCTGGCCGCAGACGATTCTGCCTATATCACCGGCACAACGCTCAATGTAGGGGGCGGCGTTGCCTGATGCGGACCGGAACAATGGTGAATAGCAAAGCGCTGCAACTCCATATCCGCTTCAAATAAAGGCTTCCGCATCCCGCAAAAATATTTCTGCAGGGACAATCTCCATGCCTCCCTCGTGGAAATACCGGTCTCCTGAATAAACGAAAATCAATTCCGCCTCCGGGTATTCTTCCTTGAATTGCTTAAGACCCTTGAAATCTTCACGGCGGATGCGGTTCGAGTGCTTGACCTCAATGGCTTTTAATCCACGCTCTCCATACAGCACAAAATCAACTTCCGCTCCCTGTCGGGTACGCCAGTAATAGATGCCGTAATTCCAGCGCTGGTAATCATTCCGCGCGGTAAGTTCCTGCAAGACCAGCGTCTCCAGGGCCGCGCCTTCTGCTTCAGCATCCGAGTCATAGGGGCCCGCAGGTCGTAATGCGCGGAAGACACCCGCGTCGAAAAAATAGAACTTGACACTGCGGATCAGGTCACGTTTGGCCCTTCTGGCAAACACCGGAATTTGATATGACACCAGGGTGTCTGTCAGGATTGAGAAATAGTTCTCCACCACTTTGCGGTTGACTGCGCAATCCCTGGCTATGGCGGATATGTTCAACGGCGAACCCTGTGAAAAAGACGCCGCTTCCAGAAACCGGCTGAACGCCGGCAGGTTACGCGTCAGCCCTTCCAGTTGTATCTCTTCCTGCAGGTAGGTTCGAACATAGCTTTGCAGGAACAGGTCCGGGTCAGTGGATGTGCAAGCCATGGGTAGCTGTCCATATTTCAGCGCACGCGCCAGGTTGAAATCAGCGCCCAGTTCTGCGGCAGTGAATGGGTGCATGCGACAGGTCAGGGCGCGTCCTGCAAGCAGGTTGACATTATTACCTCGCAGCCGGCGCGCGCTAGAGCCGGTAAGCACAAAACGAAGATGCCGGCTTTCTATCAGGCGATGAACTTCATTCAGTAACGCAGGAACCTTCTGCACCTCATCAATAATCACCCAATCGTCGAACCCTTCCGGTATTCTGCGGGATAACCTTCCCGGCTCAGCCATGAATTCGTTGTAGAGTTGCGCTTCCAGGAGGTCAAAAAAAAGCCCTTGCTTGTAGAAATCCCCCACATAGACGCTCTTTCCGGTACCCCTTGGGCCGAAGAGAAAGTAGCTTTGACGTGCCGGGGGAGAGAAAACTCTTGGATACATGCCGATATTATACCCATGCTAACTCCATTTTTGAAATAAAATTGGCATTTTTTATTCCATATTTGTTCGACACCGAAATATTAGCCGCTAATCCGGATCTTCAGATGACTCCCTTGGCACACGTGCCAGTATTCCAAAAACAGCGTCAATA
>JAPORZ010000079.1 GCA_026709915.1 Gammaproteobacteria bacterium
CTGGCAAAAAAGCGCAGGGAGAAGGAGTTCAAAGCCCTGACGGATGCGGAGGTTACGGATCTGCAGGCGCTCATCAGTGATGCTTTTGATGACCTCGCGCAATGAGCATTCGGCGATGGGTTCGAAGCGGCATTTGCAATCACTGACAGACCGGCGCAACATTAATGCTATCCGGGATAACGGGTCGTAATTTTCCCGCCCCGGAAACAGGCTATCGGGTCAGGCTGATAATGACAAGTCCTACGGAAAGGCTGCCAAATACGACCGGAAGAAACGTTTCAACGTTGGTAATTTCCCAATAACGGTTACGTTTTTTCCCTGTTTTCAAAATCTCCCACTCCCGTCTGAAGAAAGGGAACGCTATCTCATTTTCAAGTTCATCCAGCGCCTTGAATTTACCGGCGTTAAGTTGGCGGTAAGACCTTATCACAACCCACCAGGAAGCAGAGATCACAGAGCCAAGTATTCCCACGGCCAGGAAAACGAAGTTCACAGATTCTGTAATGCCAGCCTCAATAAAGATGCTCGCAGCCAGCCCCAGACCGGAAAGGATGCCGATATGCAGCCGGTTTGCCGCTTCGCGTCGCTGGCTGACTCTGTCTGCAAGTTCTGCATGGAGTTTGTAGATTTCCAATAATTCAGATTTTGAATTTTCTGTCATTCTGTCCAGCCGCCAGTGTCCCCCGTAGTCTCGTTATTATTCCCGATTGCAGCAACATCTGCAACTTTTTCTGTTACGAAGTGACCCGTTGATGGGATAAGAAGGTCTTGCCGCCTGAGGCATGCTGACGTGGCCAGGTACGCCGCCAGTTGCCAACCGTTGCGAAACGCCGACCCGTCCCCGATCAGTCCTGAAATAGGCTATTTATAGAGGTTGCCATTAATTCCTGTGTGCGGCGAAGGTCCATGCCGGACATAGAGTTTCTTGCTGCATCAGCCGAGGCTTTCCAACCATTTTCCGAGGGGCAGAGTTTTAATTCCGTCTTTCTCCCGGGCGCGGTCCAATTGTAATACAAGTTGTATGGACTCCTCAGGTTGCAACTTGTCGGTGTAATACCTGAGCCCGTTGCTGATGGCAGTGTCCGATTTTTTCACCTCAATCAGGGTGTGTACCCGCCGGTTGTGTGTGATGACAAAATCCACTTCCCGTTTTTCCTTGTCTCGCAAATAAAACAGGCCCCGATTCTCCCCGGTGGAGTCTTTTCTGAACTGGACATGCTTCAACAGGCAACAGGCGACCAGATTTTCCAGTTGTGCGCCCTGAGTCTCGTCATAGGCCGCGGCACAATCGTAAAAAAACACCCGCTTTTCCTTGCGAATACTGCGGGAAACGCTATTTGAATAAGGCGGCAGCAGAAAGACGAGGTAAAGCTTCTCCAACAATTCTACCCAACTTCTCACCGTTGGCGGGGATACCCCCAGGTTGCGCGCAAGACCGTCATACTTAACCGGCTTGCCCACGCAATCGCGCAGCAATTCCACCAGGTCGGCAGCGCCGCGCCAGGAACTGATGTGGGACAGGTCGCGACTGTCTTCCCTGACGACCAGATCCAGCCGATCATTAAGCAGTCGCTGAGCTTCATCCGGATTCAGCAAGGCTTCCGGAAAGCCCCCTGTCTGCAGCAATCGTTGCACCCGCTCAGCAAGGGTATAATCGGGCAGAAAGTATTTTGATTCGGCGACATCAACAGGATGTAGCCGGTAAAAATAATGCCTGCCGGTCAAAGCATCCCCGGTCCTGCGCAACGCATCAAGACGGGCGCTGCCGGTGACAAGCACGGGCGGTGCATTACCAAATTCGTCAACCACCCCTTTCAGCAGATTCTTCCACTTGGGCGCCTTGTGTAATTCATCCAGCACCACCAGCGACGCATCCTTGGGCCAGGCTACCTGCCGAATAATCCTGCGGTCCCTGACGATGTCCCAGTTCAGATATTGACCCTCCTTATCCAGCAACGATTTAGCCAGGGTCGTTTTACCACACTGGCGCGGCCCGGCCAGGATGACCATTTTCTTATCCAGGTCCGCGCGCAGCTTGGGCAACAGGTAGCGCATTTGACCATTATAAATAACAATTTATTTTGGTCAAGACTATTATAAAATAACATTTGTTTTAGTCATATTATGATTTGTTGTCCCATATCGGTATAAAAACGTTCCACTTCCGCCAGCACAGCCACATCAATGCGTCCAAAGGCAGGTCCCACCTTAGCGCGCATTACAGTCATGGCCTTATCCACCATTACCTGGGACGTTTTTTGCAAACCGTTATCCGCAGTCGGCTGTACGGTAATGCGGAGTAGTGGCGCAGCAATAAGACTACTGGTGACGGGTAGCACTGTAATACTGGTGTGCTCGCAGAACTGCTCAGCCTGAATCACTAAAGGCAACCTCTAATTCTGTGGGCTTTAATCCGAGTTGGGAGAGCACTGCAAGAATGTTGAGAATACGCTGATTTGTAGGCGCAGCATGTTTCTGTTAGTTTTACACCAAGCGGGGCAGTGATCTTCGCTAACCTCGGCGAGACAGGTGGCGCCGATTGCCACTTTGACAACAGGAGACTAAGACATGATCCAAGAACGTTTTATCGAATACGAACATGAGGGCGTCACGCTGGAAGGTTTTCTTGCCTGCGATGATGCTGAGCAAGGGGAACGGCCGGCAGTGATGGTTGTGCATGCCTGGGGTGGGCGCAGCCAGTTTGAGTGCGACAAGGCGCGGGCATTGGCGGAGCTGGGTTATGTCGGCTTTGCTGCGGACTTGTACGGCAAGGGGGTGCTCGGCGCCAGCGTGGAGGAAAATGCCAGTCTCATACAGCCATTTCTGGATGACCGGGCCAAGCTGCAATCCCGCCTGACGACGGCGCTAGCCACCCTGAGCTCACAGCCGGAGGTAGATGAAAGCCAAGTGGCGGCAATCGGCTATTGCTTCGGCGGCCTGTGCGTACTGGACCTGGCCCGCATTGGCACGGATATCAAGGGTGTGGCGAGCTTCCATGGCTTGTTCAGGGCGCCGGGCAATACTGCGGGGACGCGCATAACAGCCAAGGTGCTGGCGCTGCATGGCCATGAAGACCCTATGGTGCCGGTGGATGCAGTGGTGGCGCTGGAGCAGGAGTTGACGCAAGCCGGCGCGGATTGGCAGATTCACGTCTATGGCAATACCTTGCATGCCTTCACCAATCCGGACGCCAACAACCCGGACCTGGGCGCGATTTATAACAAACGCGCCGAGCAGCGCTCCTGGCAGACACTGCTGAACTTCCTGGAAGAGTTGTTTTGAAGCCCGCCTCTAATTTTTAGAGGTGGCCTTTAGAGGCGCCCTCAGACCTGGTTCAGCCACTGTGCAGCCTGGCGGGCGAAATAGGTGAGTATGCCGTCGGCGCCGGCCCGTTTGAAGGCCGTAAGGGTTTCCAGCGCGGCGGTTTTCTCATCCAGCCAGCCGCGTTCCGCGGCGGCTTTGATCATGGAATACTCGCCGCTGACGTTATACACGAACGTAGGCATGGCAAACTCGGCCTTGACCCGCCGGATGATGTCCAGGTAGGGCAGGCCGGGTTTGACCATGACCAGATCCGCACCCTCGCGGATATCCAGCGCCACTTCGCGCAACGCCTCGTCGGCATTGGCCGGGTCCATCTGGTAGGTCTGCTTGCCGCCTTTGCCCAGGCTGGCCGACGAGCCTACGGCATCCCGGAACGGGCCATAAAACCCGGAGGCATATTTTGCCGAGTAGGCCAGGATGCGGGTATTGATATGACCGGCGCCGTCCAGCGCCGTGCGGATAGCGCCGATACGGCCGTCCATCATGTCGGACGGGGCAACAATATCGACACCAGCTTCGGCCTGGGAGACCGCCTGTTGAGCCAGAACCTCCACCGTGGCATCGTTGACGACATAACCGGCCTCATCAAGCAGGCCGTCATGGCCGTGGGTCGTAAACGGGTCCAGCGCCACATCCGCAATGATGCCCAGCTGTGGCAGCGCGGCCTTCAGTGCCTTGGCTGCGGTTTGCACCAGACCGTCGGGGTTCCAGGCCTCCCGACCGTCCGCGGTTTTTTTCGGTTCCGGGGTAACGGGAAACAGCGCCAGCGCCGGGATGCCCAGTGCTGCGCAAGTACGGGCCTCACCGATGAGCAGGTCGATACTCAGGCGTTCCACCCCGGGCATGGCAGGCACCGGTACACGCTGATTTTCACCCTCCACAATAAACACGGGGTAGATCAAATCAGCAACCGTGAGCGAGGTTTCCCGCAGCAGGCGCCGGGTAAAATCATGCTCACGCATACGCCGCAGGCGTACTGCGGGGAAGTTTGCTTGCTTGTTAAACGACATGACTGATGATATTTTGAGTGTCAATCAGGGCCATTTTATGAAATCATGGGGTCAGAGTAAATGTCAGGAATGGCTGGCCGCTGGCTTAATCGGTGGTTTTCTTAACAAATCCAAATGAATTCAACAACTGATTTTCGCCAGGCAGTGGCAGAGAACAAACCGTTGCAGGTTGTCGGCGCCATTAACGCCCTGGCCGCGCGCATGGCGCAGCGCGCCGGGCACAAGGCCATTTACCTGTCCGGTGGCGGGTTGGCTGCAAATTCCCTGGGGGTGCCGGATCTTGGTATCAGCTCCCTGGATGACCTGTTGATTGACGTGCGGCGCATTACCGATGCTTGTGACCTGCCCTTGCTGGTGGATGCAGATACGGGTTTCGGCGGCGCCTTCAACATCGCCAGGACGACCCGCAGCCTCATTAAGGCGGGCGCCGCGGCCATGCACATCGAGGACCAGGTCACGCAGAAACGCTGTGGTCACCGTCCCAACAAGGCCATTGTCTCACAGGCGGAGATGACCGACCGCATCAAGGCCGCGGTGGATGCCCGCACCGATGACAACTTCGTCATCATGGCGCGTTCCGATGCCCTGGCGGCGGAAGGTATGCAAGCCGTTATCGAGCGGGCCAATGCCTGCATTGAAGCCGGCGCCGACATGATCTTCCCGGAGGCGGTTACAACCCTGGAGCAGTACCGCGCCTTACGCGCGCAGCTACCGGTCCCGTTCCTGGCCAACATCACAGAATTTGGTCAAACGCCACTGTTCTCAACCCCGGAACTGGGCGCCGCGGGCGTTGACATTGTGCTGTACTGCTGCGGCGCCTACCGGGCGATGAACCGGGCCGCCATGGGGTTTTATCAGTCCGTGCTGGCCGCAGGTCACCAGCGCGACGTCATCGATTCCATGCAAACACGGGAGCAGCTGTATGATTTGCTGGGCTATCACGACTACGAACGGAAACTGGACGCCCTGTTTCTTGATCACACGGCGCAATGAACATGTGCCCGCAGGCGCAAAAAAGACCAGCGAGGGCGCATCAAGCGCAGTGTGTTATATCGGAAGAGCTGAAGTATTGCTATAACTTATTGATAGTAATAATGTTTCATAAGACAACAAGCGACTTGGTGAGATATGCGGGTTAAACCCAAGAAGTCGGTGGCGCTGTCCGGCGTGCCGGCCGGCAACACCGCGCTGTGCACTGTGGGTCGCACCGGCAACGACCTGTCTTACCGGGGATATGACATCCTGGACATAGCCGAGACCTGTGAATTTGAAGAAATTGCACACCTGCTGCTGCATGAGCGACTGCCCACCCGTGCGGAATTGGCTCGGTACAAAATGAAACTGGCCAGGCTGCGCAGCCTGCCGGACCCGGTAAAGCGCGGCTTAGAACTGCTGCCGGCTGATGTTGCGCCCATGGATGTGCTCAGGACCGGCTGCTCATTGCTCGGTGCGGTGGCGCCGGAGTCCGAAGTACATGCTGTTGCGGAGGCCCGGGATATTGCCGATCGCCTGCTGGCCGCGTTCCCGTCCATGCTGGTGTACTGGCATCACTTCAGCCGACACGGCACGCGCATTGATGAAAATACCGAAGATGATTCCATCGGCGGGCATTTCCTGCACATGCTGCACCAGCAGCCTCCCCCGGAGGCATGGGTTCGCGCCATGCACACCTCTCTGATCCTGTATGCTGAACACGAATTCAACGCCTCTACTTTCGCCGGCCGGGTCATTGCCGGCACCGGCTCGGATATGTATTCAGCTGTTACCGGCGCCATCGGCGCCCTGCGTGGGCCTAAGCACGGCGGCGCCAACGAAGCCGCCATGGACATCCAGCAACGCTATGCTGACCCGGACGAGGCGGAAGCGGACATTCGCGCGCGGCTGGCCCGCAAGGAGATCGTGATCGGGTTCGGCCACCCTGTTTATACCATCGCCGACCCCCGCAATGAGGTCATCAAACGCGTGGCAAGACAGCTTTCCGTGGACAACGGCGATATGCAGCTGTTCAATGTCGCCGCACGGCTGGAGACGGTGCTGTGGGAGGTCAAGAAGATGTTTCCGAACCTGGACTGGTTCTCCGCCGTCTCTTATAACATGATGGGCGTCCCCACACCCATGTTTACCCCCATATTCGTTATGTCCCGGGTCACCGGCTGGGCAGCCCACATCATTGAACAACGCCAGGACGGCAAGATCATCCGCCCCGGCGCCCACTACACGGGGCCGGACAAGGTGGAGTTTGTGGGGATAGGGGACAGGGGTCAGGAGTCAGGACGGGGTTAAGGATCAGGCTACATACCGTACCCGCGCGCCGCGCCCCCCATGCGCCCCAACCCTGCCCAGACGCCAGGGCTGTTCCCCTGCGGCGCGTAACAGTCCCAGTGTTTTTTCTTCCTCCTCCGGGCTTACTGCCAGCACCAGACCGACGCCGCAGTTGAAGGTGCGGTGCATTTCCGCCAACTCGATGTTGCCGGTATCCTGCAGCCAGTGAAACAGCGCCGGCCAGCGCCAACTGTCCAGGTCTATTTCTGCGTATATGGAGGCGGGCAAAACCCGGGGGATGTTCTCGCTTAACCCGCCGCCGGTGATGTGGGCAATGGCCTTGAGCGTAACCGCCGGCAACAGGGCGAACACCGCATCCCGGTAAATGCGCGTGGGTTCCAGCAGCAGGTCGGCAAATGGCACCCCATCCAGGCTGTCGCTCAACGCCGTCCCGGAATCGTTGAGCAGTTTCCGGATCAGGGAAAAACCGTTGGCATGGGGGCCGCTGGAGGGGAGCGCGAGCAACACGTCTCCGGGCCTGACTTGTGCGCCGGTGATAAGGTCCTGTTTCTCCACCACCCCCACACAGAAGCCGGCCAGATCGTAATCGCCCGGCTGGTACAGCCCCGGCATTTCCGCGGTCTCGCCGCCGCTCAGCGCGCAGCCGGACAGTTGACAACCCCGGGCAATGCCTTTCACTACCTCCGTGGCGACGGCGACATCCAGCCTGGAACAGGCGAAATAATCGAGGAAAAACAGCGGCTCTGCGCCTTGCACCAGTATGTCATTGACGCACATGGCAACCAGATCTATGCCGATAGTGTCGTGTCGCCCCAGCTCAATGGCCAGTTTCAGTTTGGTGCCCACCCCGTCGGCGCCGGATACCAGCACCGGTTGACGGTAGTTTGTGGCGGACAGATCGAACAGCGCGCCAAAGCCGCCCAGCTCACCCAGCGCTTCGGCGCGTCGAGTGGCCTGCGCCAGCGGCTTGATATTAGCTACCAATTCATTGCCCCGGTCGATACTGACCCCCGCGGCTTCATAGTCGGAACGCTGCATGGACAAGATCATATCAGGTAACCCCTAAAAATGCCCTCCGTGGCATTTTTAGAAGTTGCCTTCAGATGATGCCTTATAATGTAACGGATTACCGGTTGTCACAAACCCCGCTACCATAAATGAAAAGAACAGCGCTCATATTCTGTTGCCTGTGCACCTTACTGCCTGGCGCTGCCCATGCCGCCAAGGTGCCGGGGCTGTACCAGGCGCAGACCATGGTAGCTAGCCAGTCAAACGAGGAGCGCATGACGGCAGTGCGTACCTGTCTGGGCCTGGTGCTGGTGAAGCTCACCGGCGTGCGCGAGGTGGCGCGGGAAACTGCGCTGCAACCGTTCCTGCAACAGGCGGAAAAATTTGTTCAGCAATATCGCTACCATGAAGCAGCAACGGCAGTAACGGCCCGGCCCGAGGGCTTGCCGGGGCCGAACTGGCGCCTCACGGTTAAATTTGACGAACAGAACCTGAACCGCGCCCTGCGCGCCGCGGGGATACCGGTGTGGGATCGGGAACGCCCGTCCGTGCTGGTTTGGATCGCGTTGGCGCAGGCCGGGCACAAATCATTCGCCGAGGCCGGGGAAACGCCAGAATTACTCAAGATAATACAAGAGCTTGCACAGCGTCGCGGGGTTCCCGTCCTGTTGCCCCTGCTGGACCTGGTTGATCACAGGCAGATCCGTCCCAGCGATGTCTGGCTGGATTTTCGCGAGCCGATCCTGGCCGCGTCCGCGCGCTACAATGCCGATGTCATCCTCACGGCCAGTGTGAGCGCCGCCGCACCGGGCATCTGGGAAGGTCGCTGGCGCAGCTATGGCGAGGACCGGCCCGAACATGAGTGGACTACGCAGACCGATTTGCCGGAAGTGGCGCTGGAAGAAGGTTTCAACGGTTTCGTGGATACCCTGGCGGGTGAGTTTTTGCGTAGCCCCGGTTACATTCCGGTAGGAGATATTGAAATAACGGTGGGCGCCATTGATACGGTCGCACACTATGCGCGCCTGCTGGCTTATCTTGAGTCCCTGAACTCAGTGAGTCATATCCATGTCAAGGCAGTACGCAGCGGCGAAGTGACCCTGGCGTTGACCGCGCACGGCGGCGCACAAACGATAATACAGACCCTCAGCCTGGGCCGCACCTTAGAGCCGGTGGCGGACATCGACGGCCACTACTACCGCCTGACCCGAAGCCGCTAACGTGACCCAATCAGCCCACGACAACCCATTGCCCCTGGAATTTTACCGGGGTCAGGAATTTCGGTCGCCGGCCAAGGCGCAGGGCAGCCCCTCCGGGTCGCAGCTGCCTTTGGGCTTCGCCCGCCACGACGTTTACACCTTTGCCAGCTACATCCCCGGTGTCAATGCCGGCGCGCTGGAGGCCCTGCGGCAAATCGCAACCGACCCGGACCATGCCAACGTCTATCTCTGGGGCGCCCCGGGCACCGGCAAAACTCACTTGCTCCAGGCTGCCTGCAACCTGGCCGCGCAGCGCGAACGCCCGTGCGCGTACATCCCGTTAAGACAGCTCGACAATTTTACCCCGGACCTGTTCGCGGCGCTGGAAGAGCTCAGCCTGGTATGCCTGGACGATGTGGACGAACTGGCCGGCAGGGACGAGTGGGAACTGGCGTTGTTCAACCTGTTCAATCGCCTGCGGGATGCGCGCACACCGCTGCTGGTCAGCGCCGGCCACAGCCCCAAAGCCAGCCCGGTGCGCTTGCCTGACTTGCAATCAAGGTTGTGCTGGGGACTCTGCTATCACCTGCAAGCCTTGCATGACGATGAGAACATTGTGGCGCTGAAACAGCGTGCCCGCCAGCGCGGCTTTGAACTCAGCGACCCGGTGGTTGAATTCCTGATCAAACGGGTTGCTCGAGACACCCGCAACCTGTTCCTCTGGCTCGACCACCTGGATCGGCGCAGTCTGGAGGCGCAGCGAAAATTGACGGTGGATTTTGTCAGGAAGATGCTGGACAATGCGCCCTGACCCCAGTACCAGTATCAACTGACAAACGCCATGCGAACTACCGAAACCCTGTTAGCTACCCTGCGCGCAGCGCCCGCAGATGCCGAGATCATCAGCCACCAACTGCTGCTGCGCGCCGGCATGGTGCGCAAAACGGCTGCCGGAATCTATAACTGGTTGCCGCTGGGGTTGAGAGTCCTGCGCCGGGTAGAGGCTATAGTACGCGAGGAGATGGATGCGGCCGGCGCCCAGGAAGTGTTGCTGTCCGGCGTGCAGCCGGCAGAGTTGTGGCGGGAATCCCAACGCTGGGAAGAATACGGCCCGGAATTATTGCGCTTTCAGGACCGGCACCGGCGCGACTTCTGCTTAGGACCCACGCACGAAGAGGTCATCACGGATTTAATCCGGCATGAGATTCGCAGTTACAAACAGTTGCCGGCCAATTTTTACCAGATCCAGACCAAGTTCCGCGATGAGATTCGCCCCCGTTTCGGGATTATGCGCGCCCGCGAATTCATCATGAAGGACGCCTACTCGTTCCACCTCAATCAGGCCTCCCTGGAGCAGACCTACCAGGTGATGTACCGCGCCTACGCTCGTATTTTCGAGCGCCTCGGCCTTGATTTTCGCCCCGTGGTGGCCGACAGCGGCAACATCGGCGGCAAGGTCTCCCATGAGTTTCACGTACTGGCCGACTCCGGTGAGGACAGCATCGCGTTTTCGGCCGGTTCCGAATTCGCCACCAATGTCGAGCTGATTGCCGCACCGCCACCTGCACAGCCACGACCGGCGCCGCAGGAGGCGCTGCAGAAAGTGGCGACTCCCGACCGGCATACCATAGACGATCTCAGTAATTTTCTCGAGGTAAGCCCGGCGCGTTGTCTGAAAACGCTGATCGTCCAGGGCAGTGACGATGATCTGGTGGCCCTGGCGCTGCGCGGCGACCATGAACTGAACCGACTGAAAGCCGAACAACTGCCGCAAGTGGCAAACCCATTGACATTTGCCGCGCCCGCAACGATCACAGAACAGGTGGGTTGCGACCTTGGCTCACTGGGACCGGTGGGTCTGAACATTCCCGTCATCGCGGATAATGACGTCCTGGCGCTGGCAGATTTCATCTGCGGCGCCAACGACAACGGCTATCACCTGACCGGCGTGAACTGGCAGCGCGATCTGCCGGAGCCGGCATCCGCCGACCTGCGCAACGTGGTGGACGGCGACCCTGCGCCCGATGGTTCCGGCCCCTTACAAATCGCCCGTGGTATCGAGGTGGGCCATGTCTTTCAGTTGGGAACCAAATACAGCGCCGCCATGAAGGCGAACTGTCTGGATGAAACCGGCGAGGCCGTGACCTTATACATGGGTTGCTACGGTATCGGTGTGTCACGCATCGTGGCGGCGGCTATCGAGCAAAACCACGACGAGCGCGGCATCATCTGGCCGCTGGCGCTGGCGCCGTACCAACTGGCCCTGGTACCCATCCATGCACATAAATCGCAACGCCTGCGTAGCGCCGTGGAAGAGCTGTATCAAACCCTGCTCGACCGCGGCGTCAGCGTCTTGCTGGACGACAGGAAAGAACGGCCCGGTGTGATGTTCGCCGACATGGAACTGATCGGCATACCCCACCGTTTCGTGTTCAGTGAACGCGGGCTGGATAGCCAAACCCTGGAATACAAGGGCCGCCGTGACGAGCAGAGCACGGATATTCCGTTGGCGCAGGCCGTGGAGTTTATCCGGGAAAAACTGGAACAGGGCCACTGATGGCGGAAATACTGGTGTTATATTACAGCCGCTATGGCAACGTGGCGCAGATGGCCCGCTATATCGGGCGCGGCGTGGCATCGGTGAAGTCCTGCCGGGCAGTGATCCGCACCGTTCCGGCCGTATCGGCAGAGCCCGAAGCCGTGGCCGCTGAGATGCCTGCGGCCGGGCCGCCGTACGCGAGTGCCGACGACCTGGTCCGTTGTGACGGCCTGGCGCTGGGCAGCCCGACCCGGTTCGGCAACATGGCGGCGCCGCTCAAATATTTTCTCGATGGCGCCGGCGATATCTGGCTGTCCAACAAAATGGTCGGCAAGCCTGCCGCCGTGTTCACCTCCACCGGCAGCCTGCACGGCGGCCAGGAGAGCACCTTGCTGTCGATGATGTTGCCGCTGCTGCACCACGGTATGTTCATCCTGGGCGTGCCCTACACCGAACCGGCGCTGCGCGCCACCCGTTCCGGCGGCACCCCCTACGGCGCCAGCCACCTGGCCGGCGCCGAAAGTAATCTCGCCATCACCGAAGAAGAACAACAAATCTGCATGACCCTGGGCGCCAGACTGGGTGAGACAGCCTTGAAATTGATGCCTTAGTCAAGGGGGCAGCGCAGCAACCGCTGGCGCCACCCCCCAATCCCCCCTTGACGCTTGTGCAGAATATCAGTAACTTACCATGTCCTGCTATTAACCAACTTCCGAACATCCTGTGGACAAAGCAAAACCGATACTGCGCGGCGCAGAAATTTTTGTGCGGGCGCTGAAAGATGAAGGGGTAAAACACGTTTTCGGCTATCCCGGCGGCGCGGTATTGCATATTTATGACGAGCTGTACAAGCAGACCGAGGTGGAGCATATTCTGGTGCGCCATGAGCAGGGCGCCGCGCACGCGGCCGACGGCTATGCCCGCGCCACAGGCCGCCCCGGCGTTGTGCTGGTCACGTCCGGGCCGGGCATTACCAACGCGGTCACGGGCATTGCCACGGCGTACATGGATTCCATTCCACTGGTGGTGTTCAGCGGTCAGGTGGCTACCTCTGTCATCGGCAATGACGCGTTTCAGGAGGTCGATGCCATCGGTATTACCCGGCCTTGTGTCAAACACAATTTTCTGGTCAACGACGTTAAAGACCTGGCCGCCACTATTAAAAAAGCATTTTATGTGGCCGGCAGCGGTCGCCCCGGGCCCGTGCTGGTGGACATTCCCAAGGACGTGACCGCGAATTCCTGTGCCTATGAGTACCCGGCAACTGTCGATATGCGTTCCTACCGGCCCACTGTCAAGGGTCACCCGGGCCAGATCCGGCGCGCCGTCAACCTTATGTTGCAGGCGCGCAAACCGATGATTTACACCGGTGGCGGCGTGGTGTTGTCCGACGCCAGCGCCGAGTTGACAGAGTTCACCCGCGCCCTGGGGTTCCCCATTACCAATACCTTGATGGGGCTGGGCGCCTACCCGGCCACAGATCCGCAATTCATCGGCATGTTGGGCATGCACGGCACCTACGAGGCCAATATGGCCATGCACCAGTGCGACGTGTTGATCGCCATCGGCGCCCGTTTCGATGACCGGGTGACGGGGGATCTGGAAAAATTCTGTCCGCACGCGCGCATCGTTCATATCGATGTGGACCCGTCTTCGATTGCCAAAAACGTGCCCGTGGACGTGCCTATCGTCGGCGACGTCAAACAGGTGCTGGGCGAGCTCAACGCCGGTTTGCAGGAAACCAGCGCCCGCCCCGACATAGCGGACTGGTGGCGTCGGATCAAGGACTGGCAGGCCATGGACTGCCTGCGCTTCGACCGCGACTCCAAACTCATCAAGCCGCAGCAGGTGATTGAACAGCTCTACCGGCTGACCGCCGGCAACGCCTATATCTCCTCGGATGTCGGCCAGCACCAGATGTGGGCGGCGCAGTTCTACAAGTTCGACAAGCCACGCCGCTGGCTCAATTCCGGCGGCCTCGGCACCATGGGCTTCGGCCTGCCGGCGGCCATGGGCGCCAAGATCGCCTACCCGGAAGCGACGGTGGCGTGCGTTACCGGCGAGGCCAGTCTGGTCATGTGCATTCAGGAGCTGTCAACCTGTTTGCAGTACCATACCCCGATTAAAATTATCAACCTGAATAACCGCTATATGGGCATGGTGCGGCAATGGCAGGAATTCTTCTACGAGAAACGCTATTCCCATTCCTACATGGAAGCCTTGCCGGATTTTGTCAAGCTGGCGGAAAGTTTCGGGCATGTGGGCATGCGCATTGAGCAGGCCGCGGAGGTGGAACCGGCGCTGCAAGAGGCCCTGGCCATGGAGGACAAGCTGGTATTGATGGACTTCATTACCGACCAGACCGAGAACGTCTATCCGATGATCGCCGCCGGCAAGGGCCAACACGAGATGCACTTAGCGCCCGGCTCGGAAGAACGGGAGCTGGCCTGATGCGTCATATCCTGTCGCTTGTGGTTGAAAATGAGGCCGGCGCCCTGTCCCGGATTTCCGGCCTGTTTTCCGCGCGCGGGTTCAACATCGAGTCCCTGACCGTCGCCCCTACGGAAGACCTGACGGTGTCGCGCATGACCATCGTCACCTCCGGTTCTGACGCCATCATCGAACAGATCACCAAACACCTGAACAAACTGGTGGATGTAATCAAGGTTGTGGATTTGAATGAGGGTGAGCATATTGAACGGGAGCTGATGCTGGTCAAGGTCAAGGCGGTCGATTCGTCCAGGGAGGAACTGGGGCGCCTGAGCGACATCTTCAGGGGGCGCATCATCGACGTGAGTGAAAATTCCTACACCATAGAAGTCACCGGCGCCGGCGATAAGCTGGATGCCTTCTTAAAGGCCCTGAAATCGGAATGGATACTGGAAACAGTGCGCACCGGCGTGTCCGGCATCGCGCGCGGGGAGAAGGCGATAAGGTTTTAACATGGATAGACAGGATGAACAGGATTGCTTCAGCATTTCAGGGGTTACAGGAAAATTATTTCGGTTTCAGTCATTAACCCTGACCACAAATGCCCACGAAAAAAGACACCAGGAGCACTGAGAGATGAATATTTATTATGACAAAGATGCGGACCTGTCCGTTATTAAAAGCAAACAGGTTGCCATCATCGGCTATGGTTCCCAGGGGCACGCCCACGCCAATAACCTGAGTGACTCCGGCGTGGAAGTGTGCGTGGGTCTGCGCCAGGGCTCGACCTCTGCAGCCAAGGCACAAGCGGCGGGCCTGGACGTGAAAAGTATTGAAGAGGCAGTTGCCTGGGCGGATGTGGTCATGATTCTGGCCCCGGATGAACACCAGGCGGCGCTGTACCGGGAACAGGTTGCCCCGCATCTCAGCAACGGCGCAGCGCTGGCTTTCGCACACGGCTTCAACATTCATTTTCGCCAGATTGAACCGCGCCCGGACCTGGACGTGATCATGATCGCCCCGAAAGGGCCGGGCCATCTGGTGCGCTCCACCTACGTGGCCGGCGGTGGCGTCCCCACCTTGATTGCCATGCACCAGGATGCCTCCGGTCAGGCCCGGGATATCGCCCTGTCTTATGCCAGCGCCAATGGTGGCGGGCGCGCCGGCGTCATCGAAACCAATTTCCGGGAAGAGACGGAGACCGACCTGTTCGGTGAGCAGACCGTGTTATGCGGCGGTATCACGGCGCTGATCCAGGCCGGGTTTGAAACCCTGGTTGAGGCCGGCTATGCGCCGGAAATGGCGTATTTTGAGTGTCTGCACGAAACCAAGCTGATCGTGGATTTGATCTATGAAGGCGGCATCGCCAATATGCGCTATTCCATTTCCAATACTGCGGAATACGGCGATTTTACGCGCGGCCCCAGAATAATCGGCGCCGAGGCGAAAAAAGCCATGCAGGACATCCTGCAGGAAATCCAGCAAGGAGACTTTGCCAGGGAATTTATCATGGAAAACCAGACCGGCGCGCCGAAGATGAAAGCCATGCGGCGCCTGAGCAAACAGCACCGGATTGAGCAGGTAGGAGAACGGCTACGCGCCATGATGCCCTGGATCGGGGAAAACAAACTGGTGGACCAGACCAGGAACTGACCGGATATGGTGATATACGGGGTCGGGATATACAGGGTCAGAGTATGACCAAACGCCGCAGGGGCATCTATCTCCTGCCCAACCTGTTCACTACCTCGGCGCTGTTTGCCGGATTCTATGCCATGGTCGCCGCCATCGATGCCCGCTATGAACCGGCTGCCATTGCCGTGTTCGTGGCGATGATCCTGGACGGAATGGACGGCCGTATCGCCAGGATGACGAAAACGGAAAGCGATTTCGGCGTGCAGTACGATAGCCTGTCGGACCTGGTGTCCTTTGGTCTGGCCCCCGCGCTGGTGGTCTATCAATGGTCATTGCAGGGGCTCGGCAAGCTGGGCTGGCTGGCCGCCTTTATCTTCGCCGCGGCGGCGGCCTTGCGCCTCGCCAGATTCAACACCCAGGCCGGCAGCGCCGACAAACGCTATTTCCAGGGCCTGCCCTGTCCCGCCGCGGCGGCGGTGATCGCCGGCATGGTCTGGTTCGACAGTGTCGGCAAACCACTGGGTGAGGCGGTGAGTACCCTGTTTGCCTTTGTGCTGACGATTCTCATCGGTCTGCTCATGGTCAGCAATATCCGTTACCACAGTTTCAAACAATTCGATCTGCGTAACAAGGTGCCGTTTTTCAATATCCTGTGCATCGTCCTCATCATTGCGCTCATCGCCGCCAGACCCTCGCTGGTATTGTTCCTGCTGGCGTTGACCTACGCCGCCTCCGGCCCCCTGATGACCCTGGTGCTGATCCGCCGCCACAAAAGCAAGCGCGCCAGCGTTGAGGGGCAGGAGTGACCTCAACTATGGCCCTCAACTATGGCATTGAAAGAAAAGTAATTATTGCTTACAATGACCATGCCTGTACCAAACGTCAAGCTAAAGTCTGTGAATTTCTGCAGGCAGTAATTGGGAACTGTGCCTTACTGTCAGGATATCTACACGCTTACTACCCAGGCGATAGATGATACGATATGCGCCTTCCGGTATTTCCCGTATCTCAGGGTCATGATATTCAGGCACCATTCGCCCTCTTTCCGGTAAGTCTTGCAAACTATCGCCGCGGTCAATCAGTTTCTCAACCCATCGTTTAGCATTGATGGGTTGATCTTCGGCGATGTATGCAAGGATTTGTTGTAATCGATGTCTTGCCCGGTGTGTCCAGACAACTTTCATGCACTGTTAATGCCTAACTGTTGGCGTAGTTCAGCGCTACTGACCACCTGATTTGCATCACTCTCAGCCAGCCCGGCTTCTATGTCATACCTTATTTGCAATGTATATAGCAGCTTTTCCCATGACGTATCATCAGGCAGGTTATCAATTATTCGATGAGCTGTTTGCTTAATCTCTTGTTCGAGTTGCATGGCTATCCCTCGTGGCAGAATTTACCGAAAGTAAAAAGTCTCAAGACCCGTTACAATATTGACACGGCCCGCAGGCAGTTACAAGATTAGGTAACCTCTAAAGCGGGTTTGTACAACAAAAATCGTAAAATTATGTTGGCAAATGGAAAAAAATTGGCTATGCTTGCCCTTGTGCTGTCATAGATGTAGGTGGTACCGGTTGTTTTTCTGCCGTACACTGGATAGCTGAGAGGGTATCGGGTAACCTCTAAAAATGCCCTCCATGGCATTTTTAGAGACGGAAACGGAAAAGTGCCCGAAAAAGTGGGACATTCCGTTTCCTTCATTTTTAAGCGCTTACGTGCTTAAAAATGGCAGCATATCCCTATGCTGTGTGGGCGCCTCTAATTTTTAGAGGCGCCCACTGGTCATCCATTATTTCATTAAGGGGGAAAGCAGTATGAGTACTAGTGGAACCGTCAAATGGTTCAACAATGCAAAGGGATTCGGTTTTATCGAGCCGTCGAACGGAGGGGACGACATATTTGTACATTATTCGTCCATCAAGTCTGAAGGATATAAAACCTTAAATGAGGGGCAGAGCGTTTCCTACACCGCGGAGCGGGGCCCGAAGGGGTACCATGCCACCGAGGTGGTTGTGTTAGGTTAAGTCAGCTTTTGTGCAACAAATAAAACCCCGTGCATGCGGGGTTTTATTTTCAACTTTCGTCCTTGCCGTTATGGGCACATTTGAGCAGGTTCTGGTAGGAATCCTGGCCGTCGTTGTTTTGTTTCTGTTCTGGCCCGGCGCCAGAGCCGCCATACAAAAAAGCCGGGAGGCAGAAAACCCCGATTGGACCGGCGCCTTGATACCGGTCGGTATCGTGGTGCTGTTCGTTGTATTCCTCATTATGCTGGCCCGGGGTTGAGAGAGTGCCGGGTGACAACCAATAACGTAGCTACAGAGGGTAATCACATGAGTCTTGCCGTTGCTTCGCGGTCTTGCCGTCGTCTCACCTTGTCCACCAGACTGTGCACAGGCTTTGTCCTGCTGGTGGCCGTATCCTGTGTCTATGCCGCCGTAGAACAGGAGCTGCAATTCATCTTCAACACCTTTTCATTCCTGGTCTGGGGCGCGCTGGTGATGTGGATGTGCGCCGGTTTCACCATGCTGGAATCAGGGTCGGTGCGCACCAAGAACGCGTCGGTGATCTGCCTGAAGAACATCGGGCTGTACTCCATCGCCGGGCTTATGTATTACCTGGTGGGCTACAACCTGATGTACACGGATGTGTCCGGCTGGGTTGGCACGTTCACGCTTACCTACGGGCCGTCGGCGCAGGAGCTGGCGTTGTTGTCCGGTGATGAGACAGCCAAGGCTGCGGTAGTAGAGAACGGCTACTCGGTGATGTCCGACTGGTTTTTCCAGATGGTGTTCGTCGCCACTACGGCCTCGATCATTTCCGGCGCTATGGCTGAGCGGGTCAAGCTGTGGTCGTTCCTGCTGTTTACCGCGGTGCTGGCCGGCTTCATTTACCCCATCGTCGGCGCCTGGACCTGGGGCGGCGGCTGGCTGAGCGAGAGGGGTTTTCAGGACTTCGCCGGTTCCACCATTGTGCATTCCACCGGTGGTTGGGCGGCGCTGGCGGGCGTTCTGATTGCCGGCCCGAGGCTGGGTAAATTCCGACCCGACGGCAGTGTCAAGGCCACCCCGCCTTCCAACGTGCCCATCGTCACTCTGGGCGTGTTCATCCTGTGGCTGGGCTGGTTCGGGTTTAACGGCGGTTCGCAGCTGGCCCTGGGGGGCGCGGCAGATGCCGTAGCGATGAGCAACGTGCTGGTCAATACCAATCTGGCGGCTGCGGCCGGCGTCATCGCCGCACTCAGCGTATCGCGCCCATTGCTGGGGCGGGTTGACCTGCTGGCCGGGCTGAACGGCGCTATTGGCGGGCTGGTTTCCATTACCGCAGGCCCGGATATCGTTACACACAGCTGGTCCATAGTCATCGGGCTGGTCGGTGGCGTTATGGTCGTGGCCGGTATGAAGCTGCTGGAAAACCTGAAGGTGGACGATGTAGTCGGCGCGATACCGGCGCACCTGTTTGCCGGCATTTGGGGCACCCTGGCCGTGTGCATTGCCGCCGGCGGGAATTTGCTGGTGCAGCTTACCGGCATTCTTGCCGTCGGCGCCTACGTTTTCGTGGTTGCTCTCGCCCTTTGGTACGTCATTGAAAAAACCATTGGCGTGCGGGTATCGACCGCAGTTGAAGAAGTCGGCCAGGATTCAGCGGAACTGGGTATTGAATCCTACCCCGAGTTCGTATTGATGCCGGATACGGATGATGTGGAGATGCTGAGTAACAAGTAGGGTAAGATCAGGGCACCTCTAAAAATTAGAGGTGCCCGTGCAGCATAAGGATATGCTGCCATTTTTAAGCACGTCAGTGCTTGAAAATGAAGGAAATGAAAAATCATACTTTTTCATTTCCGTCTCTAAAAATGCCACGGAGGGCATTTTTAGAGGTTACCATCATACTTTTCATTGACATCTGTCCCGACGACAGGTAGCATGGTCGAAACTTGAGGAACCAAACCATGACCCCTGTCATCGCCGCCCTAATCAACCAATCGCCCGTCCTGCTGGCTATTGCCATCGTTTACATCCTGCATCGTCAGGACTTCAAGCTCATTGAGCAAAAGATCGACGGCCTCAACACCCTGCCCCGCACCGGCACCGACGGTTAAACATGAGCGAAGCCATTGCATTACACCAATCTGGCGACCAAGGAGAATCTTCTACATCTCGAGGGCAGGCTGCGGGA
>JAPORZ010000045.1 GCA_026709915.1 Gammaproteobacteria bacterium
TTTTCTCTCCAGGTTGGGAAACTGATATGAGGATTAGCAGCGTTTTATCGGGTTTCCTGAGGTTTCAACGGCTTCTTGCGAATGTCTCTTACCGCAGCGCCGAAGCCTCGCAACCACCAGTTCAGTTGTTCGGTATCTATAACCGTGGCGCTGATTTCATACTCGCGATCCAGGTGCTTCACCTGTTGGTCTTTGGATAACGGCGTTTCCAGCAGATGCGCGCCGGCGTGTTTATCGATTTTGAAGGTGAGGCTGATACGTTCCCCTTCGCCGAAGCCGAAGCGGCCGTCGTCGTCATATTTTTTCAGGTCAAACTCAGGCGGGCGCGTGAAAGTCATTGTCGTGGGTTGGGCTGAAATGATCCGATGCAAGGCGAGGCTGCGTTCGTTGTCAAAACCTTCGAAGCGGCATACCAGGTAAAGGCGGGGGCCCTGTTGGGCCAAACCCAACGGCATGATCTGGTAGTCGCCGCGTTTGCCGTCGGCGTTGCGATAATTCACTTTCAACCACTTGTTTTCATACAAGGCATTGCTGACGATTTCAAACACCTCAGGTTTTACTTTCGGCGGCAGCAACGGCTGTGTGGTATCGACGATGCGCACTTTGGACTGCCACTCCTGTGCCGGATGCTGTCCGTCGTGGTACGCCAGCTCATAGCGCGCCTGGGTGAAAAACTCTGCCATTGAATTCATCAGTCTGGCCGGGAGGATTTTTCGCAAGTATTGCTCTGCCAGCGTCAGCAGCAGGGAGTCCTGCAAGCCCAGCCGCGGGACACAAAACCCGTCGGCCTGTTCAAGCCAGCGGTAGCCGTAGGGTTTTTCACGGTCGTCACACTCAATATCAAAGTGCTCGCTCAATAATTTCAGTTGACGTTGGACGGTACGCAGCCCCTTGTTCAGCCCCGCCCCCTGTAATTGCCGGTGTAACTCCTTGGCGGTTATCTTGCGCTGTCGGGGTATCCGGCGCAGCAGTTCCAGCGCAAACACCAGTGATTCCTGATTATCAGGTCGTTTGGCCATGTTCTTCGGGCTCCACATTGTGATATTGTCGCTTCTGATAATATCAGGGAAATTCTGAAAATGCCCTCCGTGGCATTTTGCTATGTAAGTTTCGCCTACCTTGGCTTGTTTACGTCCCTGTCACTGGATACCGGCCAATCCCTGGCCGGGGAGCCTGCCCCGGCATGTCGTCAGCCGGGGACGAACTTACATGCTGGCGGGGTGCGCGGCGCCTTGCCCATGAAGGTTGAGAGGCGCCTGTCAATAAAACCCGATGGCGCGTTTGCAGTTTTCCTTCAGGC
The DNA here is from genome assembly GCA_026709915.1 of Gammaproteobacteria bacterium. Classification (GTDB taxonomy): domain Bacteria; phylum Pseudomonadota; class Gammaproteobacteria; order Eutrophobiales; family Eutrophobiaceae; genus JAAXHV01. The sequence continues at coordinate 1,301 of JAPORZ010000045.1, forward strand.
TGCATTCCTCTTCCAGGGCGGCTACTATCGCTGTGGCTGTGCACAGCGGGTTGAACCGGCGGCGGCGCATGACTGCGGCAAAATCTCCGGGAGTGAGATTGTGCAACCGGTCAAGACGCGCGGTCGAGGGCTTGTCGGGGGCGTCAAAGTTCAAGGTATTGCAGTAACTTTCCAGCAAGGCCCGGGATTGTCGCGGCAACAGGTAGTCAAACTTTATTTTCATATCGAAGCGCCGTAACGCGGCCTGGTCCAGGTTGTCCTGCAAATTGGTTGAAGCGATAAAGACCCCGGGGAAAGATTCCATCCGGGTCAGCATCTCATTCACGCCCGTCACCTCCCAGCTATGCCTTGCCTGCCGCCGGTCCTGCAGGAAACCTTCTATCTCATCGATCAGCAGAACGGCGCCTTCCGTTTCCGCCTGCCGGAAACACTCGGCGATATTCTTTTCCGTCCCGCCTACCCACATGGACAACAGGTCTGAGCCGCGTTTTACCAGCAGCGGCGCTTCAAGTTGCTGCGCCAGCCAGCGGGCCCAGGCGGTCTTCCCGGTGCCGGGCGGGCCGTACAGGCACAGGCGTCCGGCTTTTGTTTTTGTCAGCCCCCCGGCAATGCCTTCCAAATCGGCGCCGGTATGGATAAACGCAGGGTCGTAGGTTTCCGGCAGTCGGTCCGGGTCATAGCGCTGAATGCGCTGGCGTCCCTGAGCTTCGAGGGTGTTGTTGATGATTAATTCCAGCGCGGCGGCGTGGTCTGTTCCCGGCAGTTTATCCTTAATCGCATCGACTACGGCGCTGGCGCGGGTCACGACTGCCGGCGCTAAGGTTTCCACATCGGCAATGCGCTGTATGTCCTGTTCGTTGAGCAGGCCCGAACAGCTTCCACGAATGATTTTCTGGCGCTGTGTTCTGGGAGGAACCGTCAGCTTGATGATTAAATCAAAACGGCGGATAAACGCGGGGTCCATGCCGCTGATGGAATTGCCCAGCCAGAAGGTGGGCACGGAATTCTCCTCCAGCGCGCGATTAAACCAGGCTTTGGGGTTGTTCCTGGTTTTAACCGGCGCAAACAGCGTACCCAAATCCCAGGACTCGCCGTAATCGAACACATCCTCGATTTCATCAAACAGGAGCATCATGTTCCGGTCTGAAAGGATGTTTTGCGCAGCCTGAAATGCGCGTAAGCGTAACCCTCCGGTGCGCGGGTCGCCGTCATCATCTTCGCTGGAAACCTCGAACAGTTCACAACCTGCCTCAACCGCCAGGATTTTGGCCAGTTGGCTTTTGCCGGTGCCGGGGTCACCGTACAGTAAAATATTCACGCCTTTGCGCCCGCTCGCAACAGCTTCCTTGAGATACGGCAGCAGCACGTGAAGTTCTTTTTCAAGGTGCGGGTAATCAGCCATCGACAGGTGCGGGGCGGAACCAGGCAGGATAATGTCTTGCAACAGCTGTACCGGGTTCGCATCTGACGACACCACGATGTCCGCAAAACCGGGAGACAGTAAATCCAGTTTATTCGCTAAATCATTTGCACTGTTTTGATCAAGCGACAACAGCCCGGATCTGGCCAAGGCGCCCTTTTTTCTGAATGAATTGCGAACCTCTGGCTCCGGCAGGTCCAGCAATACCGACAAAACTCTGAATACCTGTTTCGAGGTCAGGGTACCGAGCAGATCACTGACCTTCTCCAGGATTTCCTCAGTGTGGACAAGAGCGGCGAATTCCAGAATGCGGCAGTCCGCCGGAGACAACCCGGCAAGCGCCGCAAGGCACCGGACATTGTCGGCCAGACACTTGGGGGCCGTAACGAGGTTTGATTTTTTTTCGGCGCTTACATATAACTTGCCAAAACGCTTGAGTACCTTCTTGTAGTCTATATCTTCTCCTGCCCTCTGGTAGCGTTCCATATCAATAGCAAATATATCCATCAGGGAAAAAGCCATTTCATCATGATCATAGCGGCTGCGGTTACTGCACAGATGCTTCTTGAATAAACCAAGCCGAATCAGCAGACGCAGCAACCAGAGTTGCACCAGGGGCTCCATGCCGTCGCGGCTGATTACTTCGTTCTGCGAATGGAATTTGCTCATAATGCCACCTGTTAAGAGTTAGAGGCGCCCCTAAAAATGCCACGGCAGGCATTTTCAGGAGTTGCTTCAGGACGGGTACGTTTTTCAAACCGTTCCGGCGCAATGGATAAGGCTATTGTATTCAGTCATGCGTCAAGTTGTGACGTGTTGAATGATATGCTCTATTCGGTAGAACTTGATGATTGGTTGCAATCCGAAAAGTCAATACCAATGGCAAAGAGGTGCAAAAATGAACTTTGAAGAAACACAAGTAGTCGTTACCAATGTCCGGATGCCATTCTTCTCGATGGTTGTTTTCATGGTCAAGTGGGCATTGGCGGCGATACCGGCATTACTGATACTGGGAGGTATAATCACCAGCCTGTTTTTCCTCATTCTTCTTCCCGTTCCTTAATGAGGGCCGGAGTGAACGCGCGCAAAGGGCAGGAAGCCGCCGTTGCGCTGCTCGACGACACGGCTACCTGCTTTCAGGAGAGAATCAGGTTGTCCGGACTGAGTTCGGCTTCGCCTGAAAACCGATAAGCAGCCAGTTTTCCTCCCTTCGCTATGGAAGCATCGACACAGACGTGCCGGGGTCCCAGAAACAGGTTGTCAGGCTTCATCCAGTAATGGCCGAAGATGACCGGGCGGGTATCCGTGTCCGGAGACAGGTCGGATTTGCATAACGCCTCGTTCGGGATTTCCTTCATATTTTCAGGAGAGAGAAGCGCAAGATCATGTAAATACAAGGGTGATTGATCAAATTTCCACCACTTGAGTCTTGCTGCCTTGCGCAGATTTTTATCTGAGTCGTAAAATGACATTCCTTCAGTTAGTGGATATTCAATTCCACTGAGCAGGTGTGAACGAGCATCGCCCGTTTCCGAATGGTCTTCTTCTTTTTTGGCAAGTTCGGGAAAGTGTTCCCAGATGATGGAGTTGTCCGCAGCCAGATATGGTTTCAGTATTTCCTGAGCCCTTGTGCTCCAGAAGGCGTGAACTACCCGCAGACCCGGGAGCTCAAGCCATAGCGGCAAGGTTTTCATCCAATCCAGAATGGTGGCCTTGTCATTCGGACACTTCTCAAATTCTGCAAGAGTCTTTTTCGTCTGACCGAGATTCTTTTCGGTATGCGGCCGGAGATACTCGCCTGGCTGACCAGGAACCGGTGTATCAAGGGCCAGATGGTTGAATTCATGATTCCCCATGATTGCCAGGGCTGCGCCAGCTGCGTGCATGTCCATGACGATTCTGCAGGCCCGGATATTTTCACAACCCCTGTCCACATAGTCGCCGATGAACACGGCCTGCCTTTCCGGGTGGCGCCATACCCCGTCACGTTTTGTATAATCCATCTTCTCCAGCAGATTTTCCAGGACGGAGGCATAACCGTGAATATCGCCAATCACGTCGAAGCGGGCATGGTCGTTTAACATACGAGAACCTCTTGGTTATTTAGGGTGAATGGGCTCATGTTTGTAGCGCTATTTATTTATGGGAACCTCTAAAAATGCCTTCTATGGCATTTTAATGACGCCTTAAAGATCAAGTATTTGTCTATGTAGGATTACTGTTATTGCAATTTTGCTTGAAATCAGATAATGTACATTATAAATGTACAGATGAACCGGACGGGGATTGATATGAAAACCATGGCGGCAACCGAATTCAAAGCAAGATGTTTGCGTGTAATCAGGCAAATGAAAACGGATCGCGAGCCATTGACGATCACCAACCGCGGCCGTCCGGTTGCTGTGTTGTCTCCGCTGCCTCCTGACAAAGGTAAATCCCTGATCGGGGCGCTGCCCGGGTCGGTACTGGGCTATGATGATCCTTTCGGTCCGGCAACAGAAGCATCTGACTGGTTCGCGACGAGGTGATCATACTTGATACCCATGCATTGATTTGGTCTGTTGACGATAACGCACGCCTTGGAAGGAACACGCGGGCGTTACTCGAGGAATCCCTGGAAAAAGACGGGGTGCTTATTTCGGCCATCACTCCGTGGGAAATTGCGCTACTCACGGAAAAAGGCCGCTTGCTGCTGGGGCGGGAGGTTAGCGCATGGTTGAATGCTGTTTTGTCTTTGCCTAATGTGCAACTGGCGCCGATTGAACCACAAATAGCAGTCGACAGTGTGCGTTTGCCGGGAGACTTTCACGCTGATCCGGCCGACCGGATCATTGTGGCTACAGCCCGCCATTTCGATATTACACTTATCAGCGCTGACCAAGCAATTCTTTCCTATGCGACAAAAGGATACGTGCATGCCGTAGATGCAGCAAAGTAACGTAACAACGCGAACCACCTCCCCAAAAATCCGCTTGTACTATAGGGAACCTCTAAAAATGCCCTCCGTGGCATTTTTAGAGACGGAAATGAAAAAGTATGATTTTTCATTTCCTTCATTTTCAAGCACTTACGTGCTTAAAAATGGCAGCATATCCCTACGCTGCACGGCCACCTCTAATTTTTAGAGGTGGCCTATAGATGCAATACACGAATTAAAAGGTCACAAGCCATCCTGACGCGCGACTGACTTTATCATGGAATACGTCAGGATATGTCACAACACCAAGTTGAATGTCGGTTGTCACATACTGTTTCACCGCTGACCAGCCTCATCAACCTGCCGCATACAGGAGATTTTTTGGTATGGGCCAGTATCCCGCGCTATAATTCTCTAACTATTTATTTATTAACACTTTATCCTTAACCTGCCTGAAAATAAAATTTTTAAGGCAAAAATTATGAATATCAATGAGATAAATGAAAATTCGCGACGCATCCTGATTGACGTAGCTCAACTGTACGAAGCGTATCTGGCGGTGGATTCGGAATTTCGCAGCTACCGGGGTTCCATGAGGTGGAAAAAAGTGAACGGCAAGGAATACCTGTTCAGGCAACGTAACAGCCGCGGCGACGGCAAAAGCCTGGGGGCAAGGGACGCACACACCCAGGAAATATACGATAATTTCCATGCCAGAAAAGCCGAACTGGGCGAGCGACGGAAGTCGCTACTGGACAGATTGACGCAGCAGCGCGGGTTTTGTATTGCGGCAGGAATCAACCGGGTGCCGAAAATTGCGGCAGATGTTGCGCGTTCTATCCGCCTTGTCAAAACCGGTTCTCATCCGCTCATTGTGGTTGGGACCAGTGCGCTGTTCGCCTATGAAAACATGGCTGGCGTGCACCTGGAGCCGGCCTTGTTGGCGTCTGAGGACATCGACCTGATGTGGGACGTCAAGAGAAAACTGAACCTCGCTGTTGTTGAACCTGTCGGAGGATTGTTATCTCTGCTCAAAAAAGCGGACAGAACCTTCGAGCGTATGCCGAATGCGCCGTATCGTGCCGCCAATGCAAAGGGATATATGGTGGACCTGATCAAGCCGGCGCCGGCACAGAGCCATAAAACCACCAGAGTATCCTTCACGGGACACAAACATGACCTTGTCGCAGTCGAGATACACAATCTTGACTGGCTGTACGCAGCGCCCGTTGTGAGCGCCACCGTGATCGGGAATGACGGGTTACCCGTTGTATTCGATGTACCAGACCCCAGGGCGTTTGCCGCCCATAAACTCTGGCTGTCGGCGCTACCGAACCGGTCGCCCGTAAAGAAAGTGCGTGACAGGAGACAGGGAATCGTCATGCTGCAACTACTCAAGGCATACCTGCACGATTACCCGCCGGACAGCGATGCGCTGAGAGGCCTGCCGCAATCCCTTCGGGATAACCTGCAATCTGAATTTGACCGGGTTGTGATTGAGCCACAGAAGCAGACACCGATACCCGCGCCCGGCTTCTGAGCGACCTTTCAAAGTCGTGCTGCTGCTGCTGGTCTAACAACCGCTCGGCTACATACTTGATACCCATGCATTGATTTGGTCTGTTGACGATAACGCACACCTTGGGAGGAACACACGGGCGTTACTCCAGGAGATTTTTTGGTATGGGCAGGTATCTCGCGCTATAATTCTCTAACTGTTTATAAACACTTTTTCCTTAATCTTCTATAAAATAAAATTTTTAAGGTAAAAGTGATGAATATCAATAAGATAAATGAAAATTATCGGCGTATTTGGTAATCGTGTTAACCCGGACTGCGTGACCTGATGCTTGCCCGGGATTAGTCAGTTGGTTACGCGTCCGGTTTAACGTGGCAAGACAAACAAGGTGATATATGACCAGCATGTTGGAAAAAGCTTTTTCCGAGGCAGCCAAGCTGCCTGACGTGGAACAGAATGCCTTGGCAAGGTGGGTATTGGATGAAATTGAAGCAGATAGAAAGTGGGATACGCTTTTTGCTGAATCGGAAGACGCCTTGGCACATCTGGCATCAGAGTCTCTTGCCGAGGTTGTATCCCCAGAGAATTCAAAGTAGAACGTTAAAGACCTCATTCACGAGGCTCTTAACAGCATGGCCAGAATCTACCCCTCAGACCTACCCGTCCCCGGTGCGTCTGAAATCAAATCCGCAGAACTCGACACGTTAAGAAAATTACAAGCCGAACTACCGACTGAATATTCCGTATTCCACAGCGTTCATTGGAGCCAGGCCTATGAAAAAAATACGGCATACGGGGAGATAGACTTCATCGTTATGAACAACACCGGCAAGCTGCTGGTGATAGAACAAAAAAACGGGAGGCTGGAAGAAACGCCCGAGGGTCTGGTTAAGAGTTATGGATTGACGCAGAAAGTCGTCGGGGATCAAATTCAGCGCAACATTGGCGGTATTCGCGACAAATTCAGCAAACAGCACCCGGCAGGAGAGCGGCTATATATCGATTACCTGATTTACTGTCCCGACCACAAGGTCAGCAATATCAATGCGGCGGGGATTGACCAGGAACGTGTCGTTGACGGCAACAGCAAAGTCGGCCTCTGTGAATGTATTAAACACCTGCTTGATGCACAAGGTAATGCCTCACCGCAGTCTGTCAGGGAGTTACATGAATTTTTTCTGTCCGGTTTTCGCATTGTGCCGGATGTGGCCAGTTACAAATCCAGCCAGGAACAGGTCTACCGGCGCTTGCTCTCCGGCTTGTCCGACGTCATTGATAACCTGGACTTCGACCCGTTCAGGCTGCGCGTCACCGGCACGGCCGGGTCCGGCAAAACACAGTTGACGCTGGGGTTTTGCGAGCGGATGCTGGCGCAGGGGATAAAGCCGTTGCTGCTGTGTTTCAATCGGCCGCTGGCAGACAGGTTGAGGGAAATTGCCGGTAGCGATGTGACTGTGAACACTTATTTCGGGTTTTGTCGGGAAATGGCCGCAATGGCAGGCGTACCGGTCGATTTTTCAAACAGCAATACAGACGGTTTCTGGGCCGATGTTCAGGAACGACTGTTCGCGGCAGACTTAACCGGTACGCCAAAGTACAGTTGCCTCATCGTCGATGAAGGCCAGGATTTTCTGGCCGAGTGGCACGAAATCATACGGTTGTTTTTGACCGAAGACGCAGTACAACTCTGGCTGGAAGACCCCCTGCAAAACCTGCGCGGCACGGATGCAGTGCCGTTACCCGGCTTCGTGACCTATAACGAAGCATCGAACTTCAGGACTCCGACAAGCATAGCCGGGTTTATCAAACAATCACTGGGACAGGAATTCCGGCAACGCAACACGCTGCCGGGATTGGGTGTGCAGGTGTTTGAGTACGCCAGGAAAAATCAGTTGGAAGGCAAACTTGCCCATCGCATCAATGAACTGGTTAAGACCGGGTTTAAGCCTGATGATATTTCGATAATCTCCTGCCGTGGGATGGAATCAACGGCATTGCGCGCGACGAACCGATTGGGTCATCATGCTGTCAGGCGCTTTACCGGAAAATATGATGAGCACGAAAACCAGATTTACACAGAAGGGGAACTCGTCTTCGATACGATTTTTCGCTATAAAGGCCAACAGGCCCCGGTTATCATCCTGACCGACCTGGATGAGTCACTGGAGGTCAATGACAGGACACGCAAGATTCTGTATTGCGCCATGACCAGAGCAACGGTGCGGTTGGAGTTGATCGTCGAGGAAACCTGTCCTTGGCTGGATTTGTTCAGGAACAGTGTTTGATTGAGCCGGTTATTATGAACGCGCCTTCCGCCAAACCCTACCTCTCCAAATCCCGCCTGATCTCGGCCTGGCAGTGCAGTAAGAAACTGCACCTGGAGGTGCATCATCGGGAATTGGGTGAGACGAGTTCCATGGCGGAGTCGTTGTTTGCCGCCGGGCACCGAGTGGGGGAAATAGCCCAACAGATCTTCGGTGCCGGTGGCGGGGTGGAAATACCCTATTCCGTTGGATTGAATGAAGCGCTGAGGCAGACGGCTGAGCTGGTGGCAAATGGGCACGATGCGCCGATTTATGAAGCCACATTTCAGCACGACGGAGTGCTGGTGCGCACCGATGTCCTGTTGCCGCTTGGAAACGGGGGCTGGCGCGCCATCGAGGTGAAAGCGGCGGCCAGTGTCAAGCTCCACCATGAGCTGGACTGTGCCATTCAATACTGGGTACTCAGGAACGCCGGCCTGGATCTCAAGACCATATCCCTGGCCCACATGGACACTGCGTTTGTCTATGCAGGCGGCGCTAATTACCGCGGCCTGCTGGTTGAAGCAGACTTAACGACCAAAGCGCAGCAACTTCAGGACGAAGTGGTCGAGCTAATCAGCACAGCCCGAACCGCAGTTACCGGCGCGCTGCCGGACATACCGGTCAGCGACCACTGTTACAGCCCCTACGAGTGCGCGTTCATATCCCATTGCTGGCCGGCGCAGGCCGAGTACCCGGTCATGGGTCTGGGCGGCAGCAAGGCGGAACTGGCTGGCTGGGTCAATGCCGGCTGTCGCGACATAAGGGATGTGGATGCCGGGGCGCTCACCGGTGCGACCCGCCTGCGCATTCACGCGGCTACCTGCAAGGGGAAAGAAGAGGTATCAGCAGACGCCCAACAGGTCTTCGCTCAATTCGCATACCCGCGCTATTACCTGGATTTTGAGACAATAGGCCCTGCCATACCCCGCTGGGCGGGGATGCGTCCTTATCAAGCCGTGCCGGTGCAGTGGTCATGCCATGTTGACCACGGCGCCACCGAAGATGGAGTTGAAGCTATCCGCCACCACGAGTTTCTGGATTTATCAGGCGACCCGCCCATGCGCGCGCTGGCGGAGAAACTGGTTCAATGCCTGGGGTCAAGCGGACCGGTGTTTATGTATACAAACTACGAGCAACGCGTCATCAACGGCCTGGCCAAAATGTTTCCAGACTTGGCGGCGCCCCTGGCGGGCATCGTTGAGCGGCTGGTGGACCTGCACCCCCTGGTCAAGCAGCATTACTACCACCCGAAGATGCTGGGGTCATGGTCATTAAAAGCAGTGACTCCGACGGTCGCCTCGGAACTGGATTACTCGGCGCTGGAAGGAATCAGTGAGGGGATGGCCGCCTCCGATGGTTATCTGGAGGCGATTCACCCGGATACCACCCCGATAAGGAAAATTGAACTGGAGCAACAGTTGCTTGAATATTGCCGTCTTGACACCAAAGCCATGGTGAAAATCGTGCAGGTTTTGGCTTCCGGAAAGCCGGCATCAGGGCCAAGCTCACCAGACGGTTGATTGCGCCAGACATGGCAGTCGATATGTTCTACACATTTTCTTCCTGCGCCTCAACATAGAATTGTTTCAGAATCACAATTGACTGTCGGCAAAGGCTCTGGTCTGGCGAGCGGCAGGATCTTATAAAGGAAGATTCCTTTGCTGAGATTCTGTTGGGTGATTTTTTTCCACAGAATCAGATGATGTTATATCGATGAAATCGCGTTGTGAGAGAAGAGCTTCATTTAGTAAACCAAACTTCAGCAGAGAAACTAGTAACGCACAAGCGCGGGCTTGGCAGTTGATAGATTTTCCCGGATTGAATTCAATGTCGGTAAAACCCTTGTAATCAAATAATCGCCTTAAAAATTCCTGGTAAGGTTCAAGGGCAGTGATGTACAACCAATCATAAAATGCTGTTTTTGGTTCTAATGGCCATTCATCTTCAAAAAATTTAAAGCAAACTAATTCGCCCGATGTCCTTACTCTAATATCTTTTTTGGCGCCTCTGCCGTCTTTGCGATATATGTCTGTGTAGGGACCCCCGCTTGCAAACACTTTACTACCCTGATACGCAGCCTCGAGACTAATTTCTCCGATGTCGGTTGCTATTTTCAGATTAAATGCACTTAATCTTTGACCCAGGGTCTCTTCTGACTTTGTGGATATTTCCAATAATGGAGAGAACCCCTTTTTTTCTGCGGCTTCATGCAGAGCTGACACGTTTTTTTTCTTTTGTATGGGGGCAAATCCCGGATTCCACCTAAAATCTACCAACTCTTCTTTAACCAGGCGTTCCCGGCCGTTGGAAAAAAATACTGGACGCTTAGCCACTTTTGAACCCTAATATTTGATCAATTGGAATGAAACGAGGGACGAGTATTTCTGATTTAAGCGCTGATTGCCTCCTTGCCTGGATACTTGGGTCTCTCCAATCCATGTACGTAAATAGCACTTCAAAATCAATTTGCTGTTCGGCTTGATTGCTGTCAAGTATATCCACCCCGGATTTATTCGACACGTCAGAACAAAAGCGCACGCCTTCCTCAAGAATTATAGTAGATTTTATTCTCAACCATATAGCTTGGGTGATTCTTCCTTCCTGCTTGGCCCGAAACAGCATAGGATGCTCATCAACAAAGGTCAGATGAACGTACTCGTGAAGTCCTTTCCTTCTGTCTGCATCATGGCTCCAATCATTTCCACCTGGGGTAGGTATTACAACACCGAGCCTTTCTGCCTCCCCTAGAGAAAACAAGCCTTTGTGCTCCTTGATCAGTTCAAGGTTTGATCTATCAGTGAAGTGCCAGATGCTGTCAAATTTGTATCTTGCGAGTGTATCTCTCATTTTCCCTATGATCCCTTTCAATCTGATATTGTCGGGTAGATTTGCCTCAGCTTACTGTATAAATTGGCTGTTGTGAAGCGCGCGCTCTCAGATAGCCAATCCGCTTAACTCCGTGCCGGGGGGAATGATGTGCGCGGCCAGGATGCAGTTCAGAAACATCCCCACGAAGCAGCCCACGGCCCAGACCAGAACCTGGTCACAACGCACGTAATTTGTGCCGGTACGATGAGCACACGCACGCTCAGCAAAAAACCGAACACGAACAACACCATGAACCAGTTCACGATTTCCAGGGTGACGGCAGGGACAGCGCTGCTGCGGTTATGCGTTTCAGTTTCTTTTCATTAAGCAGCTAATATACTATCATCATTTCAGTATCCGGATGTTACGCACTGGCCCACGTTATAAGAATGAAATGACGACAACAGCAACAGCCGCAGTACTGCACGAGGCGGGGGGAGAATTCAGGTTACAGGATGTGGCGCTGGATGATTTACGCGCGGATGAGGTAAGGGTGCGCATTGAGGCCAGCGGTATCTGCCACACGGATATCAGCTCCGAGGACCTGTTGCCCCTGCCGGCCGTGTTCGGGCACGAAGGCGCCGGTATTGTTGAAGAGATCGGCAGTGGGGTGAGTGACCTCAAAACCGGCGACCGGGTCATCATCTCCTATAGCTTCTGTAATCACTGCCCCAACTGTGATGCAGGCCGACCGTATATCTGCGACTCTGCCATCCAGAGTAATTTCGGCGGCACGCGGCTGGATGGCACCCACACCACCACCCTGGATGGCACGGCTATTTCAGCCGCTTTTTTCCAGCAGTCGTCCTTTGCTACCCGCTCCATCACGCAGGCCCGCAACACCGTAAAAGTGACGCATGACATGGGCCCGGAATTGCTGGCGCCGCTGGGCTGCGGCATCATGACCGGGGCGGGCGCAATACTGAACACCATGAAAGTACCCGCCGGCGCCAGCCTGGTGGTGTTCGGCGCCGGCGCCGTGGGGCTCAGCGCCATCATGGCTGCGCGCATTGTCGGCGTTAATCCCATCATTGCCGTCGATATTGTCGAACCGCGCCTGGAACTGGCGCGGGAACTGGGCGCAACCCACAGCATCAATGCCAGCGCCGGGGAAACGGTAGACCGGATTATGGCGCTCTGTCCGCGCGGCGCCGCGTTCAGTTTCGAGACCTCGGGCGTAGAGAGCGCACTGAATGACGCCATCGATTGCCTGGCCATGGGCGGCAAATGCGGGATGGTCACCGTGCCGCACTATGGAGAGAAATACTCGTTTACGCCTTATGGCGTGTTCGTGAAAGCCGCGACCCTGGAAGGGGTGTTCCTGGGTTCTGCCGTGCCCAATACGTTCCTGAAACAGCTCATCGACTTTCACCGGCAAGGCATGTTTCCATATCACCGGATGATCAAAACCTACCCTTTCAATGACATCAACCACGCCATAGCAGATGCTAAATCCGGCCATGCCATCAAACCGGTGTTGTTGATGGACTGACTTTACCCCGGTGCAATCGGGCGCTGGCGGATGCCGATGAAGACTGGAAGGCGCCTCTTAAAATCAGAGGTTCCCTGAATACTGCAAGTTCAACACGGTATTGGCATTGATGACTATTACCGCCTTAACTCCCGCAACACCTGAGCTACCGCCGATACCGCCGCGGCCATCTGTTCCGGGGTTACATGTCCGATACAGCCGATCCTGAAACTGTCTTGCTGCGTTAGTTTGCCCGGATAAATCACAAAGCCCTTATCGTGCAGCCGGCGATAGAACTCTTCGAAGCTGAACGCTTCAGGCTCTGGCAGCAGGAACGTGACGATGATGGGCGCTTGCAGGTTGTCGGGTAGCAGGGTCTCAAAACCGAGTTCCCGCATCCCCTGTACCAGCGTCCGGCAGTTGTCCTGATAACGGCGGCGGCGCGCCGTCACGCCGCCTTCTTCTGCAAGTTGTTGCAGGGCTTCGTGCAGCGCCAGCAGGCAGTGGGTGGGGGGCGTAAAGCGCCACTGGCCGGTGTCGTTCATGTAGCGCCATTGCTGGTACAAGTCCAGGCTCAGCGAGTGGGCGTTGCCCGCGGTGGCTGCGAAGGTGGCTTGTTCTGCAATGACAAACCCCAGTCCCGGCACGCTTTCCAGGCACTTGTTGGCGGACGCGGCCAGCGCCGCAAAAGGGATATCGGCGGCGCTCAGGGGCAGGGCGCCGAAGGCGCTCATGGCATCGATTAACAGCTTGCGCCCGTGTGCGGCAACCACCTGCGCGACCTGCGCCAGCGGGTTCATTATGCCCGAGGTAGTTTCGCAGTAAACGACCGCCACATGCGTAATGCCGGCATCGGCAGCCAACGCCCGGTCCAGGGCGGCCAGGTCAACCGGCTGGTGTTCCGCGGTCTCAAGCACACTGACCTGCCGTCCCAGGTAGCGGCAGATTTCCGTGACACGGTGGCCGTAGGCGCCGTTTACCAGGTTCAGCAGTTTTCCTTCCCTGGGCAACTGGTTGGCGAGCATGGCTTCCACCGCAAACGAACCGCTGCCCTGCAAGGGGATGCACAAGTGAGTGCGGTCGGCGTCACACAGCGACAGCAGCTTGTCACAGACGCCCCGGTTCAGCTCAATGAAGCGCTTATCACGTGAACCGTAGTCATGCAACATGGCCTGTTTGACGCGCCCGGATGTGGTTAACGGCCCCGGGGTCAGCAGTAACGGCTCAGCATCCGGCACTGGTTCCAATTTTTTCGATTTTTTTGATCTCATGGGGGGTGGCGCGTGCTAATCTGTGCGCTTTGTATGCGCTGTGTAAAAACCCATCAAAAACGCAGGAAATTGTAACATGACAGACACCGTTCTATACGAGACCGCAGGAGCCGTCGCCACGATCACCCTGAACCGGCCGGCTGCATTAAATTCCTTCGACCGGGAAATGCGGGCGGACCTGGCTGCCGCCACGGCCCGGGCGCGCACCGATGTGGCGGTGCGCGCGGTGGTACTCACCGGCGCCGGGCGTTGTTTCAGCGCCGGCGCCGATCTGAAGGCGGGCTTTAAGAGTGGTGTGGAAATTGAGCAGATATTGAATGAAGAATACCGCCCCAGCCTCATTGATATTGCCGAGATGGACAAACCGGTTATCAGCGCCATCCATGGTTTTGCAGCTGGCATCGGTTTGTCCTATGCCCTGGTCTGCGATCTGGCGGTGATGGCAGAAGGCGCATTTTTACTCTGTCCCTTCAGCAGCATCGGCCTGATCCCGGATGGCGGCTCGACCTGGTTATTGGCGCGCGCCATGGGGTATATGAACGCCTACCAACTGGCGGTTGATAATGAGCGCCTGCCGGCCGCGCGCTGCCGGGAACTGGGTCTGGTGAACAAAGTGGTGGCAGATGATGAACCGTTGGCGAGCGCTCGCGCCTGGGCGGCAACACTGGCCGGGAAGGCGCCGTTAGCGCTGGCCCGCACCAAAAAGCTGATGCGTCAGGCCGCGACACACAGCTACGCCGATGCCATTACGAGTGAGGCGGCGCTGCAACATTTATGTTTTGACAGCGCCGATTCCCGGGAAGGCATCAGCGCGTTCTTGGAAAAGCGGGAACCCAGGTTTACCGGGGCATGAGCGCTGCGGACGCTTCGGTTAAGGCAGTACGCTGGCAGGATGGCGAGTTGTACCTGCTGGACCAGACCTTGTTGCCGGATAAGATTGTCGTGGAGCGCCAGACCTCCGCAACCCAGGCGCGGGAATCCATCCGGCAACTCAAGGTGCGCGGGGCGCCGGCCATCGGTATTGCCGGCGCCTACGGCCTGGTGTTGGCGCTGCGCGACAAAGTGCACCTGGACCAAGAGCACTTTATCAAGGAAATGCGCCAGCAGGCGGACTACCTGGAAGCCGCCCGCCCGACCGGGGTCAATCTGCGCTGGGCCTTGCGCCGGATGGTGCAACGCGGGCTGGCGCTGACCGGCGCCGACCCGCAGGACATCCATGCGGAATTACTGGCGGAGGCCATGCGCATCGACGCCGAGGACCGGCGCTTGTGCCGCAGCATTGGCGAGGCCGGCAAACCCCTGATTAAACCGGGCATGGGCATCCTCACTCACTGCAATGCCGGCTGGCTGGCGACATCCGAGTGGGGCACCGCCACTGCGCCTATGTATCTGGCACATCGGGACGGCGTTGACTTTAGGGTCTATGCCGACGAGACCCGACCGCTGCTGCAAGGCGCGCGCCTGACAGCATGGGAACTGCTGCAGGCCGGCATCGACGTCACCTTGATCTGCGACAACATGGCCGCCACCATGATGGCGCAGGGTAACATCGACCTGGTTATCACCGGCGCTGACCGGGTCGCCGCCAACGGCGACGCCGCCAACAAGATCGGCACCCTGGGGGTTGCCATCCTGGCGCGCCATTTCCACATCCCGTTCTATGTCGCCATACCATATTCGACCATCGACCCGGATGCGGCCAGCGGCGAGGACATTCCCATTGAGGAACGGGCGCCGCAAGAAGTTACCTGCTGGGGCAACCACCGCACCGCGCCCGAGGCGGTAAAAGTACGCAACCCCGCCTTCGATGTCACGCCCAATGATCTGATTACGGGCATCATCACCGAGCGGGGCATTTTGCGCAGTCCCTACAATGAATCGCTCCGACTGCACTATCCCGCCGGCGCAACTTCCTGAGCTGCGCGCAGCTGCCTGTGTTATAATGCGCGCCTGAACCGCCGTTTCCCGTCAAAACCTCATTATAATGTCGCACTGCGCGGGGACATGCGGGCCTTGTTGGGGCGTGGCCAAGTGGTAAGGCACAGGGTTTTGATCCCTGCATTCCCAGGTTCGAATCCTGGCGCCCCAGCCAATTTCAGGAATCTCTAAAGGGTACCTCTAAAAAACCCGCAATCATTCGCCGTACAAGTTCGGAGACAAAATGTCATTAGTCGATATGATGCTGTTTTCCGGCAACGCCAATCCGGGTCTGGCGGCGGCTATCGCGCGTGAGTTGAACATGCCCCTGGGCAAAATCAGCGTGGGTCGTTTCAGTGACGGCGAGATCATGGTGGAGATCGCAGAGCATGTGCGCGGGCGCGACGTGTTTATCGTGCAACCCTTGTGTGCGCCGGCCAATGACAACCTCATGGAATTGCTGATCATCGCCGATGCCTTGCGGCGGGCATCGGCAGGGCGCGTCACCGCGGTGCTCCCCTACATGGGTTATGCCCGCCAGGATCGACGGCCGCGGTCGGCCCGGGTGCCCATCACGGCCAAGGTGGTGGCGAACATGATCGGCGTCACTGGTATTTCCAGGGTCTTGACCGTAGATCTTCATGCCGACCAGATCCAGGGTTTTTTTGATATGCCGCTGGACAACGTCTACGCGTCCCCGGTGCTGCTCGGTGATATCTGGAAACACAGGTATGAACAACTGATGGTGGTATCACCCGATGTGGGCGGCGTGGTACGGGCGCGCGCCATCGCCAAGCGGCTGGATGACACCGACCTGGCCATTATCGACAAGCGCCGGCCCAAGGCCAACGAGTCGGAGATTATGAACATCATCGGCGACGTGAAAGATCGGACCTGTATCATCGTCGACGACATGGTGGATACGGCAGGAACGCTATGCAATGCTTCAAATGCCCTGAAGGATTTCGGCGCCGCCCGGGTCGTTGCCTATTGTACCCATCCGGTGCTGTCCGGTCGGGCGCTAAGCAATATCAACGCCTCGCAACTCGATGAGCTGGTGGTAACAGATACCATCCCGTTGCGCGAAGCCGCCGCAGATTGTGCTAGAATCCGCCAGCTCAGCGTCGCCACCATGCTGGCGGAGAGTATTCGGCGCATTTCCGAGGGGGAATCGCTGAGTTCAATGTTTATCGATTGAGAGTTGTGAAATGCAAGTTAATGAATTAAAAGCAGAGCCCCGCAACGACCGGGGGAAAAGTGCAAGCCGGCGGCTGCGCCGTTCGGGCCGGATTCCCGGCATTGTTTACGGCGCCGGCAAGGACCCGCAGTCCATTTCGTTGGTGCACGACGACGTATTGCACCGCCTGGACCGGGAGGTATTTTACTCCAGCATTCTGACCCTGAATGTGGATACGCAGAGTGAGCGGGTAGTGGTCAAGGATTTACAGCGGCATCCGTTCAAGCCCGACCTGCTGCACATCGACTTTCTGCGCATTGACGAGAAACAGAAAATTTCTATGCGGGTGCCGCTCCATTTTGTGAACGAACACCAGTGTGTGGGCGTAAAAGCCGACGGCGGCGTGATCAGCCACATTATGACCGAACTGGAAATAAGCTGCCTGCCTGCCGACCTGCCGGAGTATATAGATGTGGACATGGCGCAGGTGCATGTGGGCGAATCCGTGCACCTCAGTGACATCGTCCTGCCCGAAGGGGTCGAAATTTATGCGTTGCTGTCCGGCGGCGATGCGTCGGCATCGGTGGCGACCGTGAGCTTGCCTAAAGGGACTATGGAAGAGGAGGAAATGGAGCAGGAAGAGGAGGAGCTGGAGGCCACAGAGGAAACACCGGCAGAGGAACAGTAGCGGGCGCCCCCGTATAGTGCGGGCCGAGTTGAAACTCATTGCAGGGCTGGGTAATCCCGGCACGGATTACACGGCCACGCGTCACAATGCCGGTTTCTGGTTTGTGGACAGGCTGGCAGCGGCACACCAGGTGCGGTTTGCCGCCGAAAAAAAGTTTTTCGGTGAGCTTGCCCGGATCAACACGCCCGCAATCGACTGCCTGCTGTTAAAACCGACTACCTTTATGAACAACAGCGGGCGGGCGCTGCACGCGGTTGCCGACTATTACCGCATTGAACTGCCCCGGATACTGGTTGTCCACGATGAAATAGACCTGGACGCCGGCGTCATACGCCTGAAAAAAAGCGGCGGCCATGGCGGCCATAAGGGCCTCATCGACATCAGCGAAAAGCTGGGCGGGCGCAACTACCTGAGGCTGAGAATAGGGGTAAGCCACCCGGGCGACAAGTCCCGGGTACTGGCGCATGTGCTGGGGCGGCCCGCGCGCGAGGATGCAACGCAGATCGAGCAGGCACTGCAAAGTGGCCTGGAGATCATGCCCCTGTTGTTCGCCGGCGAGCTGGAGAAAGCCATGCACCGTTTGCACAGCAGGGAACAGCCAGCGACCAACGACTGAATTTAGGTAACCTCTAAAAATGCCCTCCGTGGCATTTTTAGAGACGGAAACGAAAAAGTATGATTTTTCGTTTCC
>JAPORZ010000145.1 GCA_026709915.1 Gammaproteobacteria bacterium
TTAACTCATTCAGCATGATGTTAAGCCGGGTTTCGGTGGTGGATGCGTGCTATTATATACCCCCTTAACCAGTTGTGAAAGCCGCTATGCCAGAGACCGTTATGCCAGAAACCATCTTTGCAAAAATCATCCGCCGGGAAATACCTGCCGATATTGTCTATGAGGACGAGCAGTGTCTGGCGTTCCGGGACGTCAACCCGCAGGCGCCGGTGCATATCCTGATTATTCCGAAACAGCACGTGGCGCGGCTGGTCGATGCGGTTGCTGAGGATCAGGCGCTGCTGGGGCACTTGCTGCTAGTTGCCAATAAGGTGGCGACGGAGCAGGGCATTGGCGGTGCGTTCCGGCTGGTCGTCAACAATGGCGCCGCGGTGGGACAGAGCGTGTTCCACCTGCACCTGCATGTGCTGGGCGGGCGCGCCTTCACCTGGCCGCCGGGTTGACGGGTCATGCGTGCGACCAACGATTTACGTATCGCCGCCATCAAGGCCGTGACTCCGCCCACGGAGATCTGTGAAGAGATCCCCATCAGCGCGGCGGCGGCCGAGACGACCTGGCAGGCACGGCAGGCGATCACCGGCCTGCTGAACGGTACTGACCCGCGCCTGCTGGTAGTGGCTGGCCCCTGTTCCATCCACGATGTGGACGCGGCCCGGGAGTATGCCGCGCGGCTGCAACCACTGATTGAAAAACACCGCGCCGAGCTGCTGATCGTGATGCGGGTCTATTTTGAGAAACCCCGTACCACCGTCGGCTGGAAGGGGCTGATCAACGACCCGGATCTGGATAACAGTTTCCACATCAACAAGGGCGTGCGCCTGGCCCGCTCCCTGCTGCTGGACCTGAACGAGCTGGGGGTGCCCGCGGGCACCGAGTTTCTTGACATTATTACGCCCCAGTACGTCACCGACCTGGTAAGCTGGGGCGCTATCGGCGCGCGCACTACGGAAAGCCAGGTGCACCGGGAACTGGCCTCGGGGCTGTCCTGTCCGGTCGGGTTCAAGAACGGCACCAACGGGTCCGTGAAGATCGCCGTGGACGCCATTCGCGCAGCCGGCGTTCCCCACCACTTCCTGTCCATGCGCAAGGAGGGTAATTCCGCGATTTATACCACGACCGGCAATACCGCCTGTCACCTGATCCTGCGCGGCGGCAAGCAGCCCAATTTCGACCGCGCCAGCATTGACGCGGCGGCCGCCAAGCTCACCGCGGCCAAGCTCCCGGCCCGCATCATGGTGGACTTCAGCCATGCCAACAGTCGCAAAGAACACAAAAACCAACTGCTGGTCGGCGCTGATATAGGCCGGCAACTGCGTGCCGGCGAGCGCCGGATCTTCGGGGTGATGATAGAAAGCCACTTGCAGGAAGGCCGGCAGGACATGGCGCCCGGGCAGGCGCCAGAGTACGGGCGTAGCATCACCGACGCGTGCCTGGGCTGGGACGATACCGAGGCGCTGATCGAAGAGCTGGCGGCGGCGGCCAAAGCCCGTCGCTTATTGTAGGGGCTTTCGCCGGAATGACGAACGTAAAACCATTTCCGTCGCCAGGTATGAAAAAAAAGATGATTAACAGACGCGCATTTCTCCAATTTATGGGTAGAACCGCAGTGGTGACTGCCGGCGCCCGTCCGGCTTTGTCTCTGGCTACCACCCCGCCCCCATTCCTGCCCATTGCGCCCGCTACCGACGATGAGGTCATCCTGGCCGAGGGGCTGGGATATGACCTCCTGGTGTCCTGGGGCGACCTGCTCAATAGCAAAGGTGAGCGTTTCGGGTTCAATAACGACTATACCGCCTTCTTCCCGCTCGACGGCAATCCCGGCGACGGTCTGTTATGGGTGAACCACGAGGAAGTGCTGTCCGGTTATTTTGCTTCACCCCGCGCGCCGGCGCAAAAAACGCGCGCAGATATTGACCGGGAAGTGCTGGAAGTAGGCGGCAGCATCGTCAGGATCAACAACGCAGACGGCCGCTGGCGCCTGGTGCAGGATGATCGCTACAACCGTCGCCTTGATGCGACCACCAACATTCCGTTCATCAGCGCAGAACCCGTGGCCGGGGCTGATGCGGCCATCGGCACCCTGGGCAACTGCGCCGGCGGCGTGACCCCCTGGCAGACGTTGTTGACCTGTGAAGAGAACTTCCACTTGTTTTACGGCGACGTCAGCTTCGCGAGCGGCCAGCGCGTGCATGAACAGGACAGCATCATCGGCTGGGAACGTTATCTTGAACGCCCGCCGGAGCATTACGGCTGGGTCGTAGAGGTCGATCCGTTCACCGGCGCGGCGCACAAACTCACCGCCCTGGGGCGTTTTGCTCACGAAGGGGCGACCGTCACCCGGGCGCGGGACGGCCGTGCGGTCGTCTATATGGGAGACGACAAGACCGATGAGCATATCTACAAGTTCATCGCCGCCGAACCTGATTCTCTGCACAACGGCGTGTTGTATGTGGCGGACACCCACGGGGGACGCTGGTTGCCCTTGGCTATGGACCAGGATAAACGGCTGCAAGCCGCGTTCAAGACTCAAACGGAACTGCTGATCCGCGCCCGGGAAGCGGCAAAACTGGTTGGCGCCACCCCCCAGGACCGCCCGGAAGACATAGAGACAGACCCGCTCACAGGCGCCGTGCTGATCGCCCTGACCAAGCACCCGCAGCGGCCCTACGGCTCCATCCTGAAACTGGAGGAACAGGATAATGATCCGGGCGCGACAACCTTCCGGGCCGGCACTTTTCTGGCCGGCGGTCCGCATAACGGTTTTGCCTGCCCGGACAACCTGGTGTTCGACCCGCGCGGCAACCTCTGGTTCTGCACCGATGTCTCCTCCCATGAGCTCTACAAACCGCCTTACGAACCGTTCAAGAACAACGGCCTGTTTTATGTGCCCATGTCCGGTACCGGCACCGGCTTCCCCTGGCAGGTGGCTTCGGCCCCGCCCGGCGCCGAGCTGACCGGCCCCACGTTCAGCGCCGACGGGCGCACCTTGTTCCTGTCGGTGCAGCATCCGGGGGAAGACTCGCCGTCCGCAGACAAATTGAGCAGCCATTGGCCGGACGGCGGCACGGCCCTGCCGAAGCCCAGCGTGATCGGTATCGCCGGTCCGTTGCTGGATGAGTTGACGGCAGTGTAAGGAACTTTTTAACAGGGAT
The DNA here is from genome assembly GCA_026709915.1 of Gammaproteobacteria bacterium. Classification (GTDB taxonomy): domain Bacteria; phylum Pseudomonadota; class Gammaproteobacteria; order Eutrophobiales; family Eutrophobiaceae; genus JAAXHV01. Next base: position 3,153 of record JAPORZ010000145.1, read on the forward strand.
GTACAGGATAGACGGGATAAGAACGCGTTAAAACCCTGACCTTGTACACGCCGATAGTAATAGAGACCTCCGCATAGTGCCAAACCAAATGATCGCCGTTATGCTTTGTACCCTGGAGCACTCCACCGGGTATGGCAAGCCATGTTACCGCGCGACAGTGTTGCTCTGCCTCCTGCTGACCTGTATCCCCGCCAGCGCCGCGGCAGACCTCATTGACCCTTATCATCAGTTGCTCATTGCCACCTGTTATACCTGCCACAGCAGCGCAAACGACGCGCCCGAGGCCATCCCCGGCCTGCATGGACAGTCGGCAACCGATATCAGGGACAAGTTGCTGGCATACAAAAACGACCGTGAACAAGGGACCATGATGAACCGCGTCAGCAAAGCGCTGACGGACACCGAGATTGACCGCATCAGCGCCATCCTGGGCCGCCAGGAATAATGACACACCACATGCATAAGACGAGACTGACATGGCGCTGACACGCCGCGCCTTTGTGACCAGCGCCACGCTGGCGGGCGCGGCGGCCCTGGGCGGCAGCCTACTGCCGGCCTGCTCGCGACCGCCCGGCGCCGGCGCGCCGCGCGTGGTCGTCATCGGTGGGGGGTACGGCGGCGCTACCTGCGCCAAGTATCTGCGCCAGCTTGACCCGGCCCTCCACGTTACCCTGGTGGAAGCCCAGGCGCGCTATTACACCTGCCCGTTCAGCAATCCCGTGCTGGCTGGCCTGCGCGACCTGGAGACTACCGCCCTGGGTTATGATGAACTGAAAAATCGCTACGGCGTCAACGTGATCCGGGGCACGGCGAGCGCCATTGACCCGGACCAACACCGCGTCACCCTTGCCGATGGGGCGGTGCTGCGCTACCAGCGGCTGGTACTCTCCCCCGGCATCAGGCTGCTCTGGAACCATGTCTTCTCCGGCTACGATGAAGCGGCCAGCCGGGTCATGCCCCATGCCTGGCACGGGGGGGAACAGTTACGGTTGTTAAAGCGGCAGTTGGGCGCAATGCGGCGCGGCGGCGTGTTTGCCATCGTGGTGCCCGGCACCCCGTTCCGCTGTCCGCCCGGCCCTTATGAACGCGCCAGTCTGGTGGCGTATTACCTCAAGCAGGCCAACCCGCGCGCCAAGGTATTATTGCTGGACGCCAACGAACATTTCTCCAAGCAGGACTTGTTTGAAGAAGCCTGGGATGCGCGCTATCCGGGACTGATCGAGCATGTTCCGATCTCGGCCGGCGGCCTGGTGCGCGCAGTGGACCCAAAGCGCATGACCCTGCAGGCCGAGGCCGGGGAGTTCAAGGTGGATGTGGCCAACGTCATCCCATTCCAGCAGGCGGGTGGGTTAGCTGTGGATCATGGGCTGGCTGACGACAGCGGCTGGTGCCCGGTGGACCACCAGACTTTTGCGTCCACACTGGCGCCGGATATTCACGTGCTGGGGGACAGTTGTCTGGCCGGCAGTATGCCGAAATCGGCTTCTTCGGCCAACAGCCAGGCCAAGGTATGCAGCCAGGCAATCGTCTCCCTGCTGCGCGACCGGGAACCCGGCCCCATGCTGTATCACAATACCTGCTACAGTCTGGCGGCGCCGGACTATGGTTTTTCCATCAACGCCATGTACCGTTATGAAGACAACCGGATAAAACTGGTGCAGCGCGCCGGCGGGTTGAGCCCGCTGAAGGCTGCGCCGGAGTATCGGGCGCGGGAGGCAAATTACGCCCGCGACTGGTATGACAGCATCAACCGGGACAGTTTTGGTTTATAATGCGGCGCCTGATGACAATGACCTTGACATGTTTCAACTTACCGACGATTTACGCATAGCCGAACTGCGCCCGCTGGTGGCGCCGGCCATCCTCATGGAAGAGTTACCGCTCAGCGAACAAGTGTCCAACCTGGTGGCAAAGACCCGGGTGGCGGCGGACAATATCATCCGCGGTGATGACGAGCGCCTGCTGGTGATTGTCGGCCCTTGCTCCATACATGACCCCAAGGCGGCGCTGGAATATGCCACGCGTCTGGCCGCCGCGGTCAGACGTTGGCAGGATGACCTGCTCATTATCATGCGCGTCTATTTTGAAAAACCGCGCACCCGGGTAGGCTGGAAAGGCCTGATCAACGACCCGGGCCTGGATAACAGTTTCAGCATCAACACCGGCCTGCGTACCGCCCGCAAGTTGTTGCTTGATCTGGGCGCTATGGGCATCCCCGCGGGTTCGGAGTTCCTCGATACGATCACGCCGCAATTTATTGCCGATCTGGTGTCCTGGGGCGCCATCGGCGCGCGCACCACGGAAAGCCAGATACATCGCGAGCTGGCCTCCGGCCTGTCCATGCCCGTGGGCTTCAAGAACGGCACCGACGGCAACATACAGATCGCCATTGACGCCATCGCCGCCGCCCAAAGCCCGCACCATTTCCTGTCGGTGACCAAACAAGGTATTTCCGCCATCGTCTCGACCCGGGGCAACGACGGTTGCCACCTGATTTTGCGCGGCGCCTCCGGCGGCCCCAACTATGCGGCGGCGGACATTGAGGCTGCGGCGCAAAAGTTACGCGCCGCAAACGTGACCGGGCGGGTCATGGTGGATTGCAGCCACGGCAACAGCAACAAGGACCACGAGCGCCAACTGCTCGTCGCAGAGGATATCTGCCGGCAACTGGCGCAAGGTTCAAGGCACATTTGCGGCGTGATGATCGAGAGCAACCTGAACGCCGGCAAGCAGGCCCTGAAGGATGCGGCGACGCTGGAGTACGGCGTGAGCATCACCGATGCCTGTATTTCCTGGGAAATGACCGAACCGACGCTAGCCTCCCTGGCTGAGGCGGTGCGGCAGCAGCGGCGCGGGCAGAGTTGAGCACACACGATGATAGACGTTTGCCGGCACCGCTGAGCCCATGGCTGATACCAACACCGGTTACGACCACTACCTGGACGCCAAGGGCCTTAACTGTCCGTTGCCGGTGCTCAAGACCAAGCTCGCCCTGAACCGGATGCGACCCGGCCAGGTCCTGTTCGTGGAAGCAACCGACCCCCATTCGGTCATTGATTTTGAAGCCTATTGCGCCCGCACCGGCCATACCATCCTGTGCATAGACGAGGGTGAGGAGGTCATCGGCTTTACCATCAGCCGGGCCGAGAACCCGCGCAAAATCTGACTAAAAGCCGCCCCTAAACCCTCATGATCAGGGCGCACCCCGACCAGATGTTCCCTAAAACTCGGCCCGATAACGCATCAGCAACGCCACATCGTGCGCACCCCGCACATGCCCGACGTCACGCGAGGCAACGGTAGCCAGATAGGCTCGTCCCCCACCCCAGGGCCGGGAATAGGTCAGTTCCAGGTCAAGCTGACGCCCTGAAGGCGTTAACTCCAGTCGGGCCTGCTCAACGCGCAGCCGGCGCTGCGGGGTGCGGCCCGACACCCAGCGCAAGTGCGCGTGCCCCGCCTCAACTCGCAACGGTTGAGAGAGTCTTAGCGCCAGGCGGTCCCGCGCGCCGCTTATCCCGTCGCCGCTGAGGCCGAGGGAGAAGGCGCTGGTCCACAGTGTTGACGGATCGCGTAACATGCCCTGGTCGCGCGCAGCAGCCTGACTCAGGCCCAGGTGGGCGCTGCCAAGCAGGGTCCAAACGTCGTTCAATCGGTGCACAGTGGACAGGCCCAGAAAGGCCGTTGCTCCCTCGAAGGCGCCGAAGGCGCCGCGGGCACGCTGGCCAAGTACCCGCTCCGCTTCCGTCAGCCATCCCAACTGCAAGGACACCCCGGAAGAGCTCGGCAAATAGCGCCGGTACTCAGCCAGCACGCCCGTGGCCCGCGCCGCATCAGGATCCTGCTGCTCGCCATATTGTGCCGATCCGCGCCAGGCGGTAACGCGCCAGGCGCCACGGCCGGCAGGTCTGGCGTAGCCCAGGCTGGCGCCGTTGCGCGCCAGGCCAAGATAAGGATTGGTAAACGCCGCCGGGTCGCTGAAGGCGCCGGGGTTCAGCCAGACCCGGCGCCCGTAAGCAGTCGCATCTGCTGCTGCTTCCAGCCACCGGTTCGGGGCGTCGCGATAACCAAGAAAAAACTGCCCGTCGGCCCAATTCCAGCTTGTTGACAGAGACGCGACCCGCAGCGGGATGGACGCAGCCGTGTGGTTGTTGTGGCGCCAGACCTGGGTCGCAAGGTCGGCATGGTCAGTATGGTGATTGCGTGCGCGTGTCAGACGTATCTGCGCGGTAACATCGTGATGCTGCCAGCGTGCGCTACGCCGCTCGTTGCCCAAGGTGTAAAGACGTTCCTCAAGCCCGACCGAGGCGGCAACATCCGGGTACAAGTAATCATCCAGCGCATGGAAGAATGGCGCCGCCGCCTCATCAAAGCTCGCCACCTCCTTGGCGGCCAGACCCCGCGCCAGCGCGTCGCCAAAGGCCGCGCCCTGACGCAGCATACTGTCGCTGGTCAGCGCCGCCGCCCCGAACAGTGACTCCCCAATCAGCAGCCGCGTTTGCCCGAGCGGGCGGGTCGCGGCGTCAAGGTCAAGCAACCCCTGGCCGTAAGTATCTGCGTCCGCGTAGGCGCCGGTCTTGTCGGCAGTATTGAGCAACCGCGCCACTAGCTCGTCATTGCCGAGTTGATTGCGGTAATGCTGTGCGAGCAGTGCGATGCCACCGGTGACGAAGGGCGCCGCCGCGGAAGTTCCCGCGTCTTCGACGACGGCAAAACACTCTGTGGTACCAGCCGGGCAATAGAAGGCTGGCACGGGACCGGTGACTTCAATGCCCGGCGCCGCCAGACAAAAGTCCTGGGCAATGCCACAACGATTGGAGAAATCTGCGATATTGCCGTCCCGGTCGGTGGCCACTACGGCCAGACTGTGACCGCGCAACTCCGGTAACCGCACCGGGAGACCAGCCACGATCTCAACCGAGGCGGCGCTGTCGGTCGAACCGTCAGGCTGAATCTCGCCACGGGCGTTGCCGGCTGCCCAGACGTAGATGCTGCGCTCAGCCGCGGGCACATCCGCCTGGGCGACGGCCCGGATAACATTGGGAAAGCGCACGCGTAACTCCTCGGCAGTGAAGTCCTCAATACTGCCGGGCAGGCCAAGGCTGGCGTTAACAGCCGTTACCCTGGGGTTCAGCGTGTCGAAGGCCGAGGCGATTTGCCGCTCGATCTCGGCTTCGCGTTGATCAAAATACTCTTCAAGCTGCTCGATAAATTGCTCCAATTCCTCGGGCGTGGCATTTTCCGGCGGTGTGGGGATGAGGTCTGCATCCAGCTCGATGTCGGGCGCCATGGAGATAACCGTAGCGTCGAAGGCAACGCCATGCACGGCAGCCTCGCCGCCCAGGAAGGTCCGTCCCGAGTTATCGGGCTGAGTGGTGGCGGCCGCGGGTATGGTCGCTTGCGCGCCGTTAGCGGCGCCCGGGTCGGCGCGCCGGCCGCCTGCCATGATGCCGGCCACATAAGTGCCATGTCCCAGGTCACTCTGACAGGAACCATCAGCTGCGGGTCGGTCGCAGGCGCTGAAGTCCGGTTGGTAATCATCCACCTCGATCACCTCGAGCTTCCCCTGAAAGCTGGGATGAGCCGGGTCGACGCCGGTATCGATGACGCCCAACGCTACGCCGGCGCCGGTTGCCCCCCTGGCATAGGCGTAATGCGCTTTGATCTGCGCCAACCCATACTGGTTACGGAACTCCTGACGCTCGGCAAACTCCTCACGCCGCTGTTGCTCGACAACCTCCGGCGCGACCGGCGCTGGGGCCGGGATACTGCCGCCGCCGGCGCAACCGAACATGACAAGGCACAGGATAAAAAGTGGCGTCAGGCGCACTGACGACGCGCCAGCGACACGACTGCCGCGCCGGGCAGGTGTGCTCGCCTGACAGTCTGCCGTAAGCAACTTACCCGTCCCGGTCAAGGCGGCAGGCAGCAGCCGGATGGTCACTCCTGAGGCACAATTTCATAACTATGGGTAATCTGCGCCGTCTTGCCCAGCATGCTCGAGGCCGAGCAGTATTTTTCCGCGGACAGGTTGATGGCCCGTTCCACCTGCGCGGCCTTGAGGGCGGCGCCGGTGATGATGAAATGCACGCGTATTGCGGTGAATACCATAGGGTGCTCAGTCGCCCGAGTCGATGAGATTTCGACCCGGCAGGCGCTGAGGTCCTGCCGCGACTTTTTCAGAATGGACAGCACGTCATAGCTCATGCAGGCGCCCATGCCCAGCAGCAAGGTTTCCATGGGGCGTGGCCCCAGATTCTTGCCGCCGCCTGCGGGCGGCCCGTCGATAACGATGCTGCGGCCGTTTTCCGCCTCGCCGATAAATGCGGCGCCACCGGCCCAGGTCAGGTTGGTCTTCATGTTGGTAACTCCCGTGGAATAGTGCCGGGAAGTCCTGAGCCAGTCAGGGGTGTTCCGGCAGGTAAGGGTAACATATTTACCGACCGGCAATGGCCGGAAGGCCAGGACAAGGATTGACTTCCGGCCGCCGATGGGCTAATGTCAGCGCATGCAACTATGGCTATGTAGCTCAGTTGGTTAGAGCGCAGCATTCATAATGCTGATGTCGGTGGTTCAAGTCCACCCATAGCCACCATACGGGCGCCTTTGAAAATCAGGGGCGTCTCTAAAGGTAACATCTAAAGGTAACATCTAAAAATGCCCTCCGTGGCATTTTTAGATGTTCCTGCATCTTTATGACAAAAAAAGTTTTTATCAAGACCTTCGGCTGCCAGATGAACGAGTACGATTCCGCAAAGATGCGGGACGTGTTGCGTGAGGCTCATGGAATGCAGGAAACGGAACAGCCTGAAGAGGCCGATTTTGTCATCTTTAACACCTGCTCCATTCGCGAGAAAGCCCAGGAAAAACTGTTCTCCGAACTTGGCCGCTGGCGTCAACGGAAACAGGAGCGGCCGGATTTCATGATCGGCGTGGGGGGTTGTGTCGCCAGCCAGGAAGGCGCTGCCATCCACGCGCGGGCGCCGTTCGTGGATGTGATATTCGGCCCGCAGACCTTACACCGGCTGCCGGGCCTGTACGATCAGGCGCGGCGCAGCGGTCACGCGGCCATTGACATTTCCTTTCCCGAAATTGAAAAATTCGACCGCCTGCCCGAACCCCGGGCAGACGGCCCCGTCGCCTTTGTTTCCATTATGGAAGGATGCAGTAAATATTGTACCTTCTGCGTAGTGCCGTATACGCGTGGGGAGGAGATTTCCCGGCCGCTGGATGATGTGCTCGGCGAGGTGGCCGAGCTTGCCGCGCAGGGCGTGAAAGAAGTAACCCTGCTGGGGCAGAACGTGAACGCCTACCGCGGCGTCACGTATGAAGGAGGCAGCGCCGATCTGGCCGACCTGATCGAGTACGTTGCCGCCATTGACGGCATCCACCGCATTCGTTACACCACGTCCCACCCCATTGAATTTTGCGACCGGCTGATCGAGGTGTACGGACGCGTGCCTGAACTGGTAAGTCACTTGCACCTGCCGGTGCAAAGCGGTTCGGACCGCATACTTGCCCTGATGAAACGCGGGCATACCGTGCTGGAGTACAAGTCGAAACTGAAAAAGCTGCGTAACATCAGGCCGGACATCAGCATCTCCTCTGATTTCATCGTCGGTTTTCCGGGAGAAACCGCTGCTGACTTCCAGGCCACCTTGGACCTGGTCGCGGCGGTCGGCTTTGACCAGTCATTCAGTTTTATCTACAGCAAGAGACCGGGAACGCCCGCGGCAAGCTACCCGGACGACGTTACGCCGGAGCAGAAAAAACAGCGTTTGCAAATCCTCCAGGCCCGGATCAGGCAACAGGCTCAGGCCATCAGCCGGCGCATGACCGGTTCGGTACAAAAAGTGCTGGTAGAGGGGCGGTCGCGCAAGGATGAGCGGGAGCTGGCCGGCCGCACCGCGAATAATCGCGTGGTAAATTTCCCGGGTGCGCCGGAACTGATCGGGGCGCTGGTGGACGTCAACATCACCCGGGCGCTGCCCAATTCCCTGCGCGGGGAACTGGCCGGCGCGCCCGGATTGTCCTGCGAACAGCATGCGGTGTCCTGATATTTGAGCGTTTCTGCACACAACACCGCCGCCTCCGAGGTCAGGCTGGAACCGGCCGACAACGAAAGGCTGGCCAATTTATGCGGTTCCCTGGACGCGCACCTGCGTCAGATCGAAAGACGTCTTGGCGTTGAGATAAACAACCGCGGCAATGCCTTCCGCATTGTCGGGGATGACAACATAGTGCGCGTGACCCGCCGCTTGTTGACGGACTTGTACGCGGCCACCGCAGAGGACAACCTGTCGCCGGAGAAGATCCACCTGTGGTTGCAGGACCAGGCTATCGACGATTCTGTGAACGAACAAGCCGATACTGAGGTTGTCATCAAAACCAGGCGCGGCATCGTCAAGGGTCGCAGTCCCAACCAGCGGTTATACCTGAGTAATATCCAGTCCCATGACGTCAGTTTTGGCATCGGCCCGGCCGGCACGGGTAAAACCTACCTGGCCGTGGCCAGCGCCGTGGTCGCCCTGCAGCAGCAGCGCGTGCGGCGCCTGGTGCTGGTGCGTCCGGCAGTGGAAGCCGGGGAGAAACTGGGCTACCTGCCCGGCGACCTGGTGCAGAAAGTGGACCCGTACCTGCGCCCCTTGTACGATGCTCTGTATGAAATGCTGGGCTTTGACCAAGTAATGAAATTCATTGAAAAAAACGTCATAGAGGTGGCGCCGCTGGCCTTCATGCGCGGGCGCTCCTTAAACGAAGCCTTTATCATCCTGGACGAAGCGCAAAATACCACTATCGAACAGATGAAGATGTTCCTGACCCGCATCGGTTTCAATTCAACGGCCGTGATTACCGGCGATATTACCCAGATTGACCTGCCGCAAGGCAAAACCTCGGGACTGCGCCACGTCATTGACATCCTTGGGGAAGAAGCCGGTATCAGTTTTACCTTCTTCAAGTCCAGGGATGTGGTGCGCCATCCGTTGGTGGCGCGCATCCTGAACGCGTATGAAAAGAGTGAACGCAACGGCGCCTGACATTACCATTCAGTGCGTCACCACGGAACATTCCGTCCCGGCTGCAAAAGAAATCCGGCACTGGGCCGGCGCCGCGCTGGCGCTCGATGGCGCCGGCGGGGAAGTGACCATCCGCATTACCGGCGCCGCTGAAATGCGCGCGCTCAACCGCCAGTGGCGGGACGCCGACCGTGCGACCAATGTGCTGTCATTCCCGCTGCATGACGCCGACTGCCCCCTGTTTGGGGATGTGGTGATATGTGCGCCGGTGCTGGCGCAAGAAGCCGCACAACAAGGCAAATCCCTGCACGCGCATTGGGCGCATATCACTATTCATGGTATTTTACATTTAATGGGTTATGATCACGCTGATGAGAACACTGCCGGGATCATGGAAGCAAAAGAAACCGCGCTGCTGCAGGAACTGGGATTCCCTGACCCATATCATCCAGGGCTTACAACAGCCGCCGCGAAGACCGACGCCGTACAGACGCGCCGATAACCAATGAGCAAAGACAAACCTCCGTCGAGTTACAGACAGTCCCTCTGGTGGAAAAAAATCATATCCACCTTTGCAAAATCCCCACAGGACCTGCCCGCGCTGATTGAAATTCTGCGCGACTCCGAGGCCCGCAATATCCTCGACCCGGATGTGTTGACGATGCTTGAGGGCGCCTTGCATGTGGCAGAAACGCAGGTGCGCGATATCATGGTGCCGCGCGTGCAGATGGTTGTCATATCGCAACTGTCGTCTCCCGCGGAGATTATGAAGACAGTGATCGACTCGGGGCATTCACGCTTTCCGGTCGTCAACGACGACCCGAATGACGTGTTGGGAATTCTGCTGGCGAAGGATTTGCTGTCCTGTTTTGTCGCGGACGAACCGGAAGAATTCGTCGTAAAAAAGCTGATGCGTCCTGCGGTGTTTGTGCCGGAGAGCAAACGTCTGAACGTTTTGCTCAGGGATTTTCGCAGCAATCGCAACCATATAGCTCTGGTCGTGGATGAGTATGGCATTACCGGGCTGGTAACCATCGAAGACATTATGGAAGAAATAGTGGGGGAGATTGAGGACGAACATGATTATGACGAACAGACCTTTATTGAGCAGCACGGAGGCAACCGCTACACAGTGCAGGCGTTTACTCCTATCGAGCAGTTCAACAGCTATTTCGGCACACAACTGAGCCATGACAGCTATGATACGGTCGGGGGGTTGGTCATCAATGAATTCGGTTACCTGCCAAAACGCGGCGAGGTTATCGAGTTCGCCGGTTACAACGTAAAGGTTCTGCGCGCCGACAAACGCAGAATTCACTTGTTACGTTTTGAAAAAACGCCTGTTTCAAAAACTGGCACGGAGTAGCTACTCCCCCGGCGCGTTCCTGCAAGGACTGCTGAGCCTGCTGGCTGGCGCCGCCACCGCTGCCGCGTTTGCACCCTACGATATTGCTGTCATCCCGTTCATCACCCTGGCAGTGTTGTTCCGGCTCTGGCGCGCGGGCGACAGGAAACAGGCCTTTGTCAACGGTTATTTATTCGGCCTGGGCCTGTTCGGCGTCGGCGTCAGCTGGTTGCACGTCAGCATCAATCTGTTTTCCGGGATCAATCTGGCCGGCGCCTACCTGCTGACTTTTCTGCTGGTCGCTTATCTGGCGCTGTTCCCGGCTCTGGCCGGGCTGCTGGGACGCTGGCGCCCGGTACGTTCGGAGCCTTATTTTTTCCTGGCGCTCATGCCGTCGCTATGGGTCCTGGGCGAATGGGTGCGATCCTGGTTATTCACCGGCTTCCCCTGGTTGACGCTGGGCTATACGCAAACCGCCGGCTGGCTGGCCGGCTATGCCAGCGTGGCCGGGGTGTTTGGCGTCAGCTTCTGCTGTGCGTTGCTGGCCGGCGCCCTGGCGCTGCTGGCCGGACGCAACAGCAAGCTGGTCCCGGTCCTGGCATTGCTGGCCGTGGTCGCGGCCGGTTGGCAATTACGCGCCTGGCCGTGGACGCATAAAACCGGCACAGAGATAGAAGTTGCCCTGATCCAGGCCGCAATTCCACAGGAGCTGAAATGGCTGCCGGAATACAGGGCGCTGTCCCTGGAACTTTACCCTGAACTGACCGAACCGTTCTGGGGCCACGACTTGATCATCTGGCCGGAAACGGCCATTCCCGGTTACCTGCACCAGTTCGAAAGTTATATCGACAACCTTGCGCGCATGGCGCGGGACAGCAATTCCATACTGCTGGTCGGCATTCCCAGCAAGCACCCGGCTAGTGGCGCGCAGTTCAACAGCCTGGCGTTGCTGGGCGACACGCGACAAATCTACCATAAACGCCACTTGGTCCCGTTCGGCGAATACCTGCCGTTCAGGTCTGTGCTGGAAGGGCCGCTGGACCTGCTGAATATACCCATGGCAGATTTCACCCCTGGTGGCGCGCAGGAACCGGCGCTGTTTCAGGCCCAAGGCCTGGCCCTGGGGGTATCCATCTGCTACGAAGCCGTGTTCGGGGCCGAGATCATTACCAGCCTGCCCCAGGCGCAGGTGCTGGTGAACGTCAGCAACGATGCCTGGTTCGGCGCTTCCGCCTCACCGCATCAGCATTTGCAGATGGCCCGTATGCGCGCCATTGAAACCAGCCGTTACCTGTTGCGCGCGACCAATACCGGCATCAGCGCAATTATTGACGAAAAAGGGCGCATCGTCGGCAAGACGCGCCAGTTCGAGCCTGACGCCGTCGCCACCAGCGTGCCCCTGTTCACGGGCACCACCCCATACACCATAAGCGGCGACAAACCCATCGTGCTGTTAGCGCTGGTGCTGCTGCTGTGGGCCTTGCTGTTCAGTGAACGGCAACGCGGCGACTGAGCGCCAGCACCAGCGCGAAACCGGCGAGCATGAGTGCGCCTGAGACGAGCGCCGTCGAAATAGCCGGACTGGCATCAATTAAGGCCGGGTCAAGCGGCACAGTGCGCGCCCGGAACGGCCATAAGACCGTCAATGACGCCAGCAGCAGACCGCTGATGAACACCACAGCGGCGCGGTAATAGCGCTCCAGTACCCAGGACAGCAGGCGGCTGAACAAAACCAGGCCGGTCAGGGCGCCGGCCACGAACGGCAGCAGCACTGATAACTTGAAATAACCGATGGCCGAGAATACGTAGGTATATTTATTTAAGAGCAGCAACACAAACGAACCCGATAGGCCCGGCAGCAGCATCGCGCAGATCGCCAGGGCGCCGGCGATGAAGATAAACCAGCCGGCATCCGGGGTCTGCACGGGTACCATGTTGAAGACGCCATAGCTGCCAAGCGCCCCCAGCGCCAGTAACAGGCAATCCCTGCCACCTGGTACCCCGGTCTCCCGCAACAGCGCCACGATGGACCCGCCGACAAGCCCGAAAAACAGCCCATAGACCTGTTCGGGATAATCCTGCAGTAACTGTGGCAGGGACACCACGCGGGTAAAAAACAGCAACGCGGCGATGATGCCCAACAGTAACGGCAGGATAAAACCAAAATGCGGTCGGGCCAGCGCTTGGCGCAGTTCCAGCCTGATCAGGGCGGCAAGCATGGCCAGATCAAAGGATTTGATTGCGGCAATGAACTCGCGATAAATCCCCAGCATAAACGCCATGGTGCCGCCGCTCACCCCCGGGATGATGTCCGCCGTGCCGATGCAAAACCCCTTGGCGACCAGAGTGAGGCGCTGCTTAGCCCGCATGGTACGGCCGGCTCAGTTCGTGCACGGCGTCCACCAGCACTGCCACCTGGTCCGGGTCGATATCGGGATGAATACCATGCCCCAGGTTGAATACGTGGCCTTCGCCCTGCCCGTAGGCGGCCAGTACCTCGGCCACCTGCCGACGAATCGAGGCTGGCGAGGAATATAACACAGCCGTGTCCAGGTTACCCTGCAATGCGACCTGCGCGCCGACTGACTTGCGCGCAAGCTCGATATCCATACTCCAGTCCAGCCCTATGGCATCACAACCGGACCTGGCGATGTCTTCAATCCACAATCCGCCCCCTTTGGTGAATAAAATGATGGGCGTTGCGCGCCCTGTATCTGCGGCGCGCAGGCCCTGGATAATCCGCCGCATGTAGGCCAGGGAAAACTCGCTGTAGGCGGCATGGGACAGGATGCCCCCCCAACTGTCAAACAGCATGACCACATCAACCCCTGCCGCGATCTGGGCGTTCAGGTAATCGGTAATGGCGCGGCTCAGTAGCTCCAGCAGCCGGTGCAGCTGCTCAGACTGCCCGTACAACATGCCTTTGGCCTTGCTGAAATTCTTGCTCGAGCCGCCCTCTATCATATAGGTGGCAATGGTCCAGGGGCTGCCGGCAAAACCGATCAATGGGACCTTGCCTTGCAATTCCCGTTTGATCAGGCGCACCGCGTCCGACACGTAGCCCAGGTCGGTTACCATATCCGGCACTGTCAGGTTGCGAATATCGTTTCCGCTACGCAACGGCCGGGCAAACTGCGGCCCCTTGTTCTCCACCACGCTCAGCCCCAGGCCCATGGCGTCGGGAATGGTAAGAATGTCGGAAAACAGGATTGCCGCGTCCAGATCAAAGCGCTGTAAGGGCTGCAACGTGACCTCGCAGGCAAGTTCGGGCGTCTTGCACAAGGTCATAAAATCGCCCGCGCGCTGACGGGTGGCGCGATACTCAGGCAGGTAACGCCCGGCTTGGCGCATTATCCACACCGGCGTTACATCAACAGGCTGACGGCGCAATGCTCTCAGCAAACGATCGTTAAGTAGTTTCTCAGGCATGAAGTTGCCATTTTACATGGTCAGGACGACCGGGGACAGGATTAATCCTGCCACCAGGCCGCAAGTGCAGGCATGTATTGACCTGCTGGTTGATTCTCGTTTACAATAGGCGCTTCTGTATCGGGGCAATAAATTGAAAAATTCAGACTGGAATACTATGGCTTTTTTTGAAAAAGCCACTTTGAAGCGGGTTCACAGAATGCTCGACATGGGCGCGGACGCCAATGCCAAGGACGAGTGGGGATTTACCCCGCTGCACTTTGCCGCGGCATTCAACGACGAGCCGGATATTATCAGCGCCCTGGTGGACGCCGGGGCGGACATGAATGCGCGCGACCAGGAATGGGGCGCTACTCCCCTGCATTGGGCGGCCTGGTCCAACGACAATCCCGGAATTATTATTGCGTTGCTTGATGGCGGCGCCGACCCGAACGTGCGTGACGCCAGAGAGGCCACGCCCTTGCATGCGGCCGCCGACCAGAGCAACAACCCTGCCATTATCCTGACCTTGCTGGATTCGGGGGCTGACGTGACCTTGCGGGATGCCGGCAAACTGCCTTGGGACTATATCAAGGACAACGCCGCCCTGAAGGACACCGAAGCCTACGACAAGCTCGGGGAATAAGCTCTAATCCGGCCCGGGGCGCCTGCCCCGACATATCGTCAGCCGGGACGGACAACAACTTACATATCGGCGGAGCGCGCAGCGCCTTGCAGACCCAGGTTCAGAGACACCCCTCAGCCATCCAACGGCAGTGATGGCAACGGCGTTGTGCGCGCACGCGACCGTTCCAGGTATTCATCGATAACGTTACGGTAATCGTTCGCCCCGTACTGTCCGAATACCTCCGCGAACAGGTTGGGCAGTTTCCGATAGGGGTTAAGGCCCAGTTCGCGTAACATCATATCAATATACTGCTGGAAGCGGGTGTTCACCGCACACGCGCGGGACGGCTCAAAATTGATATGCTCGCGTTTCCACTCACGCGTGGCGTCGATACTGCTGAGCATCTCCGCACGCGTCGGCAAGCGAATGTCGCCGTTCAGGTACGCGCACAGCCAGACTGTGGCGACCTCGGCGGCGGGTATGTGCATAAAACCATGGTTATAGCCGGCACAGGCGAAGCGGGGGATGTCCGGGTGCAAGACGTGGCGGTACAGTTGTGTGCCGTCATGCTCACCTTCCAGCAGGCGCCGGTAGGGTTCCGGCAGGAACGGGAACGTGGGCGGTTCCGAACCGACGCACAGCGCCACCTGATCGCAGGCTATGGCGCGGCCGTCCTGCAGATGTAAGGCCTGCTCCGAAAAATGGGATATTTCCCCGTGCAACGGCTCTATGCGCCCGTCCGCCACCAGGCGAAAATAGCTTCTCGGCGCCAGCGCCGTGGCAGAGCGCATATCGCGTACCAGTTTGTGTGACGGAATCAGGGTTTTCAGTCTCTTGTGCGCCGCCTTGCCCTTGAACACGCCGCGCAACCTGCATAACAGGATGAGTTGGCGGGTGAGGAAATACCAGAACGAGTCAACCAAAAACCCCAGGCGCGCGTGCACAAACCGCTGCGATTTTGACGGGTAAGCCCAGCACGGTATGAAGAAGGTGGTCAGGCGGCTGAATAACAGGCGGCTGTAATGGATGTTGAAAATGGTAAACGGGATTAACCAGCGCGGGGTGCGGAACACGTGATAGACCTGGTCGGCGCCGGCGTTGGCCATCACCGTGATGTCCACGGCGGATTTACCGAAACCCACTACGGCCGTGCGCTTGTCTGTGAACAGGTGCGGCGTATCGATGTCGCGTTCGGTCAGCACGCGGCCCTTGAAGGTCTCCTGCCCGGGGAATGTGGGGCGGCGCTTGCCTTCGGTGTACTGGCCGATAGCCGAGACCACGTAATCGAACTGTCGTTCATGCGTACCGGCGTCATCCCGATACTGCACCGTCCACCCCGCGTTGTTTTCAGCCATACCGACGACTTCGGTACGTCGGCGCACATCCAGCCCCAGCGCCTCGATGGCCAGCTCCAGGTAGCACATGATTTCCTCGCCGGTGGGGTGCTGCGCAGGTTTGAACGGCCAGGGGAATTCCGTCAGGGTGTACTGGCGGTCGGTATTTTGCAAGCTGACACCAGGATAACTGACTGCCCACACGCCGCCGGGCCGGTCGTGTTTTTCAAACAAGGTGGTGGTATGACCGGCCTTGTTCAGGATACTTGCCGCAGCAATGCCACTGATGCCGGCGCCGATGATAGCGATATTCATGCCGCAGGTCTGTTATTCGTTCCTGGAGAGAGTACTGGTATTATAAGGCCACCTCTGAAAATGCCACGCAGGGCATTTTTAGA